>NZ_PDZE01000001.1:0-432537 GCF_002743415.1 Sporosarcina sp. P3
GGTGATACTTATACTATTGCAGATATTGCGATATGGTCTTGGTACGGACGTTTAGCTTTAGGAAAATTGTATGAAGGCTCATATGAATTTTTAAACATGGAGGAATATACCCATCTCTTGGAATGGTCTCATCGCATTGCGAACAGACCAGGCGTTCAAAAAGGTCTTGCCGCAGAGTATCAGTCGCTTGGGGAGTAGTTTCTTAAAAAACAATGTATGAAGGATTTTCTCCTTAAAAATACAATTAAAACCTTATATAGACCTATCAAAGAAAATGGTATCGTAAATAGGAAGAGTGGTTTAATTAGCAAAAGGGCGCATTTATTGAGGAAGCTTCTCTGAAGTCGGTTAGTTGTTCTTCGCTACAGCCGGCGACTCCCGAGAGGATCAGCGAGAGCTGTAACGAAGAACGGCTTTTGCGAGTGAGGCGAAGCGAGGGGTATGGTTCACCGCCCCGCCCATAAGACACGCGTCCAGCTACAGCGTGGATCAACAAGTTGCAAACACTTAACCCCCTGCCAAAAAGGCCATTATGAAAAACAATCTTTACGAATAAAAATAAAGCACTAGCAGTACACTTTTTAGTGACAGTTCTCACAAGATGACGAAACATCTCACTTCGTTTATTATTTTTTCTTCTTCTGCATCAATATCGCCTGTCGTGCAAGCGTATCCGCCGTCTTGTTTGTGCTGTCCGCAATCCACTTAATAAAGAAAAAATCAAACGTCGCTACGAGTTTCAATGCCGCCTTCAAATAAGGCGCATACTGCTCGTTCTTCACAAACTCTTTCTCCATCGACTGCACGACCACTGTCGAATCAGACCTTACCGACACCATGCCCGTCGTTAGCTTAGAGGCCTCCTCAAGCCCTCTCACCAGCGCTTGAAACTCTGCGTGATGATTGTTCGTTGGCTCAATCGGCTCACTAATCCGAACGTCCTGTCCTTCTCCTTTAATATACACACCAATTCCGCTCAACCCAGGATTGCCTGCGCTAGCACCGTCTATGTACACTTCCAACATGAGATTTATCTCTCCAATCTGGTAATGAATTGTAAAAAATGTAGAAACACTTGCAACATCCCGTCAGCCAACTTAAAATAGAAGGAAGAAAGGTGGGAGTTCTTTTCTAATGGATAAAGTAGTTGTCATGAAAGAAATTAATCAATTGCTCGATATATATTGTGAAGGTTGTTACGTCAAAAAACAACTAACAAACGAACGCGGCAAAACAGGCGCGCATCAATTTTGTATTGCCGACTGTACTGTAGGAGACCAGCTACAATTCCTTGGAAGAGAAATCAACAAGATCAGTACGGCTCCAAATAAATAATGAAAAAGCATCCCGCAACTGCGTGGATGCTTTGTTTATGTTAGAAATTCAGCTGTTTGCGCCGAGATGAGGTTACACTTCATCCTCAAGAGTCGATACGTTAGCCGCCTGTGGACCACGATTTCCTTCAATTACTTCAAAAGAAACTGTTTGACCTTCAGCCAGTGTCTTGAATCCATCCGTAGCAATTCCGGTAAAATGTACAAATACATCTTCACCATCATCCGCTTCGATAAACCCATATCCTTTGTCACTGCTGAACCACTTCACTTTACCTTGGTGCATAATAATTCCTCCTCGGCAATTAGAAATCCATCTCCACACGTAACGTGCAAGCCTATTATTGACAACTTGCCCAATACGGCTTCTTACACTATACATGAGTAGGTTGGAAGTGTCAACGCTAGAATGAATACTCTGAATACTGCTCGGTAATCACAAGGAAAGTATTGGTTTTTATCTGACTATTCCCTATAATGAAGAGGTATTCATTTTTTCTACATATACGAATTAGATAAGGAAGTGTTGGAGTGAAAATTAGTATCACACTTTTGCAAGTAGGATTTTTATACATATTATTTCTAGCAGGAGAGTTTTTACGGGCGAAACTTTCCATTCCGTTGCCGGGAAGCATTATCGGTTTGCTCGTGTTATGGGGACTGTTATCGATCCGAGTCATTCCACTTCGCTGGGTGGAAAAAGGCGCGTATGTCTTTCTATCGACTTTGCCGCTGTATCTAATTCCCGCTACGGTGGGTGTGATGGATTATGGCCATGTATTTGCGGGCAAAGGCAGTCTCCTAATCTTGATCACAATCGGTAGTACATTGATCACGATGGTCGTCGCAAGTTTAGTGAGCCAAGCTATGGCCAAGCGTCATGTGAAAGAGGAGGGAACTCTTTCATGAATACAGTAGTACTGGCTTTGACCATGATCTTGTTGGCAGTTATCCTATATTTTGTAATGAACGCCGTCTACGTCAGGTTACGTTCGCCTTTTCTAGTCCCTATTATGACAACGACTATTGTGGTGATTATCGTGTTGTCGTTATTCAATGCATCCTATGAAACGTATATGGTAGGAGGCAAATGGATCGACGCATTGCTTGGTCCCGCCATCGTCTCACTGTGCATTCCTCTTTATAAACAGAGAGATATTATCAAGAAAAATCTGTTGCCGATCTTTGGTGGAGTCGTAGTAGGAGGAATTGTCGGGATGATGACAGGTGTCTTAGCAGCGAGACTCGCCGGGTTTTCAACCGAACTTTTAGCGAGTATTTTACCGAAGTCTATTACGTCGCCTATCGCTATGCAAATAGCTGAAGAACTCGGTGGCATTCCTTCGCTAGCGACGGTGTTAGTCATTATCGCCGGACTCGCTGGAATCCTTATGGGTCCGTGGATCAATCGCTGGTTGAAGATTGATACAGCCATTGGGCAAGGCATTGGTCTCGGAGTCGGTGCGCATGCTATTGGAACTTCTAAAGCGCTCGAATACGGAGAACAAACGGCTTCCATGAGTTCGGTTGCCATGACGTTATCTGCGATTATCGGTGCACTTGCGGGACCTTTATTCGGTATTTGGTTATTTCCATAAAAAAGCGGAATTCCTATTCGACTAGGAATCCCGCTTTTTTTAATGCTTCTTCTGCATCGTGTAGTTGTTCTGCTCGTGGAGCGGAAATAGCATGTAAATGAATGCCGCCTTCGTCTAAATTCAATAGATAAGGAGCTTGTGCTTGTTGAATTTGTTCAATGAATGTCTTCACTTCTTGTCGGTTCGATACCATGATGGATGCACGCACATCACCATACACAGGATGTTCTACCCGGACATCTCTCACGGTTACGCCGTGGTCGACTAAAATGTGCAACTCTTCTTCCGTTTGACTAGGCGTATGTTTGCAGACGATGATCTTTTCTACGTCTTTTACTTTCTTAGTTGACCGTGTGTATAGGTATCCTTGATTGGTCGCCATGATCGGTTCGTCTTTTGCCTTCAATAAATTAATATCACTGACGATCACTTGTCTGCTGACTTTTGTCAGTTCACCTAATTCTGCACCCGTTACGGGGTGATTTGCTTCTTTTAATGTCTGGAGAATTACATCACGGCGCTGTTCTCCTGCCACTTTTACTTTTTTTCTCAAAACACTCACCTGCTATCTATAAAATATCTATCGGGGTTTGTGCAGATACCGCCACTTCGAGCAACGCTTTTGCTAATTGGGTAACGCTTTCGCTAGTCGACGTCTCGCCAAATGAAATCCGAACAAATCCTTTTGCTACGTGGGCGGGTATATTCATCGCGCTCATCGTCATAGATGACTGTTGCTGACCGACTTGACAAGCACTGCCTGTCGACACCGCAAATCCTCTTCTATTTAATTCTAACATAATGCGCTGTCCTTCTGAGTGTTTGGCGCATAGACCGATAATTTGCGGAAGTTGTTCAGACGACTGCGGACTACTATAGATAGTAAATGCTTTAGGATGTGCAGAGAGTATGTTCAGGAAAAGAGCGCGCAAGGCACGATACTTCTCTACATTAGGATGTGCCAGTTCAGCTGCCGTAACGAATGCAGCAATTCCAGGTACATTCACCGTTCCGCCTCTAAATCCTTTCTCTTGCGTAGCACCTGGAAATAGCGGGACTGCACGAATGCGTGGATCGATATAGACGGCACCAACGCCTTTTGGACCGTGCACTTTATGGCTGGATACCGACAAGCTGTCTACATATGGAGAGATGTCACGCACAGATAATTTACCGAATGATTGTACACAGTCGCTATGCAAATAAATGCCTTTAGGTTTTAGTAATTCCGATATGGATCGGATGGGTTGAATGGTACCGATCTCTGGATTGCAGTGTTGCACGGACACGACAGTCGTTTGGTCCGTAATAGCATCTTCAAGCGCTTGTAAATCGATGATGCCTGCCGTTGTATATGGGATTGTCGTCGTACGGAAGCCTTGTCTTTCCAGATACGCTGCAGCTGAATGCAGAGAAGGGTGTTCCGCGGCCGAAAGAATTATATGCTGTCCGTTGTTCTTTGCCGACTCCGCTAAAGATACTAGGGCAAGCGTGTTGCTTTCCGTCCCGCCTGAAGTAAAGTATAGCCCTTCAGAACGTACACCAAGAAGTGCAGACAAGTTTTGTCTACTATGGGCCAATACGTTTTGTGCAGCCCCTCCTACGTCGTGCAAGCTCGTCGTGTTGCCAAACTGTTGTTGAGAGACTGACACATAGACTGAAGCGGCTTCTTCACGAAGAGGTGTCGTGGCAGCGTAATCAAAGTAATGCAATTGAATGACCTCCTGCAATAAATAATATATTCATCTTGTCATATAACGGCATATATGTAAAGATAGATGTAAAGACACCTGGTGAAAAGGAAGGTTATGAGAATGCAGATGAACAGAATCAAATTGGTCTCGATGCTTGAACAGTTTTTCATTGAAGATGTAGGAGATGGCGATCTATCAGCTCATACATTATTTCCTGCGAACGCAATAGGTGAAATGCACATCATCTCTAAAACTTCGGGTGTATTTTGCGGAGTAGATGTCATCACGACAGGTTTTCACGTGATGGATCCTTCTGTAGAAGTCACGTGCCAAGTAGAGGATGGCGATAAAATAGTAGACAGACAAGTACTCGCGAAAATAAAAGGTTCTGTCAGAAGTCTGTTGACTGCGGAACGTGTCATCTTAAATTGTATCCAGCGAATGACTGCGATTGCGACGAAAACGGCTGACCTCACCGCGTTATTAGCGGAAACGGAAACTAGAGTGTGTGATACACGCAAGACAGCGCCAGGGCTTCGCATGCTCGATAAATATGCGGTTCGTACGGGTGGCGGATTTAATCACCGGAATGGTTTATACGACGCCGTGATGCTAAAAGATAATCACTTAGCGTATGCAGGCTCTATTACACATGCTGTGCAACTGCTGAGGACCCGATTAGGTCATACCGTGAAAATAGAAGTAGAAATCGAATCGCTAGCGCAACTACAGGAAGCTATTGAAGCAAACGTAGATATTATTATGTTTGATAACCGGACGCCCGAACAAATTACGGACTGGTTACCACTCGTACCTCCGCATATCATAACCGAAGCATCTGGCATGATTACGGAGGAGACGATCGCTTCTTACGGCAAGACAGGAGTTGATTACATATCGGTCGGCGCATTGACGCATTCTGTCATTGCGGCGGACATTAGTGCTACTATACAACTCACTACACAGGGGGACTGAAGAATATGTCGATGTTGGAACTGATAAAAGAACAAGCAAACGCTATGTTACCCGAACGATATAAACAGTATACGGTTAGCGAAATGGAAGAAAAGATTCGGACGATTAAGCAAACACTAGGAAATAAATTATTTATTCCTGGCCATCACTACCAGAAAAATGAAGTGATTCAATTTGCGGATGCTACAGGAGATTCATTGCAACTAGCACAAATTTGTGCCGCGAACGAACAAGCGGAACATATCGTGTTTTGTGGCGTGCACTTCATGGCGGAAACAGCGGATATCTTAACAACGGAAAATCAAACCGTCTATTTACCGGATATGCGTGCCGGCTGTTCGATGGCAGACATGGCGGATATCTACCAGACGGAACGAGCGTGGAAAGACTTGCAAGAACGTTTTGGCGATACGATTCTTCCACTAACATACGTGAATTCAACGGCAGCCATTAAGGCGTTCGTTGGTCGTAATGGAGGCGCAACCGTCACTTCGTCGAACGCGAAAGAAATCGTCCAATGGGCTTTCACACAGAAAAAGCGGATTTTATTCTTACCAGATCAGCATTTGGGACGTAACACAGCGTATGGACTTGGTGTGCCTCTTGAGCATATGGGGGTATGGAATCCTGTGATCGATAGACTTGAATACGATGGATTAGACGAAGAGTGTCAAGTGATTTTGTGGAAAGGCCATTGCTCCGTTCATGAAAACTTTACAGTAGAAAATATTCGTCAGCTACGTGAAAATGATCCTGATCGTCGAATTATTGTTCATCCTGAATGTTCACATGAAGTCGTGATGCAGTCTGATGATAATGGCTCAACCAAGTATATTATTGATCAAATTGAAGCAGCCGCTCCTGGTACGAAATGGGCAATTGGCACAGAAATGAATTTAGTTAATCGGTTGATAGAAAATCATCCTGATCTAGATATCATTTCATTGAATCCTTTAATGTGTCCTTGTTTAACGATGAACCGTATTGATTTGCCACATTTACTATGGAGTCTCGAAAGTATAATGGAAGGCGCTGAGCAAAATATTATCAAAGTCGATGCGGCTACTTCGGCGGATGCGATCGATGCACTAGACCGTATGCTACAGCGAAAGTAACGTAGCAGTGCTTGACAATTACTCTGAATATTGTATGATTGGGGAAATGATATGGAACGTTGAAGAAGGATCAGTAGATAAAATAGCATGTGCTAGAGAGCGGAAATCATCGGCTGGAAGTTTCCGTCGCAATGCCTTGTCGAACCTGCCTTTTGAGTCCTGTGTAAACACAGGCGCGCACCTTGGCGTTAGAAGGAAAGCGGGATTTGTGAAAATGAATCCAATGATGGTGGCACCGCGGAAGTTATGTCCTTTCGTCCTGATTAGATCGGGACGATTGGGCTTTTTTTATTGTATATAGGTAGATGATATGTAGAAATGGAAGGCGAATTTATATGAAGAGACAGCGAATTGTTGTGAAAATCGGTAGCAGCTCGTTAACGAATGATAGTGGAGAAATCGATCAGGTAAAATTCAATGACCATGTCGATGCCTTGGCGATGCTAAAAAACGTAGGGCATGAAGTTATTGTCGTCTCGTCGGGAGCCGTAGCGGCAGGCTTTGCGCGTCTCGGCTATTCCTCCCGTCCGCAGACGATCAAAGGGAAACAAGCCGCAGCAGCGGTTGGGCAGAGTTTGTTAATACAGTCTTATATCGAAAGGTTCAGCTCGCATAAAGTCATTCCGGCACAAATTTTATTGACACGTCATGACTTTGCCGATCGTGATCGATACCGCAATGCATTTGCGGCGATGTCTGAATTACTTGACCGTGGCATCATGCCGATCATTAACGAAAATGATACGGTATCCATTGACGAGTTAACGTTCGGTGATAATGATATGCTATCCGCATTAGTCAGTGGCTTTTTGCACGCGGATCAATTGATTATTTTAACCGATGTCAACGGCATCTACACGAGTAATCCACGAACAGATCCAGATGCTGTACGATTGAGTAAGTTGGATGAAATTTCAGATGAACTGCTTGGTGGTGCGGATGACGTCGGCTCGAAAGTCGGTACAGGCGGTATGCGTTCGAAATTACTAGCTGCCCGAACGGCTCATACGCTAGCCGTTCCGGTCTTCATCGGAACAGGTCGCGGCCCATCAAAATTGCTAGATATTTTAAAAGGGTATGGAGACGGCACGTATATTTCCAGTCCGGCTGCCAACACGATCAATACGAATCGCCAATGGATTGCACTTCATTCTGAATCGACAGGCCGTTTGTACGTAGATCAAGGTGCCGAAGAAGCGATTGTCCATAATGGACGCAGTTTATTGCCGGCAGGCGTCTTTAAAGTACAAGGGAATTTTGGAGTTGGAGAAGTTGTGGAAGTATTCGGTTTAGATGGTTTGATCGGTAAGGGCGAAGTCACTTATTCGTCTGAACAATTAAAACAAACGATTTCTAATAAAGATAAATTGGAAGAATTCAAGCCGATGCTAGAAGTCATTCACCGAGACCGCTGGGTACAAGTATAATCAAAGAGGAGAATGGGATATGAGTGAGATTAGAGATAAAGGTAAAGCTGCAAAAGAAGCGAGTATCGTATTGAACGTGGCAACAACTGAAGAGAAAAACCAAGCATTGCAATGGATCGCTGAGCAATTACTAGAAGAACAAGATCAGTTGCTTGCAGAGAATAAAAAAGATATCGATGAAGGGCGCGAAAAAGGAATTGAATCAGCAGTTCTCGATCGAATTTTATTAACACCTGAAAGAATTGAAGCGATGGCGGAAGGCGTTCGTCTACTGATCGACTTACATGATCCGATTGGAGAAACGTTAGAAGAAATCCATAAGGAAAATGGCTTGCATATTGTGAAGAAGCGCGTGCCGATCGGTGTCATCGCCATGATTTATGAAGCGCGTCCGAATGTTACGATGGATGCAGCGTCTTTGGCACTGAAAACAGGCAACGCGGTCGTATTGCGCGGAAGTTCTTCTGCTAAATATTCCAATTTAGCGCTATGGCGTGTTATTCAACGTGGACTTGAAAAAAGTTCATTGCCAGTTGATTCTGTTCAGTTAATAGAAGACACAAGTCGAGAAACGGCGAAAGAATTGTTCACACTCAATGACTATATAGATGTCTTGATTCCGCGTGGAGGAGCCAAGCTGATCCAAACTGTCATTCGTGAATCTACAGTACCCGTCATCGAAACAGGTGCAGGGAACTGTCACGTATTTATCGATGCATCCGCTGATGAGAAAATGGCAATCGATATAGTCGTCAATGCGAAAACACATCGTCCATCGGTTTGTAACGCAATTGAAACCGTTTTGATCGATTCCAACTGGTTAGCGCAACACGGCAAGCGTTTAATCCACGCATTACAAGAGCAAGGCGTTCAATTACAGGGCGACGAAAAACTACAGGCATTTGATCCAACTATCGCAGCTGTTGAGCAAAATGATTGGTCAAGAGAATACTTGGACTTGACAGTACGCGTAAAGAGCGTGGAAAATGTACAGCAAGCACTAGAACATATTGCTACATATAGTACGAAGCATTCGGAAAGCATTATTACCCAGACGGATGCGCATGCTGAGCAATTTTTGAATAGCGTAGATGCGGCAGCTGTTTACGTCAATGCCTCCACTCGCTTTACGGATGGTTTCGAATTCGGGTATGGTGCAGAAATTGGTATTAGCACACAAAAGCTTCACGCGAGAGGTCCGATGGGATTAGAAGCACTGACTTCTTCGAAATTTGTGATTCGAGGAACCGGACAAATTAGATAATATGTAGGAGGGGTTAGGTATGTCAACTGAAAAACATATTTTACACTATGAAACTTCCGCGCCAAAAGACAAGCCGGCAGCGGATGATCCACTTGCTTTCGGAACGATTTTTACTGATCACATGTTTGTGATGGATTATACGGATGGAACGGGATGGCATGATCCTCGTATTGAGCCGTACAAGCCGTTTCTGCTAGATCCAGCCGCGATCGTATTACATTATGGACAAACTGTATTTGAAGGATTAAAAGCGTATGTAAATGAAGACAAGGAAGTAGTGTTATTCCGTCCAGAGGAAAACATGAAACGTTTGAATCGCTCAAATGATAGATTATGCATGCCGATGTTTGATGAAAAATTCGTATTAACTGCCTTGAAAGAATTGATTTCATTAGATAAGGATTGGATTCCGGATAGAGAGGGGACTTCCCTTTACGTTCGTCCATTCATTTTTGCGACACAGCCTTATTTAGGTGTCGCTCCTTCTAAAACGTACCGACTGATGATCATTTTGTCTCCAGTAGGTCCGTATTATAAAGAAGGAGTCAATCCTGTTAAAATTGCGGTTGAATCACAGTATGTCCGTGCTGCAGTAGGTGGTACAGGCTCTGCGAAAACGGCTGGTAACTATGCAGGCGCGATGAAAGCACAAGAAGTGGCGGAAGCGGAAGGGTATTCGCAAGTTCTTTGGCTCGATGCGAAAGAACATCAGTATATCGAAGAAGTAGGCGCGATGAATGTGTTCTTCAAAATCAATGGAGAAGTTATTACGCCAAGCCTCAATGGTAGTATTTTGGAAGGCATCACACGTAAATCAGTGATCGAATTATTGATCGACTGGGATATTCCCGTTACTGAACGTAAAGTGTCAATCGATGAAATTATGGAAGCTAACCGAGCAGGCACATTGGAAGAAGCATTTGGTACAGGAACAGCCGCTGTTATTTCCCCAATAGGAGAACTGTTCTATGAAGGAGAAAAATGCGAGATCAATCATAACGAAATTGGTGAACTTTCATTGAAATTATATGAAACGATTACAGGCATCCAGACGGGTAAAATGGAAGATCCATATAACTGGGTTGTGCCGGTAGACTAATTTCCCCATAAATCAGGTGGAATGGTTCGTGACAACTGCGTTGCTGTGAAGTACACTGTTAATAGTTTTGATTGAAGGGGAGTTTCCTGATGAACAAAAGTTTGATCGTTCTATTCCTGGCGGTACTGCTATTTACAGTGACAGGATGCGGAAAAACGTCTTCTGCCCCGTCGAGCGCGGAAGATTTATTGGAGAAAGCGGAACAAGCGATGAATGAATTGGACTCGGTCCATGCCGATATCGCGTATGATGAAAGTAGCGTCACATCCGATCCTGCAAAACGTACAAGTAAAAATGTACAAGTTCAGGCGGATATTGAACAGAATCCACTGAAGGTTTCAGAAGAAGTCGTCTGGAAAATTCCAAAACAAGGCGCGAAAACTATTCAACTATTCCGCCAAGGTAATCAATTGGCTATGCAAGAAACGTTGGAAGAAGAAAAAAGTGAATGGCAAGAGATGACGGAAGAGCAACGCACGGAATTACTTGGTGTGTGGGTGCCGTTCGTTTCTCCTGTAATGGACTTGTCGCTGTTGAAACCTTTTATCCATGATGCGGAAATAGCGAAAATTGATTACGGCTATGCGGTAGAATTTTCCCTATCTCCTGCAGACTATCGTCAGATGATGGAAGTGATTTCAGTGAATAGCCCACAACCGGAAAATTTTGTACATACGCATAGTGGATTTCCGGTAGTAGAGAAGCTGGATGTTGAGTTGACGGTAAATGAGGAGACGATGTTTGTGACGGGCATGAAAATGTCAGCAAATGTCACAAGTTATTTTGGCCGAGATTATATCCGTTATAAACAAAAACTCGATGCAAAGTATAGTTATTTTAACGATATTGATGCGATCTCCACGCCGAAAGATGCGGAGATGTTCGAGTAATACGAAAAAATCCACGTTGACCTACTATAGGTTGGCGTGGATTTTTGTATCTAGCTAGATGTTTAACGTGGGTTCTTTTTCCCTTTGAATGATTGAAGCCGTTGGTGAATGGCGGCCATTCTAGTTTCCTCGCCTGCTTCTACAGGCGTGTAGAATTTAGAATGTACTAGACTGTCAGGCAAGTATTGCTGATCTGTCCAACCACCGAAAGTACCAACAGGTGTTGCGTGTGGGTAGACGTAGCCCCCATGACCGAGCGCTGCAGAACCGCTATAGTGTGTGTCCCGTAAATGCATCGGAATTTCGCCAGTAGGCTTTTCATGCAATGTTTTGGTGGCGGCGTCGATCGCTTTATAAGCAGAGTTTGATTTGGAAGCCAAACACATCTCGATAATGGCCGTAGCAAGTGGAATACGCGCTTCAGGCATACCGAGACGCTGTGCTGCATCTGTGGCCGCAAGAACACGGCTCCCGACATCGGGTGCTGCCAAACCAATATCTTCATAACTCATGACGAGCATACGTCTGGTAACAGCAGTTAAATCGCCAATTTCGAGTAATTGGGCCAAATAATAAAGCGCTGCATCGACATCACTTCCGCGTACACTTTTTTGTAAAGCAGATAATAAATTAAAATGATGCGAACCCTTTTTATCACCTAGTAAACTAATTCTAGTCAGTAATTGAGCAAGCAATGCATCTTCTACGATAATCTTGCCGTCTTCTTCGTCACTTGCAGCAAGTAATGATTCGAGGAACGTTAGCGCTTTTCGCGCATCTCCATTGACACCTTCTGAAATTTTCTCCAGTTGCTCGGTAGTGATTTCGATCGTTTCCTTACCCAGCCCTTTTTTCTCGTCTTTCAGTGTGCGCTCGAGCAATTCCAGTAAATCTTTTGGCTGCAATCGTTTCAATTGGACAATTTCCCCACAGCGCGAACGAATAGCGGGATTGACGTCGTGAAACGGATTTTCCGTCGTGGCACCGATCAAAACAATCGAACCGCTTTCTACGTGCGGAAGGAGCGTATCTTGTTGTAATTTATTGAAACGATGGATTTCATCTAAGAATAATAATACTTTACCTGTCATTCGTGCTTCTTTCACTACATCTTCTACATCTTTCTTGCCTGCCACGGTCGCATTTAACGCAATAAAAGGTAGTTTTGACGTACCTGCAATTGCGTAGGCTAGTGACGTTTTTCCGATACCTGGTTCACCATATAATAAAAGAGACGGGACATGCCCGTTCTTGATCATCCGATATAAGGGAGTAGTGTTGCCGATGACGTGGTCTTGTCCGATCACTTCATCAATCGTCTCGGGCCGCATGCGAAAGGCCAAAGGTTCGTTATGCATGTACATCCTCCTAGCGTACGTTTGTTCTTTCATTATACCGTAAAACATTAGTGAAGTCATTTGCAAGAACCAGTGATACAATTATGCTATACTGATTTCAGCAATTTTAGTAAAGGACGATGCCCAATGAAAATATCCACTAAAGGACGATACGGACTTACAGTAATAGTAGAATTAGGACGAAAATATGGAGAAGGTCCAGTGCCTTTGCGTCTGATCGCAGAAGAGCAAGATCTCTCTGAAGCATATCTGGAACAACTGATCCCGCCACTACGCAACAGCGGAATGGTGAAGAGTGTTCGCGGGGCCTACGGTGGCTATAAACTCGCAAAAGATCCTTCCGAAATTATGGCAGGAGACGTCATCCGTTTGCTTGAAGGACCCATTCAATTAGTCGAAGGATTGGATGACGACGATATTCCGCAACGAGAACTATGGAAACGAATCGGAGACGCAATCCGAGGGGTATTAGATCATACGACGATCAAAGATTTAATTGAATTCGAAGATACGTCCACTACTGATGAATACATGTTTTATATTTAAAGGAGTTTAGTTATGAAACCAGCTATATATTTAGACTATGCCGCTACGACACCGATGCATCCAGCTGTATTGGAGCGATTCACCAATGCGTTGCAAGATACATACGGGAATCCTTCAAGTACACATCAATTTGGTCGTCACGCAAAAAAAGTGCTGGAAGATGCACGCAAAACCCTAGCCTCCTCGATCAATGCGTCACCCAATGAAATCATAGTGACTTCTGGAGGGACAGAAGCGGATAACTTGGCGATTTTCGGGTACGTACAGTCGTTGAACTCAAAAGGTAAACATATTATTACAACGGAAATCGAACATCATGCAGTGTTAAACCCGTGTAAACAACTGGAGTCACAAGGCTATAACGTGACGTACCTTTCACCTGACAATCATGGAGTCATTACAATGGAACAAGTTCAGGCTGCGTTAACGGATGAAACGATTTTAGTGTCTATCATGTATGGAAACAATGAAGTGGGAACGGTCCAACCGATTGCAGAAATCGGCCAGTTGCTCTCTACACATCCATGCGTATTCCACACAGACGCGGTACAAGCTTACGGGACTTGCTCACTTGACGTAGAAGAACTGCAAGTCGATTTATTATCCGTTTCAGCACATAAACTGAATGGACCTAAAGGGATCGGCTTCCTTTATCAGCGAAATGGTAAGTTACTATCGAGCCAAGTACTTGGAGGTTCGCAAGAGAAAAAGCGACGTGCAGGTACTGAAAATGTGCCAGCAATCGTTGCGTTTGCAGAAGCGGTCTCCATTGCCGAGCAAACCAAACTAGAAAAGCAAACAGACTATTCAACGTATAAACAAAAAATGGCGGACGTCTTTGAAAATCATCAAATCGATTTCCAACCGACCATTCCCCCCGCAGTAGCATCTTTACCACATATTTATCATGTATCGTTTCCAGGCACTGATGTGGAGACATTTTTGATGAGTTTAGATTTAGAAGGGGTAGCTGTATCAAGTGGTTCGGCTTGTATGGCGGGATCATTTGAACCGTCACATGTCGTAACGGCCATGTTCGGTACAGAATCAGATAAAGCTAGAAACTCGATCCGCATCAGTTTCGGCTATAACTTGGATGAATCTATGGTAGAAGAAGCAGCCAATCGAATTGCGAATGTAGTGAAACGACTAGTGAAATGAATTAAGAAAAGGATGAACAATATGACAACGAAAAAAGCACCTGCCGATACACGTGTAGTCATTGGAATGTCAGGCGGAGTGGACTCTTCGGTTGCAGCATTACTCTTGAAACAGCAAGGCTATGAAGTGATCGGAATCTTTATGAAAAACTGGGATGACACGGACGAATCCGGACATTGCACCGCGACAGAAGACTTTGAAGACGTACGTAGTGTCTGTGATCAGATCGGCATTCCGTATTACTCTGTTAATTTTGAAAAACAATATTGGGATAAAGTATTTACGTATTTCTTAGATGAATACAAAAAAGGCCGCACGCCGAATCCAGATGTCATGTGTAATAAAGAAATCAAATTCAAAGCATTCCTCGAGCACGCCAAAAGTTTAGGTGCCGATTATTTGGCGACTGGACATTATGCACAAGTCGTAGAACGGGAAAACGGAGTAGCAATGCTTCGTGGCGTGGACAATAACAAAGATCAAACGTACTTCTTGAATCAATTAACGCAACAACAACTTCAGCAAGTATTATTCCCTCTAGGTCATATGGAGAAAAGTGAAGTCCGCGAAATCGCGGAACAAGCAGGACTTGCCACAGCGAAGAAAAAAGATTCAACAGGAATCTGTTTCATCGGTGAACGTAATTTTAAAGAATTCCTAGGGGAGTACTTACCAGCACGTCCAGGCGAGATGCAGACAATGGCTGGAGTGAAGATGGGTAATCATGACGGATTGATGTATCACACAATTGGTCAGCGTCACGGTCTAGGTATTGGCGGAGCCGGAGAACCTTGGTTTGCGGTCGGTAAAGACTTGGAGCGCAATGTATTGCTAGTTGAGCAAGGCTTTTATCACGACACACTGTTCTCAACGAGTCTACAAGCAACGGATATGAATATTTGTACACCGAAAGAATTACCGGAGACGTTTACGTGCACAGCTAAATTCCGTTACCGTCAACCCGATACGAAAGTAACTGTGCAATTATCCGGTGACGAAGCGACCGTAACTTTTGCTGAACCTGTTCGCGCAGTCACGCCAGGACAAGCGGTCGTGCTATATGACGGGGATGAGTGCCTAGGTGGCGGAACCATCAATGAAGTATTCAAAGACGGCAAGAAACTGACATACGTAGGATAAGGAGGCAACAGCATGTCGATTCATCAAGATGCGATTAAAGAAATGCAAGAAGGCAATTATGAGAAAGCCATTGAGCTTTTCATGAAGGCAGTAGAAGAAAATCCAGAAGAGCCTACAGGCTATATCAATATCGGGAACATTTTTGCATCACTTGGAGATGCTGAGCAAGCGGAGCCATTTTTCCAAAAAGCATTGACGCTTGACGAAAATGCCGGAACCGCTTTTTACGGACTGGCGAATCTATATTACAATCAAGAACGCTTTGAAGAAGCGGCAAAATTATATGAAAAAGCGATTAACGCGGGATTGGACTCCGCTGACGCTTATTTCATGCTCGGTAAAAGTATGGAACAAACAGGGAATGACCGCTTAGCATTACCCTATATACAGCGTGCTGTTGAATTAAATTCTGACGATCAGGAAATTGCGTTGTCCTACGGAATTTTACTAGCTAAGCTCGAGCTATTTAAAGAGGCGAAGCCTGTATTTGAATCCATCTTGGCGGTAGTTCCGGACCATGCAGATAGCCACTATAATTTAGGCGTTTTATATGCCGTTTCAACAGAAGACAAGGCGAGTGCACTGTCACACTTAGAGCAAGCATTCACTGCGGAACCTGACCATACACAGGCGCGTTATTTATTCGATATGATCAAGCTCGGAGAACAAGGCGAGTAATACATCAGCTAAAAAGGAGGGAATCCTTCGATGAGTGAAACAGAACCATATATTATCGGCAGGCCGGTCGTGACGATTTTTCATAATACGACGAACTTATTTTCCATCGTCAAATTGAAAGTCACTTCCACCAATACCGATTACCGCGACAGTGAAATAGTGATCAAAGGGTCATTCCCTCCTTTAGTGGCGGAAGAAGATTATAAATTTACAGGTCGACTTGTCAACCATCCGGTACATGGCCAGCAGTTCGATGTGCAGACGTTCTCAAAAGAGTTACCTGCGACAGAAGCGGGTCTGATTCATTACTTATCCGGAGATTTATTTCCTGGCATTGGAAAGAAAACCGCCACGGACATCGTCAAGACACTCGGCAATAACGTAATTCAGAAAGTGCTCGAAGACCGTAGTGTTCTTGACCAGATCCCGCGCTTGAGTGACGAGCGGAAAGATACGCTTGTTTCGGTCTTGCAAGAAAATCTAGGCCTTGAACGTACAATGGTGCAACTGAATGAATGGGGCTTCGGTCCACAAGTAGCTATGCGGATTTATCAAGCTTATCAAGACGACGCCATCACGATTCTGACGGAGAATCCCTATCGTTTGATCAAAGAAATTGAAGGCATCGGCTTTCAACGTGCAGACGATCTGGCGAAGCAACTCGGGCTTGTAGGCGATCATCCCGCGCGTATTAAGGCAGCTGTTTATTACAGCGTACATAATGAAGTACAGTCAGCAGGGCATGTCTATGTCGAGTCAGAAGTGATTTTGCCACAAGCGAAACAGTTACTTGAATCAAGTCAATCACACATCATCTCGTACGAAGCAATCACCCAAGCAGTAATTGAACTCGTTGAAGAAGGCGCATTGTCTGCTGAAATGCAGCGTCTTTACTTGCCCTCTCTGTATTTTTCAGAAATCGGCATTGCCACTAAAGTGAATAAAATTCTCGAAAGTGAAGTCGCTGAACAATTTCCGGCTTCTGAAATTAGAAAAGCAATCGGTGAAATTGAAGAACGTTTGGAAGTGCAATATGCCGAAACGCAAGTCGAAGCGATTGAACGTGCGCTTCATTCTTCATTGCTCGTACTAACGGGTGGACCAGGGACAGGGAAGACAACCGTGATTAGAGGCTTAGTTGAGGCGTACGCAGAACTGCACGGTATTTCACTTGACTTGGAAGAATATGCTCGTAAAAAAGAGCCGTTCCCGATTATTTTAGCAGCACCTACTGGACGCGCCGCGAAGCGGATGTCCGAATCGACTGGATTACCTGCCATGACGATCCACCGTTTACTTGGTTTTACGGGGCAGGAAGACGAAGAAGAGACAGAGCGGGAAGTGGATGGAAATCTCATTATCATTGATGAAACGTCTATGGTAGATACTTGGCTCATGCATCAGCTGTTAAAAGCTGTCCGCGACGACGCACAGTTATTATTCGTTGGAGACCAAGACCAACTACCTTCTGTTGGACCCGGACAAGTGTTGCATGACTTTATGCAGTCAGGGAAAATTCCCGTCGTGGAATTGACCGATATTTTCCGCCAAAGTGAAGGCTCGACAATCATTGAAATGGCGCATATGATCAAGCAAAAAGAATGGACGATGGACGTCACAAAGAAAACGTCTGATCGCTCATTTATTAAAGCATCGAGTGAACAAATTTTACCTGTAGTCAAACAAATCGTCCAAAATGCGACATCAAAAGGGCATTCCATTAAAGACATCCAAGTGCTGGCTCCGATGTATAAAGGTCCGGCAGGTATAGATGGCTTGAATAAAATGATCCAAGACGTGACGAATCCACCTGCAGAGGGAAGAAAAGAAATGGTTTTCGGTGAAACGACTTATCGCGTCGGAGATAAAGTACTGCAACTCGTCAATCAACCGGAAAGCAATGTTTTTAACGGAGATATGGGGGAAGTCGTCGCGATCATGCTAGCGAAAGAAACTACTGACAAAAAAGCGATCATGGTCGTTTCGTATGATGGCAATGAAGTGCAGTATGAACGGAGCGACTTAAATCAGCTGACACTTGCATATTGTTGTTCTATCCATAAATCCCAAGGTAGTGAATTTCCGATTGTCGTCATGCCGATCGTCAGAAGTCAGCGGAAAATGTTACGTCGTAATCTACTGTACACAGGAATTACACGAGCGAAGAATTTCTTAATATTGTGCGGGGAAGCGGAAGAATTTAAAGCAGGGATTGCGCGCACAGACGAAACAGAACGACAGACGACGCTACAAGAACGCATTACAGGAGAAACACAAGAAGTTCAAACATCAACGCTTAAGGAAACCAGTACGCGCCATACAGCACCTGCAAAAGAGACAGTTGAACCACGTGATACGTCGCAAGCAAAGTTAACGATGGACAATTTTACTGGAATCGATCCCCTCATTGGCATGCACAACGTATCGCCATTCGACTTTCTTGAAGTGACGGATTGACAAAGCGAAAGAACTTTCCTATAATTCGTTTAGAAATAATGAAAAACGTTGAAGGAACAAGTACCTGTTTACTCTGTGTTATAGAAAAGAGCTTCTTGGCTGAAAAAGCTCTCTCAGATTTACAGCGAACGCTATTCCGAAGTTGCAGGTTAATCCCTGCCGTCTTGCCGCGTTAAGGCAACTCGAGATACCGCGTCATGCGGTAATTAGGGTGGTACCGCGATCAATAAAATCTTCGCCCCTTTATACAAGGGGGGGAGTTTTTTTAATTTTAGGAGGAACAAAACGATGAGAAAACTTACGGCATCTGAAATTCGCCAAATGTTTTTAGACTATTTTCAAGAGCACGGACATACTGTAGAACCATCAGCTGCATTAGTGCCAGTTGATGATGCATCACTACTATGGATCAACAGTGGAGTCGCCACATTGAAGAAATACTTTGATGGACGAGTGATTCCTGAAAATCCGCGGATTACGAATGCACAAAAATCCATCCGCACAAACGATATTGAAAATGTCGGCTACACAGCACGTCACCATACGTTCTTTGAAATGCTCGGCAACTTTTCTATTGGTGATTATTTCAAAGAAGAAGCCATTGTGCGTGCGTGGGATTTCCTGACAAATGAACAATGGATTGGTTTTGATCCAGAACGATTATCCATTACTATCCATCCGGAAGATGAAGAAGCGTACGCAATCTGGAAAAATCAGATCGGTATTCCAGAAGAGCGTATCATTCGTCTTGAAGGAAACTTCTGGGATATCGGCGAAGGTCCGAGTGGTCCGAACTCTGAAATCTTCTACGATCGTGGCCCCACTTACGGCGACGATTTCTCAGATCCTGAATTATATCCAGGTGGAGAAAACGAACGCTATTTGGAAATTTGGAACTTAGTATTCTCTGAGTTCAATCATAATCCTGATCACACGTACACACCGCTTCCGAAGAAAAACATCGATACAGGAATGGGTCTTGAGCGTATGGCATCGGTGATCCAAGACGTGCCTACAAACTTCGATACAGACTTGTTCTTGCCGATCATTGAAGCCGTTGAAAATGTATCAGGCAGAAAATACGGTGAATCTACGCAAGTAGACACAGCATTTAAAGTAATCTCGGATCATATCCGCACAGTAGCATTCGCTATCGGAGATGGAGCACTTCCATCCAATGAAGGCCGCGGCTATGTTTTACGTCGTCTATTAAGAAGAGCAGTTCGTTTCGCGAAACAACTAGGCATTGATAAGCCGTTCATGTACATGCTGGTGCCAATTGTCGGGGATATCATGAAAGACTTCTACCCTGAAGTCCATGAGAAACAAGCATTCATTATGAAAGTCGTGAAAAACGAAGAAGATCGTTTCCACGAAACCTTGCATGATGGTATGGCGATTCTAACGACAATCATTGAAAAGGCAAAAGCTTCAGGCTTGCCAATCGTTTCAGGCAGCGACGCATTCAAACTCTATGACACATACGGCTTCCCGTTTGAACTGACAGAGGAATTCGCTCTTGAAGAAGATGTGGCAGTCGATCGTATCGGATTTGACGAAGAAATGGCTGCACAACGAAATCGTGCACGTGCTGCGCGTGCTGCTTCAGACTCTATGCATGTTCAATCGGGCGTACTTGGTGAAATTCATGAAGCAAGTGAATTCATTGGCTATGGTCAACTAGAAACAACCGCGATCGTCAACGTCCTAGTTCAAGATGGTCAACGGATCGCGCATGCATCTGAAGGAGAAACCGTACAACTTATGCTAGACCAGACGCCTTTCTACGCGGAAAGTGGCGGTCAAATAGCTGATAAAGGAACGATCTCCAACGAATCGTTTATAGCGGAAGTTCGCGACGTGAAAAAAGCACCGAATGGACAGAACTTGCACACGGTCTTCATCAGTTCAGGTGAATTGAATGAAGGCGCATCAGTTAGCGCAAAAGTGGACGAGTATTCACGAAGTCTGACAGTCAAAAATCATACAGCTACACACTTATTGCATCGCGCTTTGAAAGATGTTCTAGGGGAACATGTCAATCAAGCAGGGTCATATGTTGGACCGGATCGCCTTCGCTTTGACTTCTCCCATTTTGGACAAGTGACAAAGGAAGAACTGGAGCGCATTGAATTCCAAGTGAATGAACAAGTTTGGGCAGGTACTCCTGTCAATACGATCATTTCACCTATTGCGGAAGCGAAAGAAATGGGTGCGATGGCATTGTTCGGCGAAAAGTACGGCGATATCGTTCGCGTAGTCAAGGTCGGAGACTACTCTGTAGAGCTTTGTGGAGGTTGTCACGTTCGCAACACGTCCGACATCAACGTATTCAAAATCGTTTCAGAAAGCGGTATTGGAGCGGGCACGCGACGTATTGAAGCCTTCACGGGCGGACAAGCATTCCGTTCATTTAAAGAAGATCAAGCGATCATCGATGAGATAGCAGCAACTGCGAAAGCGACTCCGAAAACAGTCGTGACGAAAGTCGAATCAATTCTCGCTGACTTCAAAGAACTTCAACGGGAAAATGAATCGCTACAAGCGAAGATGGGCAACAGCCAATTGGCGAGTGTCATGGAAACGGCCCAGCAGATCGAAGACGTGACAGTCATTTCTGCACATGTTGAAGTGAAAGACAATAACGGTTTACGTCAATTGATTGATGAAATGAAACAAAAAACTTCCAAAGGCGTCATTGTACTTGGTACAGTAACGGATGGGAAAGTAATGCTGGCGGCGGGTGTGACCGATGATTTAAAAGGCGGCAACTACCACGCAGGCAAAATCGTCAACCATGTTGCGTCGCTTTGTGACGGAAAAGGCGGCGGACGTCCTGATATGGCGATGGCAGGAGCGAAAGACGCGTCAAAACTTGATGAAGCGCTTCAATCCGTGTATGATTATGTAAAATCTGTTTAACCATTATGTAGAGCGATAAATCATAAAATATAGATACATGTTACTAGTGAGTTTGCATTTGGATGCCCATAGTATACGTCCAGTTGTAAGAGCCAGACTAGAAATGGATATGAACGGCGGTTGATCCACCACTCTATGTACTATGTAGATCGTAACGGTAGATCGTTGCAGACATAAATGGAAATCGGAAAGCGGGGTGTCGAGTATGAATTCGTCCGATGAAACGATGAAGTTTAACTTTCCTGAAGAGTCGATGGAGGAAGAAGTCAAAACAGTCATGCTCCACGTTTACAAATCATTAGAAGAAAAAGGTTACAACCCAATTAATCAGATGGTCGGCTATTTACTATCTGGAGATCCAGCCTACATTCCACGACACGAAGACGCACGCAGTCTGATTCGGAAACTGGAACGAGACGAAATTCTAGAAGAATTAGTCAAGTTCTATATCCGAGAAAACAGAGGGAATACAAAATGAGAATTATGGGCTTGGATGTGGGTACGAAAACCGTAGGCATTGCGATCAGCGATAGTCTTGGTTGGACAGCCCAAGGAATCGAAACGATCAAAATTGATGAGGCGGTAGGTTCTTTCGGGATGAAACGAGTTAAACAGCTGACAGAAGAATATGCGGTGACGGAGTTTGTCGTCGGGTACCCGAAGAATATGAATAATACGATTGGGCCCCGTGGGGAGGCGTCCGAACAGTACGCGGAAAAGTTACGCGAAAAGTTTGGACTACCTGTCGTTTTATGGGACGAACGATTAACTACCATGGCTGCTGAACGCGTTTTAATTGATGCAGATGTCAGCCGTAAAAAACGTAAATCCGTCATCGATAAAATGGCAGCTGTTATGATTTTACAAGGTTATTTGGATTCACAAAAAAATTAGAGGTGATTACACAATGGAACACGGACAAGAGACAATGACAATCGTAGATGAGAACGGCGAAGAGCACGTATGTGAGGTAATTTTAACATTTGATTCAAAAGAATATGAAAGATCTTATGTGCTTTACCACATTTTAGATGGCGAAGAGAGAGACGATGACGAGGAAGTTGAAATCCATGCATCCGCCTTTATTCCAACTGAAGAAGGACAAGACGGTGGATCACTTCTTGAAATCGAATCCGATGAAGAATGGGATATGATTGAAGAAGTATTGAACACATTCCTTGAAGAAGAAGACGAGTAAGCGATAATATCATGGGACGGGCGGAATGGTGCTGACCGTTCCGTCTTTTTCATGGACTGATCTTTAGTGGAAGAAGAGGTGAGGCTTGTGGAAAAAGAGCCCCAGAGAAAAAAAGATGTCATGTTTGAACGCATGTTAGAACAGAAGGAAGAAGTGAGGACCGTTAGAAAAATAGTGTTTTGGATTGTAGCAGTTGTATTAGTTGTTGGGATAGTTGGAGGCTTTTCGGCCTATACATACATAAAAAGTGCGTTAGAGCCTGTTGATCCGGACTCGGAAAAAATAGTAGAAGTGGAAATTCCGATCGGTTCAGGTTTGGATTTGATTTCAGAAAAACTAGAAGAGTCAGGTATTATTAAGAATGCACGGATCTTCAAATACTATGCAAAAGTAAATAATGAAGCAGACTTTCAGGCTGGAACGTATGGTTTAACGCAGGCTATGACGCCAGATGAATTGATTAAGAGCCTAAAAACAGGCGTCGTCTATCGCACGCCGGAATTTACATTAACCATTCCCGAAGGTTTAACAATTGATCAAATTGCAGAAAGAACAAGCGAAAAGACGACGATTACGAAAGAGCAGTTTATGGAGTATGTGACGAATGAACAAGTCATTCAAGAATATATAGCCAAGTATCCAGAAGTTATTACAGAAGAAATTCTTAATGAGAATATACGCTACGCACTAGAAGGCTATTTATTCCCTGCTACGTATCCATTTTATGAGGAAAAGCCTACAGTTAAGGAAGTAGTCGATACGATGGTGGATGCCACTGTGCAAAACGTCATACCATATAAGGCGTATTGGGCGGAAGAAGGCAAGGACCGTTCTGTTCATAAAATGCTAACATTTGCTTCACTGTTAGAAAAAGAAGCAACTGAGCAATCAGATCGCGATACAATTGCGAGCGTCTTCAATAACCGTATTGAACAAGGCATGCCATTACAGACCGACCCAACCGTTTTATATGCACTTGGGGAACACAAAGCCCGTGTCATGAATGAGGATCTGAAAGTGGATCATGTCTATAATACGTACAAAAATAAAGGATTACCGCCAGGTCCGATTGCGAATGCTGGAACTGCTTCGATCCAAGCAACAGTAGAACCATCGAAAACTGGATACTTGTTCTTCTTGGCTGATAAAGATGGCGTCAATCACTTTGCTAAAACATATGAAGAACACTTGAAAAACAAAGCAGAATATATTGATAGCCAGCATAAATAATAGGTCGTAAAGGGGGAAGTGAATATGACGGACTACCATACGTATATTCGTCGCTTTGTAGAAGAAAAAGAGCCCCTCATCGTAGAGATGGAGCACTACGCTGCAGAGCATCGTGTGCCCATCATGGACGATACAGGTTTATATACGTTGATCGGCCTGCTGCAAATTCAACAGCCGAAACGCATTCTTGAAATCGGAAGCGCAATTGGCTATTCAGCTATTCGATTAGCGCAAGCTTTTCCCGACGCTGTCATTTATACAGTCGAGCGTGACGCAGAACGGTATGAGAAAGCGGTCGAATATATTGAACGTAGTGGACTACAAAAGCGTATTACCATCATTCGTGATGATGCACTCGAGTTAGATGAAAACAAGTTACCAGAAGAACCATTTGATACGTTGTTCATCGATGCGGCAAAAGGCCAATATCGAAAGTTCTTCGATAAATATAGCCCGCTCATCGGTCGTTCAGGTGTAATTTATTGTGATAATATGTTTATGCATGGTATGGTGCTGTTGGAAGATGCAGATATACCAAAACGCAACCGGACGATGATTCGAAATTTGCAACAATTCACGAGCTGGGCGATGCATAACGATGACTATGAAACGTCTTTAGTACCAATAGGTGATGGAATATTAATAGCTGTGAAAAAGTAACAAACAGTAGGCTACAAAGGGGAATTGCTGTGAAGAAAAAACCTGTTGTGATTGGGATTACCGGTGGTTCAGGCTCCGGTAAGACAAGTGTCACAAAAAAGATACATGAAGTATTCCAAGGTCATTCGGTCGTTGTAATTGAGCAAGACGACTATTATAAAGACCAATCACATCTAGCGTTTGAAGAAAGATTGAAAACGAATTACGATCATCCATTGGCATTCGATACCGACCTACTGATTCAACATATTCATCAGCTGATCAATAGACAGGCGATCGAAAAGCCGACATATGACTATACTTTGCATACGCGTTCGGATGAAAAAGTACTGGTCGAGTCACAAGATGTCATCATTCTTGAAGGAATCTTAGTACTAGAAGATGAACGCTTGCGGGATCTTATGGATATTAAGCTATTTGTTGATACGGATTCTGATATACGCATTATTCGTCGGATTTTACGAGACATTCATGATCGTGGACGTACAGTGGATTCTGTCGTCGAGCAATACGTAACCGTTGTGCGTCCGATGCATAACCAGTTCATTGAACCGACAAAAAAGTATGCTAATATAATCATTCCCGAAGGCGGAGAGAACGAGGTCGCTATCGATTTGATGGTAACGAAGATCAAAACAATTCTTGCTTCTGTTGACGAAGTATAATATGATGATGACATAATTTTAAATTAATTCAGCATCCGCCAGTGATTGTATAAGTAAACTAGGATGCGCGCAAGACAAGCAAGGGCTTTTTTCGTTCAGATCAGAGTGAGGAACGAAGTAAAGTATAGTCAAAACTAAAATAGTTCCGCTATGTCACATAATTGAAGTTTGTGTGACATAGTATTTTTTATGAACAGACATATGAGGAGTGTTAGTACATGGTTTCAGAAAAGAAATTCCCAATGACAGCTGCAGGTAAAGCAAAGCTAGAAGAAGAACTAGAGTATTTGAAAACGGTTAAACGTGTAGAAGTAGTAGAACGCATCAAAATTGCACGTAGTTACGGTGACTTATCGGAAAACTCCGAGTACGATTCGGCAAAAGAAGATCAAGCATTTGTTGAAGGAAAGATTTCTTCTATAGAAGGAATGATTCGTAATGCGGTCATTATTACAGAGGATGAATTGAATACGGATGAAGTACATTTAGGCAAGACAGTTACTTTTAAAGAAATTCCTGATGGTGAACAAGAGACGTATACGATTGTTGGTTCTGCTGAAGCGAACCCGATGGAAGGTCTGATTTCGAACGACTCTCCAATTGCGAAAGCACTAATTGGTCGAAAAAAAGATGAAATAGTTAAGATTCAGACTCCCGGCGGTGAAATGTCAGTAGAAATTCTCGAGATAAAATGACACATGTACCGTCTTCTCACTAGCAGAAGACGGTATTGTGATTTTTATTTCATTCCACCGTTGTGTATGTGTTTCATTTCATAGTAAGGGAGATGTCTAATATGGCAGATCAAGATCCGAAATATTCGAGAACATCAAGAAAGCAAGGCAGTAAAGCTAGCAAAGTGAATAGAGCGTTGAATATTTCGATTGGTGTAGTGGTTTTTCTCATTGCAGTGGTTGCTATAATCTTTATCACGGGTGATGACGAGAAGGAAGAAGTGGCAATTGACAAGCCCGAACAATCCACGCAGTCCGATACAGCTCCAATTGAACCAATCGTTTTAGAAGATGAGGACAAGTCTGAAACTGAAGAGGCGGAGCCGGAAGAAGCAGATGATGCTGAGGTCCAAGCTCCTGAAGAAAATAACGAAGTAATAAATGAAGTGGTTGAAGAACCGGAAGCGCCAACAGCAGAAGAACATAAAAAGGAACATTCAAAACAGGACAAGCCAAAGAAAGATACTTCGTCGGATTCCGGCAAGAAAGTCGTGGTAAATCCTGACTGGAAACCTATCGGAACCAAGCAAACAGGCGAGCATGTGTCGAAGTATGATGGTCAGTCTGATGACTGGCATGAGAAAAAGAAAGCTATTTCTTATGCGACAGGCATGTCTGAAGATCAATTGTATTTTGATCGTATTCAAAACGGCGGTAGTCCTCAAAAATCAGAAGGGATTGTCCGAAGTACAGATAATTCCAAGAAATTCAAAGTGTATCTTGAATGGGTGGATGGCCAAGGTTGGAAACCTGTAAAGATGGAAGTATTGAAGTAAGCGAATCAACCTACCGATGTGCTGCGCAATAGGCAGCACATTCTAGTAAGTGAAAAAGAGGAGAGGGCGTACATGAAAATAGCAATCGTTGGTGCAATGGAGGAAGAAGTTGAAATATTACGCAGAGAAATCGGAATTGGAAAAATCACAACTATTGGAAACTGCGAGTTTATTGAAGGAAAAGTAGGCAAGCATCAAGTAATCGTGACGAAGAGTGGCATCGGAAAAGTAAACGCTGCCATGGCAACCGCGATCTTGTTGCAAAACTACAAACCTGACGTAGTGTTAAATACAGGTTCTGCAGGTGGAACTAATCCTGAACTCGAGGTTGGCACGGTTGTCATATCTGATTATGTCCTGCATCATGACGTCGATGCTACTGCATTCGGCTACGAGTTAGGCCAAGTGCCACAACTTCCTGCAAGCTTTCCTTCAGATTCACAACTGATCGATTTTGCTAAAGAAGCTGTAATGGAGTTAGATACATATACACATGCCGTAGGAACAATTGCATCAGCTGATACTTTCATGGCTGATCCTGAAAAAGTATTACAAGTTAAAAGTAGATTCCCTCGCGTAATCGCTGTCGAAATGGAAGCGGCCGCTGTTGCGCAAGTCTGTTATCAATTCAACACGCGATGTGTGGTCATCCGTGCGCTATCTGATATTGCCGGGAAAGAATCTACTGTCAGTTTTGATGAATTTTTACCGCTGGCTGCCAAACACTCGTCACAGATTGTTTTGCGCGTCATCTCGAAACTTTGATCGTTCTATGATAAAATGTCTATGTAGACAGACTAGCAGTTCGTTTGGTTGAGAGGAGGGACATTCAATGGAATACTTAATGGGTGGAGTATTTATCGTCACAGCCCTATTGGCAGTAATTATTTTACGTGAGGTTAAAGCTGACTGATAATAGAAACAAAGCGTTTCCGATGTGCGGGGGGCTATGGCCCTCTGTTGCATAATCGGAAACGCTTTTTGTATTATTGATATTCGTGCTTGAACGATTGGTACAATTTGACGATTGCCCGTTTCTCGATACGTGAAACATAACTCCTAGAAATGTTTAGTTGCTCGGCAATTTCTTTTTGTGTCATTGGCTGATCGTCTAGCAAGCCATAGCGTCTTTGAATGATTTCCAGCTCGCGTGAATCGAGCTTATCCAAATGACGGTAGAGACGCTCTTTTTGTTCATTTTGTTCTACAGTTGTTTGTGGGGGTATGTCGTTTGTTTGAAGGAGGTCTGCGATTTCTAGGGATTGGCCATCTTTATCCATGCCGATTGGTTCGTAGAGGGACACATCTTTTTGTACCTTTTTCTGTGTTCGTAAATACATAAGAATTTCATTTTCAATACAGCGTGCAGCATACGTTGCAAGCTTCGTTTTACGATCTGGCGTAAAGCTGTTGACGGCTTTCATCAGACCAATCGCTCCTATAGAAATATAATCATCAAGTAGTTCGTGCTTTGGCTGGAACTTCTTGACGATATGAGCGACCAAACGCATATTGTGTTCAATAAGTTCATCACGTGCACTTACATCGCCTTCAGCTAATCGTTTCAGGCACTCTGCTTCTTCTTTCTTGGATAACGGACGAAGGAAAGCTTGCCCTCTGATATAACCGATTAGCGCGGGGATCTCTAACCATAATTGCATGACGGCCAGGAAAAACCCGCTCATATGACCACCTCCGATTAGTAGTAGTTTACTCTATGCAAAAGACAGATGGTCTACCACTGACAAGAAAAGCGATAAAATCAGACATAGTTGTGCGTGCATGCTACACAACTATGTTATAATCAGACGAGAATTTGTTGTAGGGCGGAGAGGATAATGTGTTAAATCATTTTTTACCGAGTGCTTATGTAAAATCCGTATTACTGATCAAACCAGAAGACCTTCTGGAAAATGGTTTTAAGGGTATTATTACAGATTTAGATAACACACTCGTTGAATGGGACCGTGCGGATGCTACGCAAGATATTGTGGCGTGGTTTAAATCTATGCGCGATGCCGGTTTGCAAATTACAGTTGTTTCCAATAACCATATAGAACGCGTCAGTCACTTTTGTGATCCATTGGGCATCCCATATATTTGCGAAGCACGGAAGCCGATGAAAAAGTCATTTCTTCAAGCACTTGCTACATTAGGCTTGCCGAAAGATGAAGTCGTCATGATTGGCGATCAATTGCTAACGGATGTCTTAGGTGCGAATCGGGTAGGGCTGAAGACGATATTAGTCGTCCCTGTAGCCAGTTCCGATGCGACGATTACGAAATTTAACCGTGCGATTGAACGACGGATTATGGCAAGGTTTAAAAGAAAAGGATTACTTACGTGGGAGGACTAAATTTGGAATTGATCAAGTGTATTGGATGCGGTATTACCATCCAAACAACGGATAAGACAATGGAAGGCTATGCGCCACCAGCTTCATTGGAAAAAGAAGATGTCATATGCCAGCGTTGCTTTAAATTACGAAACTATAACGAATTACAGCCAGTGTCCTTATCAGGAGACGACTTTTTAGCAATTTTAAATGGAATTGGTGAAAAACAAGGCTTGATCGTAAAAGTGGTAGATATTTTTGATTTCAACGGCAGTTGGATCAATGGCTTGCATCGCTTTGTAGGCAAGAAAGATATTTTATTAATTGGTAACAAGGCAGATATCCTGCCAAAAGCGATTAATCCGCAGCGAGTGAAAAATTGGATGAAAGCGGAGGCTGCAAAGCTAGGTCTGAAACCCATCGATGTATTGCTCGTTTCCGCTGTAAAAGGCAACGGCATGAGTGATGCGCTCGACGCGATTGAGAAGTACCGTAAGGGCAAGGATGTCTACGTAGTCGGTTGTACGAACGTAGGAAAATCTACTTTTATTAATCGAATCATTAAAGACGCGACCGGTATGCAAGACGTGATTACGACGTCTTACTTCCCTGGGACCACTCTTGACGTAGTAGAAATTCCACTAGATGATGGGAAAATGCTGATGGATACACCTGGTATTATCAATGATCATCAAATGGCCCATCACTTAGATCCGCATGATTTGAAGTTGATTACGCCGAAAAAAGAACTGAAACCGAAAGTCTATCAGCTGAATGCTGAACAGACATTATTTATAGGCGGACTGGCACGTTTTGACTTCATTCAAGGCGGACGTTCCTCTTTCAACATCTATGCAGCAAATGGTTTACCGGTTCACCGGACGAAGTTGGAAAATGCTGATGAATTGTACAAAAACCATTTGGGCGACATGTTATCTCCGCCTGGACCCGCATCACTTGAGAAGTTGCCGTCACTTGTGCGTCATGAATTTTCAATTAAAGAAGCAAAGACGGACTTAGTGATTTCAGGACTTGGCTGGATTACAATTCAGCACGCCAATGTAAAAGTAGCTGTACATGCACCAAAAGGTGTGAATGTCGAAGTCAGACCTTCATTGATTTAAGAAGGACAGGAGGAAAGACCAAATGAAAAAATGGTATGCGGTAATAGGCGACCCCATCGCGCAATCGATGTCACCGGTCATGCACGATCAGTGGTTTAAAGAAAACACAATGGACGCAACGTATATACCGATTCATGCAACAGCGGGAAGCTTGGAACAGACGATAACCAGTTTGCGTTCACTCGGATGTAGTGGTTTCAACGTAACGGTACCTCATAAGCAAGTGATTCTTCCTTTCCTTGACGAAGTGGACGAATCGGCAACGGTTATGAATGCGGTGAATACAGTGTATCAAACAGATGAGGGTAAACTCATCGGTGCGAATACCGATGGAGCGGGTTTCGTGAAGTCGTTGGAAGAGTTTTCGGACGCAGTTACAGGCTCTGTCTTACTTATTGGGGCTGGCGGCGCAGCTAGAGGCATCGCCTTTGCACTGCAATCAGCTGGCTATGGACCTCTCTATTTCACGAATCGGACCGCTTCAAGAGCCGCAGAATTGGCAGCGGATATGAAGGATGGGCATGCGATTTCTATCGAAGACGCGGAAAATCGTCTCGGTGAGTTTGGACTTATAGTGCAAACCACATCAGTCGGTATGAACTTTGCACAAGAAGGAATACCGCTTGATCCAAAGAACGTTGCAAGCGGTGCAATAGTCGCGGACATTATTTACAATCCGCTCGAAACAGAATTTTTACGACAAGCAAAACAAGCAGGAGCTAAGACGATGAACGGTGTAGGAATGTTCGTTCATCAAGGAGCCCTCGCTTTTGAAAAGTGGACAGGCGTCTATCCTGACACGAAAAAGACAATCGATATGATTACAATGAAAGTTGGCGGGTAAACATGTTAACAGGTAAACAAAAAAGATTTTTACGTAGCGAAGCACATCATTTGGATCCATTATTCCAAATTGGAAAAAGCGGTTTAACTGAAGCGATCCTCGTGCAAATTGACGAAGCGCTTGAAGCACGTGAATTACTTAAAGTAAACGTACTTCAAAATTGCGACGAAGACAAAAATGAAATTGCCGAAAAAATCGGTGCATATAAAGGTATTCACGTAGTCCAAGTCATCGGTAACACAATTGTTTTATATAGAGAATCGACAGAGAAAAAACGCATACAATTACCGTAAGGAGAATCAGATGAAACGAATCGGCATTTTGGGCGGAACTTTCAATCCGCCACACACTGGACATTTATTGATCGCCAATGAAGTGCGTTACGCACTGCAGTTAGATGAAGTATGGTTGATGCCTACTGCAGTCCCGCCACATAAGATGGCGATAGGCGATGCGACAGCCGAACAGCGCCTGCAAATGGTGAAACTGGCGGTAGATGAAGTGGATGGCTTGCGTGCGTCGTCATTTGAAATTGAACGTGGCGGAGTATCTTTTACATATGATACGATGGCACAACTCGTACAAGACGAAGCGGATGTTCACTTTCATTTCATTATTGGTGGCGATATGATCGATCAGTTACCGACATGGTACCGGATTGAGGATTTACTTGATATGGTGACATTTATCGGAGTAAAACGTCCAGGTGCTGATAACGCTTCTGCAATTCCGGTACAATTGGTAGAAACACCACAACTTGATTTGTCATCCACATTGATCCGCCAACGTTTTGTAGAAGGAGGAACCGTGCAGCTTTTGATTCCCCCGGCTGTCGAGGCTTACATTCGAGAGGAGAGATTATATGGATCTTCAACAAGTTAAAAATGACCTAGAACAACGCTTACCTAAAGCGCGTTATGAACACGTATTGCGTGTCACAGAAACAGCGAAGAAACTAGCTGAAGAAGTGGGTGTGTCAGTAGAAAAAGCGGAGATTGCTGGTCTTTTTCATGATTATGCCAAGTTTATGGATAAAGACGAATTACTCGACTTACTAAAACGAGACGAAGAATATGAACTTTATGCACAATATCACGCAGAATTATGGCATGCACCGGTTGGAGCTATGCTGGCTAAAGAACGTTATGGAGTAGAAGATCACGACATTTTGCAGGCCATCCGTTTTCACACAACGGGACGTGCAGAAATGAGCGAGCTAGAAAAAGTGATCTATATTGCTGATTTAATCGAACCAGGAAGAAAGTTTCCGGGTATCGAGGAGTTACGTCAACGTATTGACGGAGAACCGCTGGAAGATCAAATGACGGAATGCATCCAGCACACATTTAAATTTTTAGTTCAGCGATACGCAGTCATCTTTCCGCATTCATTTGACTGCTATAATGAACATGTACGTAGAAGAAAGGAACAGTGAAATATGCCGACATTATTGGAATTAGCTTATGAAGCAGTAGATAGTAAGAAAGCAGAAGACATCGTAGTATTAAATATGGAGGGCATCTCACTAATTGCTGATCAATTCATCATTTGTCATGCGAACTCTGAGAGACAAGTGCAAGCCATCGCACGTGAAGTAGCGGATGTTGCTTCTAAAGAAGGCTACACTGTGAAACGTTTGGAAGGATTCGACGCAGGCCGCTGGATCTTAATCGATCTTCTAGATGTAGTCGTTCATGTATTCCACAGAGACGAACGTGGATTTTATAACTTGGAAAAGCTATGGGGAGACGCACAGTTACTAAACGTTGAGGATGAACTATGAGTTCTTCCTATTCAGCGTTCGCATCTATTTATGACGAACTAATGAATGATATCCCGTATGACGCCTATGTCGAGTTACTCGATTTGGCGTCTGCTGGCGTTGTAGGGAAAAAAATATTGGATATAGGTTGCGGAACGGGCTTACTTTCTGCCATGCTGGCGAAAAAAGGGGCACACGTTACCGGCGTTGATCTTTCCGCTGATATGCTGGAGGTCGCATCGCATCGCGCACAGTCACTTTCTTTAGATATTCAGTTTATCGAACAACCTATGCAACGACTGGAAGTGGAAGATACATTTGATGCGGCCGTTATCTCAATCGATTCATTGAATTATGTACTAAAGCAGCAAGATGTCATAGAAACGTTCCGCCGGATTTATGGCGTACTTGCTACAGGTGGCGTGTTGCTCTTTGATGTCCATTCAATAGGTAAAATGGATGAAATCTTCCTGGAAGGACCTTTTGTCTTTGATAATCGACGCATTGCATATATTTGGCAAACGGCCCCAGGAGACGAGAATCACTCAATTTATTCCGAGCTAGCGTTTTTCGTAAAACAAGAAGATGATTCCTATCAACGTTTTGACGAAGTACATATGCAACGATCATTTGCCGTACCGGACTATGTGCAAATGCTTGAAGAAGTTGGCTTTCATATTGAACGGATTTTTGCGGACTGGGAAGATGAAGCACCTGAAGAAGAGAGCGAAAGAATATTTTTCCAAGTTCGAAAATAGGGCTACCATAGTATTTCGGAATCAGGTATAGTAAATAGGACTCCATACGGTGCTGAAAGAAAGGGTTGTAGCTTATCCGTTCATTCCTTACCGAAAAATGGCGTACATTGATCATTCCTATTGCAGCGTTCGCTGTACTTTCCACTGTTTTGTTCTTTCCCCGAGAACAACCGGATCCACTTTCCGAAGAACAGGGACAATCCCTATTTGAACCAATCGAATCTAGTGAAATTGCTGAACAAAATATTGAAGTGGAAGCGCCTGTCGAATTAGTAGCAGAAGCTGTCTCCGTCGCTATTTTAGTAGACGTGAAAGGTGCTGTGAAACATCCTGGACTTTATTCGATGCAAGATGGCGACCGATTGCTTGATGCGGTCGACAAAGCAGGAGGCTACACAGAGGCCGCTGACACGAAGTTATTGAATCATGCGCAAAGACTTCAAGATGAATCTGTCGTCTATGTACCGATCGCAGGAGAAGAGCCACCGGTATACGTGCAACCGGCTACAGCGGCATCTTCATCATCTGACAGTTCCACTTCAAAAGTAACCATTAATACAGCGAATGAAAGCGACTTTCAGACGCTTCCTGGCATTGGCCCAGCAAAAGCTACGGCAATAGTCCAATACCGTGAAGAGCACGGAGCTTTTTCACAATTGGACGAAATCAAGAATGTGTCAGGTATTGGCGACAAGACATTTGAAAAATTAGAACCATATATTATTCTTAACTGATGGAGGCAACCGTATGGAGCGAATTACTTGGGATCAGTTCTTCATGGCGCAAAGTCATTTGCTGGCGATGCGCAGTACGTGCACGCGACTCTCGGTAGGATCCGTTTTAGTACGCGATCAACGCATTATTGCTGGCGGCTACAATGGTTCGATATCGGGTGGAGACCACTGTATCGAACACGGCTGTTATGTCGTCGATAATCATTGCGTCCGTACGATACACTCAGAAATGAACGCATTGCTGCAATGTGCTAAATATGGCATACCTGTTGCAAAGGCAACGATTTATGTCACGCACTTCCCGTGTTTACAATGTAGTAAGGCATTGATTCAGGCCGGTATTGAACGCGTCAAATATGCGAAAGATTATCGAAACAGCGAGTATGCACTCGAGCTATTTGCGCAAGCAGGTGTGGAAATTGAAAAAGTACCGTTTGATGAGCGTTCAATTGACTTCGCCAGTGAAGAGAAATTTTCCTTATTCAACGAGATGTTGACGAAAATGCAGCAACTTGGCGCTGAACCTGAAGAACTGGATACCCTTTTGCAAAGGGTGAATCATTTATTTGGCAATTAATCCGATCGATACGATGGATGTATATAGCGATTCCTGTTGCGATCTCTGCATTTGCAGCTGAGCTTTCAGGATCGCTTTTATTTTTACATGCGCTATTCCTCATACCCTTCTACTTTTTACGCAAAGATTATCTACACCTCTTTCTTTGCACACTTCTAGCAAGTCTCTCTTTTTTCTATTTCTCCAGTCATTCTACAACTCTTCCTGGCGACTCAGTCGTGACCTTCCATTGGAAAGATCAAGTGAAAATCGATGGTGCTAAAGTGAAAGGTTTCGCTACTCTGTCTGACGGTACCATTGTCTATATGATGTATCCATTACATTCCGAAGAAGAAAAAATCCGGTTTCAGTCTGCGCGACTATCGACGTATCAATTCACGGCGGAAGTGGAGCCGAAAGAAATAGAACCAGCAGCCCATGACTATGCATTCGATATGGCACGCTATTTACGAATGAATGGTGCAGCAGGCATTCTAGAAGTCACTCGTATCACATCTAGTCAGCCCCTCACAACTCTTCGAACGCGATTATCGCACTATCGCTTTTCTATCAAACAACATATTCACGAGCAGTTCCCGTCTTCACTTGTCACCGAAGCAGAGGCTTTGTTGATCGGCGACCGTTCTGGCATGGATCGCCTCATGCAGAAAGAGTATCAAACGCTTGGTATTACACATTTATTCGCGATATCTGGATTGCATGTCGGTTTATTGACGTTTTTCATTCGAGCAATTATGCTACGTATCGGTTTTCGAAAAGAATGGGTGACGTACGGATTACTCTTATTTTTACCAACTTACGCATGTATTGCTGGCGGAGCACCGTCTGTCTGGCGTGCTGCGACGGTGACGATGATTGTATTGCTAGCTGTTTCAAGCAATTTGAAATTACGCCTAGACGATGCTCTTGCTTTAAGCGCAATTTTCTTCATCGTCATGCAACCTTATATCGTGTTCCAACCGGGATTTCAGTTGTCTTATTTAGCTGCATTTTCTTTATTGTATTCGTCAGCTATTCTTAGCCAAGCGAAAAACGGTTTGGTTGTTTCGTTTCTCGTCACCGTCATTACACAAGTAGCGCTCTATCCTATTTTGCTATACCACTTCTACGAGTTATCGATATCTTCTTTTATTGCGAATTTGCTCTATGTTCCGTTATATTCCTTATTTATCCTACCAGCCAATTTATTGTTATTGATCTGCACGTACATTGCACCACCGCTGGCACGTATTCTCTTTCACATCTATGAGCCAGCGAGGCTATGGATTGGTAGTATGACGACTTGGTTTGCCTCTTTTCCCTATCAAATGTGGACGCCGGGACAACCGGATGGGGTAGGTTCAGCAATGGCTGTTGTAGGTATTCTGATCTTTTTCGTCTGTCTAGAAAGAAAGAAGTGGATCGCTTTCGGTCTAATCTGCTTGTTGCTTCCAGCACTCTATTTGGAGGTGAAACCGATACTTCATCGTGACGTGATCATTTCCTATATAGATGTCGGACAAGGGGACAGCACGATGATCGAAATGCCATATCGCAAAGCGGTGTATTTGATCGACACGGGTGGAGTTGTCCATTTCGGTGATAACGATTGGAAAACGCCTGAGCAGCCATTTGAAATCGGACGAAATATTGTCGTGCCATACGCAAAAGCAAAAGGAATCACGAAATTGGATCGGCTCATTATCTCTCATGCCGATATGGATCATATGGAGGGGGCCGATGAAGTAGTAGAAGAGTTGCGTGTAAAAGAAATTCATCTGTCCCCTGGAAGTGAACAGGAGATCGCGATGGATGATATGTTACAGTTGGCCAAAGAGCAAAATATTCCCGTGCACCTAGTTAAAGAAGGGGCTAATTGGGAAGTAGGGGATTATCAATTCCAATATGTAGCACCTGAAGAGCGTATATATGACGGGAATGACAGTTCACTAGTGCTTGTGATGAAGGATGAAGACCTACATTTCATGTTTCCAGGAGATCTCGAACAAGAGGGAGAGCAGCGGTTTTTGCAAAGATATATTTCCGCTGATTTTCAACGTGTCGTACTAAAAGCCGGTCATCATGGAAGCAAGACGTCCAGTACAGAACCGTTTATCAGTTTTCTTCAACCCGAGTTTATTATTGTATCAGCAGGGAGGAATAGTCGTTACGGGCATCCACATGCAGAAGTCCTTGACCGTTTCCATGCACATCGTATACCCGTTTGGTCGACAGCTGAACAAGGGACGATTGAATTGCGCGTAAAAGACGGAGTGTATAGCGCTACTTCAAGTCGTTAGAAAAACAAATAGACACATCCGCCTAGGTGGTGGATGTGTCTATTTTATACAACAGTTGATTAGAGAGCGACGATATCGATGATCGTAGCAACAACAAAAATTGCAGAAAAACCGATAAACGCTACTATAAAGCCGATGCCGCTGTCAATCGCATCATTACGCTTGGATTGGACATCATGTTCAAATTCATTCATTGCTACACCTCCTAATTCCATACTAAGTATAGATGAAAGTGAAAGAAAAATCCATTAAAATCGCAGTTTTTAGGAGTAGCCACGTATGTTGACACAATTTGTTCATAGAGTAAATGCGTGATCAGTTCAAATAGCGGAATTGCTTATAGCAAATTCCGCTTCGTCTTTTCGAATTAATAGTATTTGTCCTTTTCAGCTGTCTCTCGATGGTTCGGAGTCATTGGTTCTTGCTTTGGCGCTAACTGCTCGAACTCTGCTAACTCTAGTGATATTTCTTCTTTTCCTTCTTCCTTCGATTTTTCACGGGAATTTAGTTGTTGACGATTAGAATTTTTCATCAAATAAACCTCCTTTACTTGCTAGTATGGAGAAATGATTGATTTTCATGTATAGTTATCACAGGTTTTTAGTAAGAAGCAATCGGTAATTGAGGTGAAGAAAATGGTTACAAAAATTTGGAGTCAAATTGAAAAAGGTGATATCCAGCCCGTTTATTTACTGACAGGCACGGAGCAACACTTACTAGACGAAACAATTAAGAAATTAATCAAAGCAGTCCCAGGGATGACAGCATCTGAAGTGAATCGTTTTGATTTAGAAGAGATTCCAATCCAAGCTGTGCTCGAAGTGGCGGATGAACTTCCATTTTTAGTGGACCATAAATTGATTGTCGCAAAAAACTGTTCATTCTTGAAAGCGACCGATCAATCGAAAGAAAAACAGAATCATCAACTAGAACTGTTGGAAAAGTGGTTGGAGAATCCATCTCCTACTGCAACCGTAGTATTTGTGGCACCTTATGAAAAATTAGATGCACGTAAGAAAATTACGAAAAAAATAAAGAAGCATGCAGTAGTTGTAGAAGCTGTTGCTTTGCAAGGGCAAGATATATCTACGTGGATTATGCAGCAAGGCAAGGATAAAGGGATTGAATTCGATAAAAAAACAGCCGAATTTCTTATGGAGATGTCAGGAACCGATTTACTGACGTTGGCGACAGAAGTGGACAAGCTCGCTGGCTACTTGGCGTTTAACGGCATAGTGGACATCGATATGATTGAGCAATTGGTCGCAAGGACACCAGAGATGGACGTATTTCGCTTGACGGATTCATTTGTCAATAATAAACGAGCAGAATCGATCGCTGTCTATCATGACTTACTGCGTAACGGTGAAGAACCCATTATGTTGGCGTCTCTTATTGCGAGTCAGGTGCGTTTAATGATTCATGTGACAAACTTGCGAAAAAAAGGCTATCAGCAACAACAAATCGCGACAACGCTTCGTATCCATCCATATCGTGTGAAATTGATGATGCAAAGAAGATTGCCACCTTTGCAAGTATTACTGAAAGCATTGGATGATTTAGCGACGATTGATCTGCAACTTAAAACTACAAGTGGTAATCGCCAGCGCAAACTGGAATTATTTCTAATGAATGGTCTATAATATGCAAAAAAAGACTGCCGTCACGAAGAGGCAGTCTTTTAACATATCATTATTGAGCTTTTTTAGTTAGACGTGATTTTTGACGAGCAGCAGTGTTTCTTGGGATAAGACCTTTACGAGCAGCAGTATCCAATTGTTTCACAGCATTTCTCAACAGTTCTTCAGCGTTCTCATCATTATTCATAAGAGCCGCATCCGCTTTACGGATTGCAGTACGCATAGAAGCTTTTACGTTAGAGTTTTGCTCGTTAGCAGCAGCACTTTGTCTCACGCGTTTGATAGCACCTTTAATGTTTGGCATTTCATTCACCTCCAGCTTTCAGGTAAGGCAAGAGTGTTTCCACAATCATCCGGACATCTCTTTACAACAAGCATTATTTTATCAAAGCTACCGACAGATTGCAAGAAAAAAAGTAAAGTGATTCATCTTTACAGCCATCTATTCTAGAATAAATGCCGATAAACTGCACAAACTGGCTAGTAGAGGTGAAGAAAATGAGCGAAATCAACTACTACCGCACGGATTTAATTGATGAAAGTGACGAGTTCGTCAGACATCAGACAGAGTCAGAAGAAAAGAAATTGAAGGAAATGTCCGGAATACGTGTCGAAGAACAAACCATTGGTCGAATTAAGGCAACGACTGTAAAAGTGACAGCAGAAGGTGAAGAAGAAATCGGGAAAGCGAAAGGTACATATATTACGCTGACGATTCCGACACTTGCTGTTCACGAAATCGATGAGCTTCAAGCGTTATGTGAACTGGTGGTCGAAAAAATGGATGCATTAATTAAGGAAAAGTTACCGGGCGAAGTAAAAAAAGTATTGTGTGTCGGTCTCGGCAACCGCGAAATTACGCCAGACGCTGTGGGGCCTGCTGTTATGGATTATGTGAAGGAAGTAATACCCGAATATTACGAAGCGGACGAGAGTGGTGTGATGGTCTATGCGCCGGGCGTAACCATTCAGACGGGTTTAGAAACTGCTTCATTCGTTCAAGCGATTGTGGATCAAAGTAAACCTGATCTGTTGCTCGTCGTCGATGCACTTGCCGCGAGGAGTAGCGCAAGACTTTGCCGCACGATCCAGCTGACGGATACCGGCATTCATCCAGGCTCGGGTGTAGGGAACAGCCGCAAAGAGTTATCGGAAAAAAGTCTCGGCATCCCTGTCATTGCATTGGGCGTGCCAACCGTTGTGGACGGACCTGTTCTAGTAGCGGATGCAATTGACACCATGTTTGGCTATATCGCAGCGAAAATAGAAGAAGATGGTATGCCTTCATCCAAACTTTCCACCGGACGATTTCCACAACGCTCAACCAAAGATGCGGATCGCACAGCGCTAGGCCCTATATTCGGTGATTGGTCATCATGGACGCATGAAGAACGAATTCAATTATTTGAAGAAGTGCTGACTAATCAGGAATTAGCGACATTTATCTCCCCGAAAGAAATTGATTCATGGGTAGCAAACTACGCAAATGCATTATCTTCTTCATTAATAAGTTGGATTCATAAAGTAAATGCATGAACTAGTCATTGACCTTTTTTCTTCCGCATAGTGTGGAAGATGGAGGGATTACTATGAAAAAAACTTTGCAAATCTGGATGAGCGTTATTTTTGTATTGTTCATCTTTCCTGTCGTACTGCAGTACGTTCCCAAACAGCCGACCATACCTGCTGCCCTCTCGATAAAGGAACCGGGGATGATTGTCTATGCATCTAATGTGTTGGAAGAGGATATTAAACCGAAAGTACAAGGAAATGTGTTGATTTATTCGACTCACGCGCATGAAGCGTACGAACCTATTACGAAAGCAGCGAACGGGAAAGTAGCCGTATCTCATCATTCCGAGAATATTGTAAAAGTGGGCGCGCGACTGAAAGAAAATTTACTTGCACATGGTCTTGCGGCAGAACAGCTTGATATTGATATTGTGAAAATCATGCAACAAAAAAAGATACCGTATCATCGCTCGTACGCTGCGATTCGGCCGTATGTAGAGAAGAAGGTCAACGAAGGGTCGTATGATTTAGTCATCGACATGCATAGAGATTCACTCGGACCTTCTAAAACGACGATCACACACGACGGGCAACGCTATGCAAAAGTAGCGTTTGTTATCGGAAGGGACCATCCGTATTACGAACGGAACTTGGCTAAAGCGAAGCAATTGAAAAATGAAATGGAAAAATTAGTGCCGGGTATTACGCGCGAGATCATTATTAAAGGTGGCCGTGGAGTAGACGGTAAATACAATCAAGATCTAAATACAAGCATCATTTTAATCGAAATGGGTGGCGTAGGTAATACGGAAGCGGAGATCAACCAAACGGTATCTGTCGTCGGAGAATCTATTTCCGCTATGATGATCGTGCAATAATCTTTCAAATATTGAAGTCTGAACCGTTCACTGCTATAATTCAAGTAGCTTAAATAGGTACGTACATGTAGGAGTGAACAGTGATGAATCAAGAGCAGAGAACAGCACGTCAAAAAAACATCCGAAATTTTTCTATCATTGCCCATATCGACCACGGGAAGTCCACGCTGGCTGATCGGATTTTGGAAAAAACGGAAATAGTGAAAACGCGTAATATGAAGTCACAATCATTGGATTCGATGGACCTAGAACGTGAACGTGGTATTACCATTAAATTGAATGCCGTTCAGTTAGTCTATACGGCAAAGAATGGCGAAGACTATACGTTACACTTGATCGATACACCAGGACACGTCGATTTCACATATGAAGTATCCAGAAGTTTAGCGGCTTGTGAAGGTGCTATTCTTGTAGTGGATTCTGCGCAAGGTATCGAAGCGCAAACATTGGCGAACGTTTACTTAGCGCTAGACAATGATTTGGAAATATTACCTGTTATCAATAAAATCGACCTTCCGGCAGCTGATCCCGATCGTGTGAAACAGGAAATTGAAGATGTAATCGGATTAGATGCATCGGAGGCAGTGTTAGCTTCTGCGAAATCTGGAATTGGGATTGATGAAATCTTGGAACAGATCGTAGAAAAAGTGCCGGCACCTCAAGGTGATCCAGAAGCGCCATTAAAGGCATTGATCTTTGACTCTCATTATGATCAATATAAAGGAGTTATCGTCAATATCCGTATCGTAGAAGGAAAAGTAAAACCAGGCGATAGAATCCGTATGATGGCGACGGGTAAGGAATTTGAAGTATTGGAGATAGGTGTTTTCACTCCTAGTATTTCTCCGCGTGACGAATTGACTGTAGGTGATGTAGGGTTCTTGTCCGCTTCCATTAAAACGGTCGGCGATACACGAGTAGGGGATACTATCACGCTTGTCGATGATCCTGCAGAGGAAGCATTGCCAGGTTATCGTCGTATGAATCCAATGGTATTCTGCGGACTGTATCCAATCGATACATCTAAATACAATGATTTGCGTGAAGCGCTTGAGAAATTGGAGCTAAATGACTCTGCACTTGAATATGAGCCAGAGACATCCCAGGCATTAGGGTTCGGTTACCGTTGTGGTTTCCTTGGCTTGTTGCATATGGAAATCATTCAAGAACGAATCGAACGTGAATTCAACATTGATTTAATTACAACAGCACCAAGCGTTATTTATAAAGTAAACTTAACAGACGGCACGACGATGAGCGTAGATAACCCGTCGATGATGCCTAGCGCACAAAAGGTAGACTATGTGGAAGAGCCTTACGTTAAAGCATCCATCATGGTACCGAATGATTATGTTGGAGCCGTCATGGAGCTCTGTCAGCGTAAACGTGGAGACTTCCTGACAATGGATTACATGGATGCATCACGTGTCAATATTATATATGAACTGCCATTAGCTGAAATTGTCTATGACTTCTTTGACCAATTAAAATCCAGTACAAAAGGGTACGCGTCACTGGATTACGAATTAATTGGCTATAAGCAGTCGAAACTCGTTAAGATGGACATTTTGTTAAACGGCGAAACTGTGGATGCGTTGAGCTTTATCGTGCACAATGACTTTAGTTACGAACGTGGAAAGGCAATCGTTGAAAAACTGAAATCGTTAATTCCAAGACAACAGTTTGAAGTGCCTGTCCAAGCAGCAATCGGTCAAAAAATTGTGGCACGTTCAACGATTAAATCTATGGGTAAAAACGTTTTAGCGAAATGTTACGGTGGGGATATCTCCCGTAAGCGTAAATTGCTTGAGAAACAAAAAGAAGGTAAGAAGAAGATGAAGCAAGTTGGCTCGGTGGAAGTTCCACAAGAAGCGTTCATGGCAGTATTGAAGATGGATGAAGATTAATTACACTCAGTGAAAAGGGGGCAAACCGCCCTCTTTTTGCCGTTTACCTATTTACATAAAGGATGTGACAGCATGCGGGGAGTATATATCCACATACCGTTTTGCCAGCAAATTTGTCATTATTGCGATTTCAATAAAGTATTTCTTAAAAACCAACCGGTTGATCAATACATCGAATCAATCGGCAAAGAGTTTTCTTATATGAAAGAAGCGGGATATTCATTTGATGAAGTGGAAACCGTCTTTTTAGGCGGTGGCACACCGACAGCACTGAACGTTCCGCAGCTCGATCGGTTACTAACGATCGTTTCACAATATATCGACGTCACGGCATTAAAGGAATTCACAACAGAAGCAAACCCTGATGATTTATCAGAAGGACAACTTGCTATATTGAAGGAAAAAGGCGTAAACCGCTTGTCGATCGGTGTACAGACATTTAATGAACGACTACTGAAACAAATTGGGCGTACGCATTCCAATGAAGACGTGGAGAACGTGATCAAAGCAGCACGTAAAGTTGGCTTCGAAAATATTAGCATCGATTTGATGTACAGCTTACCTACGCAGACGGTGAAAGAATGGGAAGAGACGCTTGATCGGGCATTGGCGCTTGATTTGCCTCATTACTCGGCTTATTCATTGATCGTGGAGCCAAAGACGGTCTTTTACAACCGAATGGTCAAAGGGAAGCTACCCTTGCCAGGAGAAGACATGGAAGCAGAAATGTTTGCGATGGTGATCGATCGCATGAACGCAGCAGGACGCGATCAATATGAAATCAGTAATTTTGCTAAACCTGACCATCTTTCGTTTCATAACCTGATTTATTGGGAAAACTCCCACTATGCAGGAATTGGGGCAGGTGCGCACGGTTATATCGGCAAAGACCGTTATGCGAACGTCGGACCGTTGACACATTACATTAACTTATTGGATGAAGGAAAGTTGCCCCATAAAGAAGTACATGAAGTAACTCTTGCGGAAGCGATGGAAGAAGAAATGTTCCTCGGTTTACGAATTATTGAAGGAGTATCGATAAAAGAATTCGAGCGGAAATTCCAACGCCCGATGCGTGAAGTATTCGGCAAACCGATAGAAAAATTACAGCAGCAGGGGCTTTTGCAAATCGATGGAGACCATCTCCGTTTGACTAGAAAAGGTGTTTTCCAAGGGAACACCGTATTTCAAGAATTTTTATTAGGAGATTGAGTTTGTTTCGTTGACATGTAAAATAGAATTTGATAAATTATGAGTAGTATTAGCACTCGATGTTAAAGAGTGCTAACAGGAGTGATGATCATGTTGACAAACAGACAATTGCTCATACTACAATTGACAGTGAAAGATTTCATCGAGTCTGCTCAACCGGTTGGTTCCAGACAACTGTCGAAAAAGCCGGAAGCGCCATTTAGTTCGGCAACCATTCGGAATGACATGGCGGATCTGGAGGATATGGGTTATTTAGAAAAGACTCACACATCATCTGGAAGAGTACCTTCCGAAAAAGGCTATCGGTTCTATGTGGATCATTTATTGAAACCACAAGCTCTAGGCCTGGAAGATAGCTTACAGTTGCGTACGATGTTTCAGGAAAGAGTAGGAGAGTCTGAAGAGTTAATTCGGAAATCCGCAACCATACTCTCCGACTTGACGAATTACACGTCGATCCTTCTCGGACCTGACACGTCTACGCATGCCGTCAAGAAATTCTCTATTGTTCCATTGGACCAACAACGGGCAGTGGCGATTATCGTAACGGATAATGGACATGTGGAAAACCGAATTTTTGATGTGCCACCTGGACTCACTGCTTCGGAAATTGAGAAGACGGTAAACATTTTAAATGAACGCCTAATCGGCACATCGCTTGTGCAGTTGCAGCAAAAATTGCAACTCGAAGCGAAACATGTATTTGAACAGCATATTCACCAAGCCGAACAACTATTCAGCTCGTTGCAGCAAGCAATGGCAGTGGAGCCTGAAGAGCGATTGTACTTTGGCGGCAAATTGAATATGTGGAAACAACCGGAATTTCACGACTTCCAGAAGATGCAATCATTTTTTGAGTTGATAGAGAAAGGCAATCCTGCCATGGGACTTTTCCATAAAAACGAACAAGGAATTCAAGTTCGTATTGGCTCTGAAAACAATGTGATTGAAATGGAAGACTACAGCGTGATTACTTCCACGTACTCGGCAGGAGAGAATATGGAAGGTTCCATTGCAATTATCGGTCCGAAGCGGATGGATTACGGAAGAGTCATTACATTGCTCGATATACTAAGCAGTGATTTATCTTCTGCACTTCATCGGTTAACCATCGGAAAAGACGGGAACGGGAGGCAAGACACGTGAAAGAAAACCAAGAGTTCGAAGAGCAGCTAGATGAAAATCTTTCCGACCAAGAGCAAGAACAAAACGATGCGGCAGATCAACCAGAAGTTGAAGTTGTCGAAGAGCTCACTACAGAACAAGAACTTGAGAAAAAAATAGATGAATTAACGAAAGCTCTTGAAGAAGAAGAGGGTAAGAAATTACGCGTAATGGCAGATATGGAAAACGTCAAGAGACGAGCTTCACTCGATTATCAAACATTGCAAACATACCGTGCACAAAACGTCATGGTGAATATTTTGCCTGTACTTGATAACTTCGAACGTGCACTATCTGTTGAGGCGAAAGAAGAAGAAACAAAAGCCCTCTTAACGGGTATGGAAATGGTTTACCGTTCATTAGTAGAAGCTTTAAAATCTGACGGACTGGAAGAAATCGAAGCGCTTGATCAAGAATTCGATCCGAACTTCCACCAGGCAGTCATGACAGGCAATGAAGAAGATAAAGATTCTGGAATTGTTTTGGAAGAACTGCAAAAAGGATATAAGCTAAAAGAACGTGTACTACGACCATCCATGGTTAAAGTAAACGAATAAAAATTAAAGCATTCACATTTTAGGAGGAAAACCACACATGAGTAAAATTATCGGTATTGACTTAGGAACAACAAACTCAGTAGTAGCAGTATATGAAGGCGGAGAAGCAAAAGTAATTCCGAACCCTGAAGGTAACAGAACTTCACCATCTGTTGTCGCATTCAAAAACGGCGAACGCCAAGTAGGGGAAGTAGCAAAACGTCAATCGATCACAAATCCTAACACAATCATGTCAGTTAAAAGACATATGGGTACGGACTTTAAAGTAGAAGTGGATGGCCAAGAATATTCTCCACAAGAAGTGTCTGCTATGATCCTTCAATACATGAAGGGCTATGCTGAAGAATACTTAGGCGAAAAAGTAACGAAGGCTGTTGTTACAGTTCCTGCGTACTTTAACGATGCACAGCGTCAAGCTACGAAAGATGCTGGTAAAATCGCTGGTCTTGAAGTAGAGCGCATCATCAACGAGCCAACAGCAGCAGCACTTGCTTATGGTTTGGATAAAACAGAAGAAGATCAAACTATTCTAGTCTATGACCTAGGTGGCGGTACGTTTGACGTATCGATCCTTGAACTAGGTGACGGAGTATTCCAAGTACGTTCAACAGCAGGTGACAATAAACTTGGTGGAGACGACTTTGACGATATTATTATGGATTACCTAGTACAGGAATTCCGTAAAGAAAACTCTATTGATCTTTCTAAAGATAAAATGGCTATGCAACGTCTAAAAGATGCAGCTGAAAAAGCGAAGAAAGATTTGTCTGGTGTTACATCCACTTCAATCTCACTTCCGTTCATCACAGCTGGAGAAGCAGGACCATTACACATGGAAATCACATTGACTCGCGGAAAATTTGATGAATTGACAGCGAACCTGGTAGAACGCTCTATGATTCCAACTCGTCAAGCATTAAAAGACGCAGATCTTTCAGCATCTGACATCGATCGTGTCATCTTAGTTGGTGGTTCTACACGTATTCCAGCTGTACAAGAAGCAATCAAAAAAGTAACAGGTAAAGAGCCGTTTAAAGGCGTAAACCCAGACGAAGTAGTAGCAATGGGTGCAGCAGTTCAAGGTTCAATCCTAACAGGAGACGTAAAAGACGTAGTACTTCTTGACGTAACGCCTCTATCACTGGGTATTGAAACAATGGGCTCTGTGTTCACAAAACTAATCGACCGCAATACGACAATCCCTACTAGTAAGTCACAAGTGTTCTCTACAGCAGCTGACAACCAGCCAGCAGTAGATATCCATGTCTTGCAAGGTGAGCGTCCGATGGCGACTGACAATAAAACACTAGGTCGCTTCCAATTGACGGATATTCCACCAGCACCACGTGGCGTTCCACAAATCGAAGTAACATTCGACATTGATAAGAACGGTATCGTCAATGTTAAAGCGAAAGATATGGGTACACAGAAAGAACAGAATATCACGATCCAATCTAGTTCAGGTCTTTCGGATGAAGAGATCGATCAAATGGTTAAAGATGCAGAAGCACACGCTGAAGAAGATAAAAAGCGTAAAGAAGAAGCAGAACTTCGCAACGAAGCGGATCAGTTAGTATTCATGGCTGAAAAGACACTTAAAGATATCGAAGGCAAAGTGGATGAAGCAGAAGTGAAAGATGCGGAAGCAGCATTGGAAGAATTGAAAGCTGCGAACGAATCTGGAGATCTTGAAGAAATTCGTACGAAGAAAGAAAAACTTGACGAATTAGTCCAAGCTCTATCTGTAAAACTATACGAGCAAGCTGCTGCTGAAGCACAAGCTGCACAAGGCGATGCACAACCTGGTCAAGAAGACGACAGTGTAGTAGATGCAGATTTCGAAGAGGTAGAAGACGATAAAGATAACAAAGATACTAAATAAGTAATTCGAAATAGCTATTGACGGAAAAGTCAAAGTCCGAAATTCCGGCTTTGACTTTTTCGTTTGTTAACTCAACAAAATTCGATAGCAACGTGTTACAATGGACAACAGGTAAAATGCGATGAGGGGTGCAATGATGAGTAAACGAGATTACTATGAGGTGCTAGGCGTATCTAAATCTGCTACAAAGGAAGAGATCCGCAAAGCATACCGTACACTTTCTAAAAAGTACCATCCGGATTTGAACAAAGAAGCGGATGCAGAAGTGAAATTTAAAGAAGTAACAGAAGCATTTGAAGTCCTAAGCGATGAGAATAAGAGAGCGGAATATGACCAATATGGTCACAACGGCCCGGGTGCAGGTTTTGGAGGATTTGGTGGCGGAGGTGCAGATGGCTTCGGTTTCGAAGATATCTTCAGCACGTTCTTCGGTGGCAGTGCAAGAAGAAGAGATCCAAATGCTCCACAAAAAGGTAACGACTTGCAATACACGATGACAGTCGACTTCATGGATGCTATTTTCGGTAAAGAAACAGAAATTGATATCCCGCGTGAAGAAGAGTGTGACACATGTGACGGTACAGGTGCCAAAAAAGGTACTAGCGTCAAAACATGTACGGAGTGTAATGGTTCGGGTGAGGTTTCTTTCGCTCAAAACACGCCATTTGGTCAAGTTGTGAATCGCAGAACATGTCCTACATGTCAAGGTACAGGTAAAATTATTCCTGAAAAATGTGAAACATGCCGAGGCAAAGGTCGCGTAACGAAAAACAAAGTGATTAAAATCACGATACCTGCTGGTGTAGACCAAGGTCAACGTCTACGTGTAGGCGGTCAAGGCGAAGCGGGTATTAATGGAGGACCTCCTGGAGACTTATACATCGTCTTTAACGTGCGTCCACATAAACGTTTCATTCGTGAAGAAGACGATATTATATTGGAATTGAACTTGACGTTCCCACAAGCATCACTTGGAGACGAACTCGAAGTCCAAACAGTACATGGAAAAGTGAAGCTAAAGATTCCGGCTGGTACACAAAACGGCACAACTTTCCGTCTACGTGGCAAGGGAGTTCCAAACGTACACGGACACGGAACAGGTGATCAGCACGTCATCGTTAAAGTGCTTACGCCGAAAAAGATGACCGAGCGACAAAAGGAATTACTACGTGAGTTTGCATCAATTGAAGGAGAATCACCAGATGAGTATTCCAGCTCATTCTTCGATAAAATCAAACGCACTTTTAAAGGTGAATGAAAGGATTGACTAACTGTGAAATGGTCTGAAGTTTCCGTGCACACGACACATGAAGCAACTGAGGCAGTAGCGAACATCTTGCATGAAGCAGGCGCGAGCGGAGTCGTTATTGAAGACTCTGAAGAACCTGGTAAAGAACGAGTAGACCAGTATGGCGAAATATATGCACTAGATAAAGAAGACTTCCCAAGTGATGGGGTCATTATCAAAGCGTATTTGCCTGTCACTAGTTTCATCAACGAAACAGTTGAAAACCTTGAATTGGAAATTGAAGGTCTTCGTCAATTTTCATTAAATCCTGGACGCTTTACTATAGGCATCACAGAAGTGGATGAAGAAGATTGGGCTAACTCCTGGAAACAATACTTCCATCCGGTCAAAATATCGAAGCGTTTTACCATTGTTCCTACATGGGAAGAGTATACACCTGTGGAATCTGATGAATTGCTCATCGAATTGGATCCAGGTATGGCTTTCGGTACGGGTACACACCCTACGACAGTCCTCTGTTTACAAGCACTAGAGAAGTATCTCGAACCTGATCAAACGATTGTCGATGTTGGAACAGGTTCAGGCGTACTAGCAATCGGCGCTGCCTTACTAGGTGCCAAACACATTACCGCGCTTGACTTGGATGAAGTAGCTGTACGCGCTGCACAGGAAAATGTCGCGTATAACCAAGCAGATGATCGCATCACAGTTTTGAAGGGGAATCTTCTCGATTCAATTGAAGAACCTCCTGACATGATCATTGCGAATATATTGGCGGATGTCATTATGTCATTCTCCCAAGATGCTTACCAACTCGTCAAACCAGGCGGACTATTCATTACATCAGGTATTATCGGTGCGAAACGGGACGAAGTACGTAACGACCTGATAGCACAAGGTTTTGAAATTGTGGAAACGGTGCTTATGGAAGATTGGGTAGCGATCATTGCGCGTAAGGGTAGTGAATAATCATGCAACGTTATTTCTTGAATCAGCCATTTAATGAGCAACGTCAAGTAGCAATTAGCGGAGATGATTATAAACATATTGTGAAAGTGATGCGTATGACGCCGGGTCAGGAAATACTGACAGTTTATGATGGTGTTGCGTCGGTAGCGATGATTGACAGTATTTCTGAAGACTTTGTTACTGTTTCAGAGCAGCGACAATTGGACCAATATAATGAGTTGCCGATTTCTGTAACGATTGCTTGTGGATTGCCTAAAGGCGATAAACTCGATTTGATCACGCAAAAAAGTACTGAACTTGGTATGAGCCGATTGATTCCCTTTGCGGCGAAACGGTCGATTGTCAAATGGGATGCTAAAAAAGGCGACAAACGTATAGAACGTTTGCAAAAAATTGCCAAGGAAGCTGCTGAACAATGTCATCGCAATCAAGTGCCAGAGATTTTATCCGTCCAAAGCGTCAAGCAACTGATCATGTATACAGATTCCTTTGATGTCAAATTATTTGCGGATGAAGAAGATGCGAAAAGCGAAGTTCCGCATAAGATTGCAGACCGTCTGAAAAACATGTATCATGGACAATCGATAGTAATTGTTTTTGGACCGGAAGGCGGATTAGCGCGGGAAGAAGTTACTCAGCTTCAAGAAGCAGGTTTCCATCCAGTGTCGTTAGGGCCTAGAATCTTGCGCACGGAAACAGCTCCTTTATATGTATTATCCGCAATGTCTTATGAATTTGAATGAAAGAAGTGAACAACCTATGTCTTCAGTTGCTTTTCATACACTAGGCTGCAAAGTGAATCATTATGAGACAGAAGCGATTTGGCAACTGTTTCAAGAAGCAGACTATGAAAGAGTAGAGTTTGACAAGAATTCTGATGTCTATGTTATAAATACATGTACCGTAACAAATACAGGTGATAAAAAGAGCCGACAAGTAATCCGTCGTGCCATTCGTAAAAATCCAGATGCAGTAATCTGCGTAACGGGTTGTTATGCACAAACATCCCCGGCAGAAATCATGGCAATTCCTGGCGTGGATATTGTGGTCGGTACACAAGATCGTTCAAAATTACTTGGGCTGATCGAACAATTCCGTGAAGAGCGCCAGCCGATCAATGCGGTGCGCAATATTATGAAAAACCGTGTATATGAAGAACTTGATGTACCTTCATTTACAGACCGCACGCGTGCTTCGTTAAAAATACAAGAAGGGTGTAATAACTTCTGTACGTTTTGTATCATTCCGTGGGCTAGAGGATTGATGCGCTCACGTGATCCTGAAGAAGTTATTCATCAAGCACAACAACTCGTCGACGCGGGTTATCTTGAAATCGTTTTGACAGGCATTCATACAGGTGGGTACGGTGAAGACCTAAAAGGTTATAACCTAGCTCGTCTATTGCGTGATTTGGAACAACAAGTAAAAGGGTTAAAACGACTTCGTATTAGTTCAATCGAAGCGAGCCAATTAACAGATGAAGTGATCGATGTATTGCGCGAATCCAATATAGTCGTACGTCATTTGCATATTCCGATTCAATCGGGTTCAGATACTGTACTAAAGCGGATGCGTCGTAAATACACAATGGAATTCTTCTCTGATCGTCTCAAGCGTCTGAATGAAGCGTTGCCGGATCTTGCGATTACATCCGATGTCATTGTAGGATTCCCAGGTGAAACGGAAGAAGAGTTCATGGAAACTTATCACTTCATTCGTGACCATAAGTTTTCGGAACTTCATGTGTTCCCTTATTCAAAGAGAACGGGCACACCTGCCGCTCGCATGGAAGATCAGGTGGATGAAGAAGTCAAAAATGAACGCGTGCATCGTTTATTAACATTGAACGATCAATTAGCAAAAAATTATGCTGCGCGTTTTGAAGGTGAAGTACTCGAGGTTATTCCAGAAGAAAGCTTTAAGCACGACACTGAGCAAAATCTCTATGTAGGCTATACAGATAACTACTTGAAAGTAGTTTTGCCTGCAGATGAAACGATGATCGGACAAATTGTAAAAGTAAAAATCACAAAAGCGGGCTATCCTTACAATGAGGGTCAACCTGTTCGTGTACTTACAGAGGAAAAAATCACGATGTAATAGGGACCACCTGTGATGGGTGGTCTTTTTCGTGCAACAAAATGCAAGCTTTGATATACTGAAAAAAACAGTATGTAAAAAAGGAGCGCTTTCATTGACTACAAATTATGCCGCTTATATCGATCATACGTTGTTAAAGGCAGAAGCAACAAAACAGCAAGTGCTGGAATTATGTGAAGAAGCCAAAAAATATTCCTTCGCTTCTGTTTGTATTAATCCGACTTGGGTGAAAACAGCTGCAGAAGCCTTACAAGGCACAGATGTAAAAGTATGCACTGTGATCGGCTTCCCTTTAGGTGCGAGCACTTCCGAAGTTAAAGCTTTTGAGGCTAAAGACGCAATTGCTAACGGTGCAACAGAAGTAGATATGGTCATCAATATAGGTGCATTACAAAGTGGAATGCTTGAACAAGTCCAAAATGATATCGTAGCCGTCGTACAAGCGGCACAAGATCAGGCTTTAGTAAAAGTGATCATCGAAACGTCCTTGCTGGATGATATCCAAAAACGTACAGCCTGTGAATTGGCGGTACTCGCAGGAGCGGACTTCGTCAAAACATCGACTGGCTTTTCTACTGGCGGCGCGACTCCAGAAGACGTGAAGCTAATGCGTGCAGTTGTAGGGCCCGCAATTGGAGTTAAAGCAAGTGGCGGTGTTCGCAGTGCAGAAGACGCAGATCGTATGATCGAGTCAGGTGCAACGCGCATCGGTGCGAGTTCAGGTGTGGCGATCATGCAAGGTCTCTCATCGTCAGCCGATTATTGATCACTTCAAAACAGTAAATCATAAAATTTATCATGATATTCTAATAGTTTTTATTGACCAAACAGAAAATATACGTTATAATTCTATAGTACATAGCAAAATGCTATGTTTCGAAGTGTGTGTTTGGAGGGAGGGACAAGAGATATGACTAAGACAGTCGTTCGCAAAAATGAATCACTTGAAGACGCTCTTCGCCGCTTCAAACGTACTGTATCCAAGAGTGGTACAATACAAGAGAGTAGAAAGCGTGAATTCTATGATAAGCCAAGCGTAAAACGTAAAAAGAAATCAGAAGCTGCACGTAAGCGCAAGTTCTAATTTCTGCCTACATTGAATTTTGACATTACCTACTAATGTAATTTCTTATAGACCGAAGATCCTTCACTGGATTTTCGGTTTATTTTATTGTGTGGAATGTAAATTGATACGTACCCAAGTTATCCTTAACTGCCTGTATGGATACGAATTTACTCTCGTGAATCACCCGTTACTCCTCTACAAATCCGAATTCAACTTCAACTATTTAGCTCATTTTTATTCATAAATAAACCATATACCATCAAGCGATGACACAAGAAAAGAAAAACTTTGATTTAATTGCGATTAAATGAAACCAAATGCTTCTTCAAACGTAAATAGTAAGTATAATAGGCAGTAGAGAGAGGTGAGAAAATAATGACTAAAATGATTAGGTCAGTTTTTCTGCTCATTTTATTCATCGGTACAATCGCATTGCCTTTTATACACTCAGACGCAGCTGAAACAAAAGTATATCAAGTACCCCTTCACCAAGAAGTAGAAAAGGGGCTGCATGCCTTCTTGCAGCGTTCATTTAAAGAAGCCAAAGCTGAAGGCGCAGAGACGATTGTGTTGGATATAGACACTCCTGGAGGCTTTGTAGATGCTGCCGATCAAATCGCAAAGCTGATGAAAACAACTGACGATGTCAAGATTGTCGCATTCATTAATGATCGAGCACTATCTGCTGGTGCTTTTCTTGCGCTTTATGCAGATGAAATTTACATGACACCAAATGGTTCGATCGGGGCTGCACAAGTCATTGACGGATCTGGAAATGCAGCAGAAACAAAAGCCAATAGTTATTGGTTGGCGCAAATGAAAAATGCCGCAAAACACTCAGGTCGTGATCCACAATATGCATTGGCGATGGCAAATCCTGAAATTGATCTGCCGGACTTGCGTGCACAAAAAGGAGAACTTTTGACACTCACTGCTGACGAAGCCGAACAGGTGGAGTACAGTGAAGGAACAGTGGCTTCATTTGATGAATTACTGAAGAAGCTAGACTTGGAAGATGCACAAGTCATTTCTACAGCGGAAACGTTTACAGAGAAAATGGCTCGATTCATCACCAATCCGGTCGTTGTACCGATTTTACTTTCCGTTGCGAGTCTCGGATTGATTGTAGAATTATATTCACCAGGCTTTGGTGTGCCGGGAAGCATGGGGCTAACCGCTTTATTCTTATTCTTCTACGGACATACAGTAGCAGGTCTCGCAGGTTATGAGACATTGATATTGTTCTTGCTCGGTGTCGCGCTCATCATTGCTGAATTCTTTGTTGCGGGAGGAATAGCAGGGATTTTCGGGATCTTGGCTATCATAGGAAGTATTTTACTGGCAGGCACAAATTTAGCATTCATGGCAATCTCGGTACTAATTGCGATAGCCGTAGCATTGATAGGAGCGGTGGTTATTATGAAATTCTTCGGTAAAAAACTCCATCTATTGAATAAAATCATTTTAATGGATACTATGGATACGGAAAGCGGTTACGTCTCCAATAAAAATCGTAAGGAGTTATTGCAGAAAGTTGCAACAACCATTACACCACTTTATCCATCCGGTGTCGCTGAAGTAGATGGTGAACGGATCGATGTTGTATCAGAAGGTCGTTACATCGAAAGTGGTAAAGAAGTAGTGATTGTAGAGGTAGAAGGCTTTAGAATCGTTGTTAGAGAGAAGAAGAAAGAGGAGGAACAAGGCTTATGATGGGACTAGGAACAATTGGACTGGTAGCAGCAGTCTTTATCATCATCATCGTACTGGCGATATTCTTTACATTCGTTCCAGTGACGCTGTGGATTTCCGCAATTGCGGCAGGCGTACGAGTAAGTATCTTCACATTAATCGGTATGCGTTTACGTCGAGTTATTCCGAATCGAGTCGTGAACCCGTTGATCAAAGCACATAAAGCGGGTCTGACAGTATCGATTAACCAATTGGAAAGTCATTACCTTGCTGGTGGTAACGTAGACCGCGTAGTGAATGCGTTAATCGCTGCGCAACGTGCAAACATTGAATTGACGTTCGAAAGAGCACAAGCGATCGATTTAGCAGGACGTGACGTACTAGAAGCAGTTCAAATGTCCGTTAATCCGAAAGTAATTGAAACGCCATTTATCGCAGGTGTTGCGATGAACGGTATCGAAGTAAAAGCAAAAGCGCGTATCACAGTTCGTGCCAACATCGACCGTCTTGTCGGTGGTGCGGGTGAAGATACAGTTGTTGCTCGTGTTGGTGAAGGGATTGTATCTACAATCGGTTCTTCTATCAGTCACGCGAAAGTACTAGAAAATCCAGATCTGATTTCCCAAACGGTACTGAAAAAAGGGTTGGATTCAGGTACAGCGTTTGAAATCCTCTCCATTGATATTGCCGACGTAGATATCGGTAAAAACATCGGTGCAGAACTTCAGACTGAACAAGCGATGGCAGATAAAAATATTGCCCAAGCAAAAGCAGAAGAACGTCGCGCAATGGCTGTCGCGAACGAACAAGAGATGAAGGCGAAAACTCAAGAGATGCGTTCGAAAGTTGTGGGTGCAGAAGCTGAAGTACCTTTAGCTATGGCTGAAGCATTGCGCTCAGGCAATATCGGGATTATGGATTATATGAATTATAAAAATATCCAAGCAGATACAAGCATGCGGGATTCGATTAGCAAAACAGGCTCGGATCAACAACCAAAGAAAGATCAATAATAACAAGATGAATTCCCGGGAAGGGGATGCATAATGGAACAACTGATAATTTTGGTCATTATGTTGGCTTTAGGATCTTTATTCGGTAAAAAGAAAGACCAAGAGAAACCAGATCAACAACCGAAGCGACCGCCAAGTCAGCAATGGCCAGCTCAACCCACTCAGCGACAAATGAGTCAAAGAGAACCACAGCGTACAAATGCTGCTCCTGTAGAGAAGCCGCGTTCGTTGAAAGAGTTATCTCGAAACCTATTTGAAGATATTCAAAAGGAATTCCAAGATGTCCAACAAGAAACGTTAGAACCTGAGCAACCTGTCAAGACACAGGCGCCTCAGTCGGAAATCTTCTATGCAGAGCCCAAGAAACCGGTTAAACCTGCTTCTACGGCCCGTCCAGAGCGTCAAACGGGCAGAGGTAGACTCCGTGGAGATCAACAGTCCGGTACATTTGAAGACGAACAAATTTTGCAGGAAGACTTGATTCCAAGAACGTCTCAGCAGGTCATGCAAGGGATTGTGTATGCAGAAATTTTAGGTCCACCAAAATCAAAACGATAATCATGCCGCCCCCTGTCTTTTCATAGGATGAGACAGGGGGTTTTTTTATGAAAAAATTATTCGCACTTCATCCATCCATTATTCTAGATGAATTCAACTCATTGCGGATTACTGGTAACTATCGTTTGCTTGCATTAAGCGAACAATCCGTATCCTTTCAAACGAATGACTATGTCATGACTGTCAAAGGAGAAGATGTAACGGTTCTAATGCTGACTGAACAACACGCCCACATATCGATTGATGAACTACAGGAAGTGACGGTACGCTATACGCCTGATGAAGGAAACAGCTATGAGTCCTAAACGATTTGAAGTTCAGGTGAAAAATGTTCGTAACGGTTCTGTTTTTCTAAGTAGATTACAGAGAGAGCATGTTAAGATCAGTAGCTTGTACGTTTCCGGAAGCGCTATATTTTTTGAAACGGACACAAAGGGAATTCAGATCATCCGTCGTTACAGGAGGAAATACCATGTAAAAGTACAAATCAGGCGTAAAGGGTTGGATACTGTTCAGCATCGATTATTCGCTTCTTTATTATTTTTAATCGTCTGTTTCATTCCGCTAGTAGCCTCGTTGTTTCTGTGGAATATCACTGTGGAAAGTGATGTGCCCGAAATTGCGCAACGAATGGAGACAAAGATGGAAAAAGCACAAATTACAGCACCCTCTTTATTATCCAAATTACCAGAGGAGGATGAAATTCGTCGGCTACTGATGCAAGATGAACCTTCTCTATCCTGGATCCGGTTTTCTAGCGTAGGCACTTCATTAATTATTTCACCGATGCTAGCGCCATTGTCGACCGAAGTGAAAGAAGAAGTGAAAGAAAAGCCATCTCATCTAGTAGCAAAAACAGGAGGGGTGATTACACGCTTTGCATTAACAAGAGGAGAAAGAGCGAGCATCATTCATCAAACGGTAAAAAAAGGCGATATGCTGGCGACAGGGATTTTAGAACAAGGAGAAAAAACAACAGTGGTAGGGGCGGACGGAGAAGTGTTTGCTGACTACTGGTTAGAATGTCATTTTGAATTACCGCGGACGATTAGTTATTCCATTCAAGGGCAGGAAAACCTAAATATCAGTTGGCAAAAGCCATGGAACGGTAATCAATTAAAAAATATTAGCTTTAGAAATCCGATTATCATCGATAAGACGAAAGAAACTCACATTCAGGAAGTGTTTTTGGAAAAAGGAATGGAAGAGACCATCATCTTGCCACTGATCAAGTATGAATTATTGTCAAAGAAAACAAATGAGCGCATAATTAAGGAAGAAAACATTTTACATGTATCCTTCACTAATGATAAAGTAAGTGGGACTATACTATTTTTACTTAATGAAAACATTGCTGAAAAACGACCTATAACTCAAGGAGACTGAAAATATTGAGCGAAAATGTACTTCAACTTCATATTGAAGAACCGAATGAAGCGATTATGCTTCTTGGCATTTCCGATCAGAACATGAATCTGATCGAAGAAGAATTGAAAATCTCAATCCACACACGAGGCGAAACCATCTCGATCAGTGGAGAAGAAGAACAAGCGGTAGTCGCGAAAACATTGCTTGAGCAGTTACTAAAAGTTATCCGTAAAGGCATTAATATCAATTTACGCGATGTAGCAACGGCGATTGAAATGGCAAAGAACGGCACGATTGAATATTTCTCTTCTTTATACGAAGAAGAAATCGCACGCAACACAAAAGGAAAAGTTATTCGGGCAAAGACAATCGGACAAAGAGAATACGTCCAGGCGATTCGTTCAAAGGATCTGGTATTTTGTATCGGACCTGCCGGAACAGGGAAAACGTATCTCGCTGTCGTGATGGCAGTGCAGGCAATGAAAACAGGTTCAGTAAAACGAATCGTGTTGACTCGTCCTGCTGTTGAAGCTGGAGAGAGCTTAGGATTCCTTCCAGGCGACTTGAAAGAAAAAGTAGACCCATACCTTCGCCCGCTCTACGACGCGCTACACGACGTGCTAGGTGCCGAACATACAGAACGTCTTATGGAACGCGGTGTCATTGAAATTGCGCCTTTAGCGTATATGCGTGGTAGAACGCTTGATGATGCATTCGTTATTTTGGATGAAGCCCAAAATACCACGAAAGCACAAATGAAAATGTTTTTAACTCGTCTCGGTTTTGGATCGAAGATGGTCATCACAGGTGATAAAACACAAATTGATTTACCACGCGGTGCGGAATCGGGTCTCAATGTCGCAGAACATATTTTGAAAAAAGTGCAAGATATCCAGTTTATGTACTTGGAACAAGGTGACGTAGTCCGACACCCAATTGTAGCGAAGATCATTGATGCATATGAGAAAGAGCAGTCAACTAATTAATTGACTGCTTTTTTTGAATGATGAAGATACATAGTTCATCCATCATGTACAGAACATTTGCTGAAAGGAGGCAATTGCATGACAGCTTTAAAGGAACTTCTTTCACAACTCCGAAAAGTGAAATTTACATTTCTTTTGCTTCTTGTCGTCTCTCTTTCTAGTATCCTGTTGTTTTTTCTGATGTATAGCAGTACGCAGAACGAAACGTACGAAATTTCGGCTTTTGAGATTTCACCAAAAACCATACGTTCACCGAAAACAATAGAAGATATCGAGAAAACCGAATTCGAACGTGTACGGGCGGAACAGGCAGTACCGAATTCCTATCGTTTCTCGGAAGATATTATGAAAAATCGTCAAGCCATCCTTGGTTCGATCTTTACTGCAGTAAGCGACGTGAAAGTCGAAGTGAAAGAAGACCCTGACATGACTTCGAGTACTAAAATGAAGTTACTTCATAAAAAATTGGAAGGTCTTGAAAAAGAACAGACTTTATTACCTGTTACAGATGACCAACTGAAACAACTACTTTCGGCTGAACAAGCTGATTTGAATAATTTGCATGAGTTGTTGACACATGTCGTGGGAAGAGAATTATCGAAGCCATTTAAAGCGGAACAGGTGCCCATGCATCGCTACGAGGTGGAACGCAACATTCGAGAAACGAATACCTTACCAAGAGATTTGGTTGAGGTGGCATTAGCGCTCGGACGAATGGCAGTAGTGGAAACGGAAATAATCGATGAAGAATTAACTGTTAAGAATAAAAGGGATGCGCGAGCTTCAGTTGAAGCAATCCGGATTTTACAAGGACAAGTCATCGTGCGTGAAGGACAGTTAATCGACCGTGATGTATATCACCAACTGGAACTTTCTGGAGTTCTTACTAATCAATCTTCACGTAAACTGACACTTGGCATTATCCTGTTTATATTGTTCGTTTCCAGTTTGATTGTCTTACACTTTGGCCAGTCCAAAAGAGATGAGACATTCAAAAAGAAAGCGCTCGGTATATTCTATATTATTTTACTGTTGGCAGTCGTATTGATGAAAATTGTCAGCTACATTGATTATGAATTTGATGTCCTTATTGCATTTATATTTCCGACGGCTCTCGTACCGATGCTGATTAAGTTATTGATTAATGAGCGATCAGCGGTACTGGCGACGATTATTACTTCCGCGACAGCTGGCATCATGTTGCAAGAAGGTTTGGTCGCCATCATGCAAATGGAAGTAGCACTGTATATTTTATTTGGTGGGATCGTAAGTGTTTATTTACTAAGTGAACATGGCAGACGCTCAACGATTCTACAGACGAGTATTGGCGTTGCGGGATCAAACATGATGTTCATCATATTTTATTTATTGATGACACAAACTAGTTATACAACGTCAGAGTTGATTTTTTATGCGGTGGCGGCCATTTCGTCTGGCTTGTTGTCCGGGGCTTTAACGTTAGGGGTATTGCCGTTTTTTGAGTCAAGTTTCCATTTACTTTCTAATATGCGTTTAGTGGAGCTTTCGAATCCTAATCATCCGTTACTAAAGAAAATCTTAGTGGAGACACCGGGTACATACCACCATAGCATTATGGTTGCGAATTTAGCGGATGCAGCGTGTGAAGCAATTGGCGCTAACGGATTACTCGCGCGTGTCGGCAGTTATTATCATGATATTGGGAAGACGATTCATCCGGGATTCTTCATTGAGAACCAACATAATGGTCGGAATCTGCATGATGCACTGACACCCGAGAAAAGTCGTGATATGATTATAGCCCACGCGGAAGATGGAGCAAAAATTTTGGAGAAACATCGGATGCCAAAAGAACTCATAGCGATCGCAAGACAGCATCACGGAACGAGTAGCGTCAAATTCTTTTATTTGAAAGCGAAAGAAACCAATCCGGATGTAAATGAAGATGATTTCCGATATCCTGGTCCGAAACCCCAAACGAAAGAAAATGCGGTGATTATGATTGCGGATAGTGTGGAAGCGGCAGTGCGTTCCATGAAAGAACCGACACCTGAAAAAATTGCTACGCTTGTCAATGTAATTGTGCGTGGCAAATTAGAAGACGATCAATTTGATGAATGTGATTTGTCGTTAAAGGAAATTAAACTAGTCAAACAAGCAATTAATGAAACGTTAAACGGGATCTTCCATAATCGTATTGAATATCCCGATAAGTAAAGGAGCAGAGCCATTATGATAGATTTTTATTTCGAAGATGAAACAGAAATCGTGGACCCAAGTTCGGAGACATTGATCAAGGATTTGCTGACTCACGCATCCATCATGGAGAAAATGGAAGGTTTATATGAGTTATCTATTACATTTATGGATGATGAATCCATCCAAGCGGTGAATGCTGAATACAGAGGCAAAGACCGTCCAACTGACGTCATTTCATTTGCGCTAGAGGAGTTGTCTGAGGGTGAAGTGGCGATTGTTCATGAAAGCGATATGCCGGTTGTTCTAGGAGATATCATTATTTCTATTGATACTGCTAAACGTCAGGCTATTGAATATAATCACTCGTTCGAGCGAGAACTCGGATTTCTTGCATTGCATGGATTCTTACACTTACTCGGATATGATCATCTTGATGAAGAAGAAGAACGTGAAATGTTCGGCAGACAGACAGAAATTTTAACTGCATTCGGTTTGGAACGGCAGTGAGTCTATGAAAAAATTCTTGAAATCATTCATTTATGCGTGGGAAGGCATTACAGACGGCTTTACGCATGGTCGGAATATGAAATCCCACGGTTTATCAGCGATGATCGTGTTGATAGCAGGCTGGTTCACCGGTCTTTCGCAAATAGAATGGATGATTATTTGTATCGTCATTGCAGGTGTGATGGCACTCGAATTAATGAATACAGCAGTGGAATACGTTGTAGATCTCGTCACAACAGAATTTCATCCGCTAGCTAAAAAAGCAAAAGATATTGCAGCCGGATCCGTTTTCGTGTTTGCTATAGCGAGTGCGATCATCGGCGGCATAATTTTCTTTCCAAAGTGGTTTGGATAATACAATCGAATGAAGAGGTGGTAAGTACATGCAAGTAGAACAATTAATGAATGAAGCGAAGCAAGCGATGAAGACAGCCTATGTTCCTTATTCAAAATTTCCAGTAGGGGCTGCATTAGAGACTACAGATGGCACCATTTATCGTGGATGTAATATTGAAAACTCTGCTTACGGATTATCCAATTGTGCAGAAAGAACGGCTATTTTCAAAGCTGTATCTGAAGGCATCACATCGTTCAAGTCGATCACAGTAATTGGCGATACAGATGGTCCCATCGCGCCATGTGGGTCGTGTCGCCAAGTGATTGCGGAATTTTGTGCGCCGGATATGCCGGTGTACTTGACGAACTTGAAAGGTCATCTACAAGAAACAACAGTAGACCAACTATTGCCCGGTGCTTTTTCCAAGGAGGATTTAGATTATGCAGAAGAACAACTTTAAGTCAGGCTTTATTTCCATCATTGGACGACCGAATGTAGGGAAATCTACATTCATCAACCGTATGGTCGGTCAAAAAATCGCAATCATGAGCGATAAGCCGCAAACTACACGAAACAAAGTACAGGGAATCGTCACAACGGATACATCTCAAATGATTTTTATAGACACACCAGGTGTCCATAAACCGAAACACCGTCTTGGCGACTTCATGTTGAAAGTGACGCGCAGTACGTTAAGTGAAGTCGATGTCATCATGTTCATGATCAATGCGGATGAAAAAATCGGTACAGGCGACCGATTCATTATGGAATGGCTTGTGAAATCCGAGACGCCTGTATTTTTGGTCATCAATAAAATTGACCTAGTGCATCCTGATCAATTACTCGAGATCATTACAACCTACACAAATGAAATGAAGTTCGCAGAAGTAGTTCCGATCTCTGCGCTAAATGGCAATAATATTGAACGACTGGTAGAAACACTGGAAAGTTACTTAGAAGAAGGACCACAATTTTATGATGCGGAACAAGTAACCGATCACCCGGAACGTTTCATTATTTCCGAAATGATCCGTGAAAAAGTATTGCACACAACACGCGAAGAAATCCCACACTCCATTGCAGTAGCGATTGAAAGTATCGAGCAAGATCCAGTAACCGATAAAACGCATATCCGCGCGACCATTATAGTGGAACGTGATTCGCAAAAAGGGATTGTCATCGGAAAAGGTGGAAAGCTTCTAAAAGAAGTCGGCGTGAAAGCTAGAAAAGATATCGAGATGTTGCTTGGACACAAAGTATATTTGGAGCTATGGGTAAAAGTCCAAAAAGACTGGCGTAACCGTCCAAGTCGTTTGAAAGAGTTCGGATTTAACGAGGAAGACTACTAAGCTGTCTGTCCTGCTAAAGGAGAGAGCGCGTTGCTGAATAAGTTGGAAGGTTTCATTATCAAAAGTATCCCTTACGGAGAATCCAATAAAATCGTGACGATCTATACGAAGGAAGCAGGGAAGATCACGACGATGGCGAGAGGTGCGAAAAAGCCTGCTAGTCGCTTAGCCGCCATTACACAAACGTTTACGCACGGTTATTTTCTCGTTCGTGCGAGCAGAGGCATGGGATCGCTTGAACAAGGCGAGTTGATTAGCAGTGTCCGTCACATTCGCTCTGATTTAGAGATAACGGCATATGCTGGATTGATTGTAGAGTTGCTTGATCGTCTAACCGAATCCGAACAGCCCAATGCAAGCATATTCCGTTTGCTAGCAGAGTCATTTAATGCTATGGAAGAAGGTTATGATGCAGAAGCCATCTCACTGTTCGTTCAGTGGAAGATGCTGCCGGTTGCAGGCATACATCCTATACTTCATGAGTGTGCGAGTTGCGGCGCGACAGAAGGCGAATTCGCTTTTTCCTTCCAACAGATCGGTTTTCTTTGCCATCGTTGCTTTCACGTGGATCCATATATCATTCGTCTGTCACCTACACAAATCAAATTGATCCGGATGTTTTACACTGTTCCGCTCGATCAGATTGGTAAGCTGACGTTGAAGAAACCAACGAAGACATTTATGGCGAAACTTGTTTCAACGATTTACCAGGAGCAAACAGGGATATTTCTTAAATCCAGAAAGTTCATTGAACAACTGGAACGTACACCTGAATTGCAAAAACCAAAAGGACAAACTAAAGAAAGCCCAGAAGAGGAAGGCTGATGCCAACTTCTCCTGGGCTTTTCTATAATTAAAATTGTAGGTGCTTTTGGATATATGCTGTAACGTCTGCAATTGGCATACGTTCTTGCTCCATAGAATCACGGTGACGAACAGTGACTTGTTGGTCTTCCAGTGAATCGAAGTCAAATGTAATACAGAATGGTGTTCCGATTTCATCTTGACGACGGTAACGACGTCCGATAGATTGGGAATCATCATATTGTACTGGGAAATGCTTGGAAAGCTCCGCATATACTTTCTGTGCATCATCTGAAAGTTTTTTAGACAACGGCAGTACAGCTGCTTTGATCGGTGCTAAAGCCGGGTGGAAACGAAGAACTGTACGTGTATCGCCATCTTCAAGTTCCTCCGTATCGAATGCATCACATAAGAATGCCAACGTGACGCGGTCCGCACCAACTGAAGGTTCAATACAATATGGTACGTATTTTTCATTCGTGATTGGATCTTGATAGTGGAAGTCTTCGCCGGAATATTCCATATGACGCTTCAAGTCGAAGTCCGTACGGTTCGCGATTCCCCATAGCTCACCCCAACCAAATGGGAATTTGTATTCAATATCTACAGTTCCTTTAGAATAGTGGGATAGCTCATCTTCATTGTGTTCGCGAAGACGGATGTGATCTTTGTTTAACCCAAGGTTCAATAACAAGTTTTCTGACTGATCAATCCAGTACTTATACCACTGCTCATCTTCACCTGGCTTACAGAAAAATTCAAGTTCCATTTGTTCGAATTCACGAGTACGGAATGTGAAGTTACCCGGTGTGATTTCGTTACGGAAACTTTTTCCGACTTGTGCGATACCAAAAGGTACTTTCTTTCTCATGGAGCGTTGAACATTCTTGAAGTTCACGAAAATCCCTTGTGCCGTTTCTGGACGAAGGAAAATTTCGTTAGCAGATGAATCCGTCACTCCTTGGCTCGTTTTAAACATTAAGTTGAACTGACGGATTTCTGTATAATCCAACGCGCCACATGTAGGACATTTGATTTCATGTTCTTGAATCAAATCGAACATTTTATCAAACGGCAGGCCATCCACAACCATTTCAATTCCTTTTGCATCCAATGCTTCTTCAATTAATTTATCTGCACGGTGGCGGGTATTACATTTTTTACAGTCGATCATCGGATCATTGAAGTTTCCAATATGACCAGATGCTTCCCATACTTTCGGGTTCATCAGAATAGCAGAATCAAGACCTACGTTATAAGGGGACTCCTGGATGAATTTCTGCCACCAAGCACGCTTGATATTGTTTTTAAGTTCGACACCTAGTGGACCATAATCCCAAGTGTTCGCCAAACCACCATAAATATCAGATCCTGGGAATACGAATCCCCGTTGTTTTGAAAGATTGACTACTTGTTCCATAGATAACATTCTAAACGCCTCCAATTAAAATAAGCACACGTCTCCGGACATAGAATCATGTCCGGGGACGAGTGCATGATAACCCGCGGTTCCACCCCGATTGGTTTTTCAACCCACTTTCACAATGAACATTTCAACTCCCGGCTGCCGTTTTCGTGTAGGTACAGGCTTTCACTATCCCTGTTCGCTCAAAATATACACTACTTATTGACCGTTCTTCGTTTACTTCATTCAAAATTAGTGTAGCATGCTTCTCCTTTCTTCGCAATAGCGAGCGTGTTGATATATAATTAGACAGTAAATACAACTTTGAAGTCTGAAGGCGGTGACATGTTTGGAATTAAATACCCGTCAGAATGAAATCCTCGACATCGTCAAAGGAAATGGTCCGATTACAGGAGAGCAAATTGCTGAGCGTTTGCATTTGGCGCGCGCTACGATCCGGCCGGATTTAGCAATCTTGACGATGGCTGGATTTTTGGATGCACGACCGCGTGTAGGTTATTTCTATTCTGGCAAGAAACCTATCAAATCCGTTGCGGATGGCATGGTAGATATGATTGTAGCTAATTATCAATCAAGGCCAGTCGTTATCACTGAAAATCTATCTGTATATGATGCGATTTGCCAGTTGTTTTTAGAGGACGTAGGTACACTATTCGTAGTGGACCAGCAGTCGTTATTGACTGGCGTTGTGTCACGTAAGGATTTACTAAGAACAAGCATTGGAAGAACAGAATTAGAAAAGATCCCCGTGCATGTCATTATGACAAGGATGCCGAATGTCACATATTGCAAAAAAGAAGATACACTCATTTCCGTCGCTAAAAAAATGATGGACAGTCAAATTGATTCATTACCTATAATTCAAGAGCGTGAAAATGGGTTGGAAGTTATGGGACGAGTGACAAAAACAAATATTACTGCCGCTTTTCTTTCATTAGTGGAAGATCAAGATGTATGAGGAGTGACTGCATGACAAAATTCACATTATTCATTGTCTCGGATTCTGTCGGGGAAACTGCAGGTCTTGTGACGAAAGCAGCCGCAAGTCAGTTTCGTCATGATGTAGAAACCGTTTCTATAAAAAGATTTTCGTATATAGAAGAGAATTCGCAGTTGGAAGAAATTGTGTTCTTGGCGAAACAACAACAAGCATTGATTGTGTTTACATTGGTTAAAAGCCAAATGAGAGAGCAATTACATCTACTTTGCGAAGAATTGAAAGTGCCTGCCGTAGACTTACTTGGTCCATTGATTGAAAAGATGGGAGACCAGCTGAAACAAGTACCGTTTGAAGAGCCTGGTCTTGTCAGAAAGTTGGACGATGATTATTTCAAGAAAATCGAAGCGATTGAGTTTGCGGTTCGCTATGATGATGGAAGAGACACACGTGGAATTTTAGAAGCGGACATTGTGTTAATCGGTGTTTCGCGAACTTCCAAAACGCCGTTATCCCAATTCCTTGCGAATAAAGGTTTTAAAGTGGCCAATGTGCCGCTTGTGCCTGAAGTAGACCCGCCATCGGAACTGTTTTCCATTGATCCTGCCAAGTGCTTCGGCCTATGTATTTCCGCAGAGCAATTGAATTCGATCCGAAAGTCTAGATTGGAGACATTAGGCTTGAAAGATGATGCAAACTATGCGAAAATAGCACGTATTCAACAAGAAATCGACTATTTCAATGAAATTACTACACGTGTCGGTTGTAACGTGATCGATGTGACGAATCGCGCGGTAGAAGAGACAGCCAATACGATTCTAAAAGCATTTTCAGCAAGGAAGGCCAACTGAACGAACTAGTTGGGTCTTCTTTTTTCTGTGTGTCTCCACTCAGCTAATATGTCATAAATGTGACATAAATACAGATACTGAAAATATTTATAGCGAAAATTGTCGATAAAGAAGGGTTTTTAGAAAACGTCTAGAATTTATGTATATAGAGTGGAAATGGTGATAGAATGACAAGAATATCTGACGAAACAATTGAGGAAATCCGTTCAGGAACGGACATTGTCGATTTAATCAGTGAATATGTCCAATTAGCGAAAAGAGGTAAAAACTGGTTTGGACTTTGTCCATTCCATGAAGAAGGTAGTCCGTCTTTCTCTGTTTCCGAAGACAAGCAACTATTCCATTGTTTTGGTTGTGGAGCAAGCGGTAATGCCATCACATTCATGATGGATATGGAAAACCGTTCATTCATCGATTCAATCGTCAAACTAGGTAGCCGAATGGGATTGGAGTTGGAAAGTTCCCAAACAGATAACCAAGCGTCAACATCCTCATCAAATCATAAGATGCTGAAGGCCTATACACTAGCTGCTAACTTTTACAGCCATCTGCTCTTAAACACCATAGAAGGCGAAAAAGCATTAGAATATCTAGAAAAAAGAGGATTTACGCGTGACGAGATCGAACAGTATGAAATAGGATGGTCTCCTGTTCAGTCAGATGCCTTATCGGCACTGCTAAAGAGACAAGGTTTTGATATGAAGGAAATGGAAACGGCAGGGCTTTGTTTCCATAAGGAAGATGGCTCAGGTTATTTTGACCGTTTCAGAGGAAGGATCATGTTTCCGATTCAGGATGATAATGGTGCAACCATCGCATTCTCCGGCAGAAGGATGGAGGATTCTTCTTCTGACGCTAAATATATCAATAGTCCGGAAACTCCCGTCTTTGAAAAGAGTAAGGTTTTGTTTAATTTTCACCGTGCACGTCTGAATGTTCGAAAAACGGGTAAAGTAGTACTATTCGAAGGTTTCATGGACACGATTGCAGCAGATCGTGGCGGAATAGGAAATACGGTGGCTGTTATGGGTACTGCATTATCCGCGCATCATATCGTGAAATTAAAGCGAATGGCAAAAAAAATAGTTATTTGCTGTGATGGTGATTCGGCTGGCTGGGGGGCAGCCAAACGATTTGCTGACCAACTAATGGATAGCGGAATGGATGTACTCGTTGCCACTTTACCGGATAAAATGGACCCTGATGACTATATCAGTCAACATGGTTCAGATGTATTTTCAGAAAAGGTGCTTGATCAAGCGCTATCTTATATTTCTTTTGTAGCGGCCTACTATAGAAGAGATAAGAACTTATCCGTTGATCATGACATCAAACAATACGTACACGAAGTATTTGACGAACTGGCTCACCGTTGTTCTCCTATCGAGAAAGACTTATTGATCCAGCAACTCCACAATGAAACACAGGCTTCAAAAGAATCACTTGGTCAAGAATTTACCAAGTCGATTGCAAAAAAGGCGAAACAATCGCGAGATACAAGTCCTGAAGAAAGCAGAACTGTGCATGTAACTAGAGCTCCGGCGAATCGTGCAGAAACAGATCGTGCGGAACAATTACTTCTTGCGCATCTGCTGATGGATGCAGATCTATTCGAAGAAAAACGACTGGAACTTCAAGACTTATTTGTAAGAGATGACGTTATCAAAATATTTTTTAAGTTAGCAGCGTTTTATGAGCAATATGATTTGCCAAACTATCAGCGGTTTGCAGAAACGTTGGAAGACCGGCAACTGAAAAAAGTAGTCATGGAAGCCATCTTAACTGAACGTTCACAGGAGCATACCACACAAGAAGTAAATGACTGTATCCGTCATTTAAAAAGAAATCAAATTAAACGTCTAATTGATCAAAAACGATACGAATCAAAAGAAGCAGAAAAAAGGAACGACCTACTGAAAGCAATGGAGTTGGCCTCGGAGGTAATCCAGCTTGTGAGATCGTTAAAGGTTCTGTAAGGAGGTATAGTCACTATGACAAAAGAAGAACAAACGGGTGAAGTAGAATTGACTCTTGAAGAAGCAAAAGCGGCTATTATTGAAGCAGGTAAAAAAACAGGTGAACTAACACTAGAGGATGTAACAGAAAAACTGGCATCCTTTGAAATGGAACCTGAGCAATTCGAAGAGTTTCTTGACCAGATAGAAGCGCAAGAAATTGAAATGGATAGAAAAGAAGAAGCTGATCCCAAGGCTGAAAAAGAAGAGCAATTTGATTTAAATGACTTAAGTGTACCGCCAGGCGTCAGAATCAACGATCCAGTCCGTATGTATTTGAAAGAAATTGGGCGAGTGGATTTATTGACGGGTAAAGAAGAAGTAGATTTGGCAATCCGTATTATTGATGGCTTGGCTTCTGAAGCAGAGTTTGAAGAAACAGGAAAAATGACACCTGAAATCGAAACAAGTATTATACGTGGTGAGAATGCCAAAAAGAAATTAGCTGAAGCGAACTTACGTTTAGTTGTCAGTATCGCGAAACGCTATGTTGGTCGCGGCATGCTATTCTTAGATTTGATCCAAGAAGGAAATATGGGTCTTATTAAAGCTGTTGAGAAATTTGACCATACCAAAGGCTTTAAATTCAGTACGTACGCAACTTGGTGGATCCGTCAGGCGATCACTCGCGCAATCGCGGACCAGGCACGTACGATCCGTATTCCAGTGCACATGGTAGAAACGATCAATAAATTGATCCGTGTTCAACGTCAATTGCTTCAAGATTTAGGACGAGAGCCTTCACCTGAAGAAATTGGGGAAGAAATGGAATTGACTCCAGAAAAAGTTCGTGAAATCTTGAAGATAGCTCAAGAGCCGGTATCATTGGAAACACCAATTGGTGAAGAAGATGACTCACATCTAGGCGATTTTATCGAAGACTCGGAAGCGCAGTCTCCTTCAGACCATGCAGCTTATGAATTGTTGAAGGAGCAGTTGGAAGATGTGTTGGATACGTTGACAGATCGCGAAGAAAATGTATTACGCTTACGCTTTGGTCTAGATGATGGACGCACGCGTACGCTCGAAGAAGTGGGTAAAGTATTTGGTGTTACGCGTGAGCGTATTCGTCAAATCGAAGCAAAGGCACTTAGAAAGTTACGACACCCATCACGCAGCAAACGACTTAAAGACTTCTTAGAATAATAGGCGCATCGGCTTGATATAGCCGATGCTTTTTATTCTTTAGCGAAAAAAAGAAGATTGATACTATTGGAGGAGAAAGGATGGCTATCGATAAAAAACAGATCATCATTTCTGAAATTCGGTATTGGAAAGCCAATAAACTTCTTCCTGAACATTATTGCGATTTTCTGATTACCTTATATGCGCAAGGAGAAGATCCGGATGAAGTGGCAGAGCAAGAATCGTCCACACTTCAAATTGAACGCAGAAAGTTACGAACTAAACAATTGTTGATTTTACTCATCAGTTTGTTGCTTGCAAGCGTAGCATCAGTTGCTATGTTCGTACTGACAGAGTATCCTGTTGCTACATTGACTGTGGCTTCTGTTTTAGCTATGATTTTCCTAATCCTGGTATCAGGAAAAATGTTCATCAAGAAAGGTTTTGCACCTTTTCTCTACATATCGATGGCATTTCTTTTATTGATGATGTCATTGAAGATTTGGACTGCATTTTTTGATGGGGACACGGCATTACTGATCGGACTTCTCGTGTTAAATTGCGGTTTATGGTTATTTACTGGGAGAGTATTAAAGTTATTATACTTCACTATTTCAGGATCACTTGGTTTATTGACAATCGTCGCATTTTTACTATTATCTATATAATCGAACGGAACGTATGGCTACATTCCGTCCGTCCATTTCCCGAGAAATACGGTGAGGTGGAGCCGACAGGATCAGTTTTGCCATTGTCACAGAGAAATGGAGCCGTGCATGCGCACCGAAGAGTATTACATATTCTGCTTGTATTTCACTAGGACTGAGCTGTACTGGCGATTCAATGGGTGCTTTCGGTTTGATAGCGCCCGATCCACGCTGGCGGAACAGAAACGTCTGCAGTGCTTTCTAACAGTCAGTATACGATTAATGGATCAAAAGACTATATACCAATACAAGCTACGCTAAACACCTAGCATTGGCTGCTGTGACGAATATGGTGATGAAGATCGAACTTGCTCGGACTATGGCGTACCAAGCAGCATAGTTAAAGACCGAGTCAGAAAGTTTCCGATGAAGCAACACAAATACACGGTGGCTATATGCGCGGAAATGAAGTCAAGTGTTATTTTCGTGATGCCAAGTTCCTTGAAATTAAAGAAGATACTTTGGAAGTACAACGGATGGTCATCGCTAGGCAACTAGGTGATTGACCTGCGAATTATGGCGATTCTGTCACAAAAGACGAAAAGTCATCCAATAACACTTTCAGTTTTCTTATAGATACAGTACAATGTTAATTGTATACTGTATCTTTTACAGAATAGATTCTGATGAAGGAGGGTAATCCAATGAATAAAAATCCTGTTGTACCATTTCTTTTGATTTTCGCACTTGGAATTGGACTTGTATTCTTCATGTCACTTTATGGCCTAGATCAGAAAAAAGAAATTGCTGGAGCTAACGAAGAAGGCACTGAGCAAGGAACTGAAGAAGAAAGTGCAAACACTGGCGAATTTGACGCAGAAGCTGTTGCGCAGCAGAAGTGTATTAGTTGTCACGGAGATAACTTAACTGGCGGAATGGGGCCAGCACTAAATAGCTCACTTGACTCAGAAGAAGCACATGATGCAATTAAAAACGGTGTGGCTGGAACTGCAATGCCAGCTGGACTAATTCCAGATGAGAACATAGATGAAATGGTTGATTACATTTTATCATTAGACTGATTGTCTACTTAATTTAAAGAGCCAGTAAACCAGAGTAACTCTCGGTTTACTGGCTCTTTTGAATTGCATGAAATGAGAAGCGATTATACAATAGATAAGAATGAAAGGCGGGGAACCATGAATACCAATCAATTATCGGAACGGCTGTCGATGGTGGCTAGTTTTGTTCCAAAAGACACTGTACTCGCGGATATCGGTAGTGATCATGCCTATCTACCATGTTATTTAATGAACAAAGGAAAAATTCGTAAAGCCATTGCAGGAGAAGTCGTGACAGGTCCATTTGAAGCAGCGACACGCAATGTAGCTCTGAATGGTTTTGCGGACCATATTGAAGTGCGTCTAGCAAACGGTTTGCAGGCGATAGAAGACGCCGACAATGTAGAGACGGTAACCATTGAAGGTATGGGAGGTACATTGATTACATCGATCTTAGAAGCCGGTAAGGATCGTCTGTCGCATGTACAGCGAATCATCGTACAACCCAATCTGCATGCGATCGCGATTCGGGAATGGGCTGTAGCGAATGGGTTCTGCATTGTAGACGAAGAGATATTATTAGAAGACAATAAAATTTATGAAGTACTAGTATTAGAAAGAGGAACGGCTAATTATTCAAAAACGGATTTACTTGTCGGACCCGTTTTACGCCATAAACAATCTGACGTATTCCGAGCCAAATGGGAACGAGATATGCTTGAATGGCAGCGAGTCATAAAAGCGCTTGAACACGCAGAACAAACAGAAGAAATTAAGCGAAAAAAAGCAAATATACAAGAAAATATGGATATAGTCAGGAAGGTGTTAGCGCATGAAGAAAAGTAATGGACATCAGATCATTGAACTATTCGAAAAGTGGTCACCGAAGCGACTTGCATTTGAAGGGGATCCGATTGGACTGCACATCGGCCAACTGAATCGTCCTGTAGATAAAGTTCTTGTTACGCTTGATGTCAACGAACAAGTGATTGATGAAGCAATTGAAAATGGGGCAAGCCTAGTCATTGCACACCATCCTCCATTGTTTCGTCCAGTTAAATCCATTATGACGGATACACCACAAGGGAAAATGATCGAGAAATGTATTAAACATAATATTGCGGTCTACGCTGCTCATACCAATCTCGATATTGCGGCAGGTGGTGTCAATGATATGTTAGCGGAACGTCTTGGCATACTGGAAACGGAACCGATTGATATTACTAACTCCGAGTATTTGATGAAACTAGCGGTCTTCTGCCCGGTAGACGATGCGGATGCATTACGTCAGAAATTGGCGATGGCTGGAGCGGGTGCGATGGGTGATTACCAGGCGTGTAGTTTCAGCTCACAAGGCACTGGTCGATTCACACCGGTTGCTGGAGCAAATCCGACAATCGGAGAAGTTGGCGAACCGACACGGGTAGACGAGGAGCGAATTGAAGTCGTCTTCGCGGAAAGTCAGCAGGCTAAAATTATCAAAGCAATGTTTGCCGCGCACCCTTATGAAGAACCTGCATTTGATATAGTCAAGATGCAGCGGAAAACGAATGAACAAGGGATTGGACGTATCGGGAAAATTGCCAATGCGATGACACTGAAGGAATTTGCACACCATGTGAAAGACGTATTCGAAGTTCCCGCTTTACGTTTTGTAGGGGATCCAGATACAAAAATCCATAAAGTGGCGGTTCTTGGTGGGGATGGAAATAAATACATTACGGCTGCCAAGAGAAAAGGAGCCGATGTACTTGTGACTGGGGATATGTATTACCATGTCGCGCAAGACGCGCAGGCACTCGATCTTGCTATTGTGGACCCTGGCCATAATATCGAAAAAATTATGATTGCTGGCGTTGCGAATAAAATGACCGAACTTTGTGGAGAAAATAAATTAGCTGTGGAATTTATTGAATCCAAAATCATTACGGAACCCTTTCAATTTTTATCGTAGACATAAGAAAACCGTCGAGCTTTTTACTCGACGGTTTTTCTATACTTACGGTTCAATCCGGACTACAGGAGTTGGGTTCTTGACTTTCGGCAAGATTTTCTCGAGCTTGAACTTTCTTTCCGGATGATGTGTTGTAGGGTCTTCTTGATCAAATTCGTTCAGGAACGAAATAACTTCTCTAACGATTATAGTAGGTGTAGAAGCACCTGCTGTTACCGCTACTGTCTCAATGCCCTTTAGCCATGCAGGATCGATTTCTGAGACGTCTGAAACGCGGTATGAAGGGGTGTTGGCAATTTCTACAGATACTTGCGTTAAACGGTTAGAGTTATTACTTTTTGGATCTCCAACAACAATCAGCAACTCTGCTTCGCCTGCTTGTTCTGCTACAGCTTCTTGGCGTACTTGTGTAGCTAGACAAATTTCTTGGTGTACTTCGATGTGAGGGAATTTACGCTCCAACTCTTCCATGAGATGTGCAACATCCCATTGGCTCATCGTGGTTTGATTGGTAACCAATAATTTTTCATTAGTAATCTCTAGTTTATCAATGTCTTCAAGGCGTTCAATTAAATGAACAGAATCCGGTGCCACACCGATTGCGCCTTCAGGTTCTGGGTGATGCTTCTTACCGATATACAGAATGTCATAGCCTTCTGCAACTTTTTCTTCAATTAAATAATGTGTAACAGAAACGTCAGGACATGTTGCGTCGATTGCAACCAATCCTTTGTCCTTCGCTAATTGGCGAACTTCAGGAGAAACACCGTGTGCTGTGTAGATCACTGTTCCTTTCTCCACTTTACGTAAGATTTCCAGACGGTTTTCTCCGTCCAATGTAATGATTCCGTCTTCTTCGAATGCGTCTGTGACGTGTTTGTTGTGGACGATCATGCCTAATATATAAATAGGTCTCGGCAGGGTAGGATCTAGCGCAGCATTCCTCGCAATGACCATCGCATCAACTACACCATAACAATAACCTCTTGGTGATATCTTGAGTACTTTCATTTAATCCACTCCACTCCTCTACTAACTTCTCTTTCATTATAGCGGAGATTCGTGAACGATTCAAAGAGTTCAGAAGGGCGGTTGAAAAATCCGCGGAATAGATGGCTGATTAGTGGCTTGAGAAGGTGCGGATCTAGGTGTTTGTGGACTACTTGGTCTTGAAGAAGCAGAGGCAGTCGGCGCGTCCGGCATAGATTGCACCCCTTTATATAATCTCCACATGGCAGGTATATTTTGGATAAGTGGTGCAAACTGCTGAACTAAAGGTGCGAATTGTTGAGCGGTATTGAAAAAACGATTAGCAGTTTGCATGTATTGATCAGCCCGTGAAGGACCAGTTTCTTGCATACTTGCCTGCTGTTGTGGAGCACCGCCACGCATTTCTTCAAAACCCCTGGTATTGCCCGGCATGCCTTGAGGAAACGGCGTGGGCGCCCTGTATTGAACAGGCGGAATATCAGGTGTCATCCTAGACTGAGGTGGCTGATTACTAAACGGATAAAATGATTGATATCTCATCACGAACTCCTTTCTAATTTTTTTGTTGTTTCCCCTATATCCTATGCGAAAATAACCACTGATGGCACCGAATCATGGTACAATAAGATTTATCTAGAGGAGGAACGATATGTCGAAGTTTACTGATTACCAATTCAAACCATTTTTGAGGGAAGCCATTCAAAAATTAGGGTTTGAAGAACCAACACCTATTCAAAAAGAAATGATCCCATTGATTATGAAAAATACTAGTGCAATTGGACAAGCCCATACAGGAACAGGGAAGTCACATAGTTTCCTAATTCCACTTGTTGAAAAACTCAAGCCAGAGCAAGACGAACTGCAAACTGTCATTACAGCACCGACACGTGAATTAGCTGTTCAGCTTCATGATGAATTGAAAAAGCTAATTGAGGGAACAGAGATCAAAAGTGCGATTCTGATTGGTGGAACAGATAAAAAACGCTCTGCTGAACGGTTGAAGAGCACACCGCACATCATCGTCGGTACACCAGGACGTATCCAAGACATGTCAGAAACCGGCGCTTTACCGATCCACACAGCTTCTCAGCTTGTCATTGACGAAGCAGACCTTGCATTTGATATGGGCTTCATTGAAGATATTGATAAGTTTGCTTCAAGAATGCCGGAGAAGATCAGCATGTATGTATTCTCTGCAACGATTCCTGAGAAACTTAAGCCGTTTTTATCGAAGTATATGAACTCACCGGTTCATGTGCGGATGGATGATAAGAAACCATTGACGGAGAATATGCGTTATTCATTGGTGCCTGTCAGAAGTATGGATAAAAACAAGAAACTACTCCACGTGATGGACGCCCTTCAGCCGTATCTTGCGATTATCTTCATGAATACTAAGCAAAACGCTGATCGTCTAGCTGCTTATTTAGCAGAACACGGCCATAAGCCTGGAAAAATTCATGGGGATTTAACACCTCGTGAACGTACACGTGTTATGAAGCAAGTGCGCGATCTAGAGTATCAATACATTGTAGCGACTGATTTGGCTGCGAGAGGGATTGATATTCCTGGTGTTAGTCACGTCATTAATTTTGAATTACCAGAGGATCTAGAATTCTTCGTTCACCGCGTAGGACGTACTGCACGTGCAGGCTTGCAAGGTCATGCGATCACATTATACGAACCGTCTGATGAAGACGCAATTAATCAAATTGAAAAGCTGGGTATTCCTTTCATTCACGAAGATGTTAAAAATGGTGAATGGATTGAAGTAAAAGAGCGTCAAGCACGTAAGAAACGTGTACGTGAAGTGGATGAAATTGATAAAAAAGCGGATTCCTATGTTCGTAAACCAGATAAAGTAAAGCCGGGTTACAAGAAAAAGATGGCAGAACAAAAAGAGAACTTTAAAAGAAGACAAAGGAGAATTAAGAAGAAATCATGATACAAAATGATATCCTTCTAGGTTCTCACGTATCCATGAGTGGTAAAAAGATGCTGCTAGGCTCGAGTGAAGAGGCTCTAAGCTATGGAGCCAATACATTCATGATCTATACGGGAGCACCTCAGAACACGAGACGTAAACCCATTGAAGAATTAAATATTGAAAGTGGCATACAGAGCATGGAGCATAACGGTCAATCCAATCTCGTCATTCATGCACCATATATTATCAACCTTGCAAATACTACGAAACCTGAAACGTTTCGTTTAGGCGTAGACTTTTTGCAACAAGAAATCCAGCGTACTGAAGCGCTTGGTGCCAACCAAATAGTTCTCCATCCAGGTGCCCACGTGGGTGCTGGAGCGGAAACAGGCATCAACAAAATTATTGAAGGCTTAAATGAAGTGTTATCAGAAGACGCGGATGTACGCATCGCACTTGAAACAATGGCTGGTAAAGGGACTGAGTGTGGTAGAAGTTTTGATGAAATCGCGAAGATCATCGACGGTGTGAAGCATAACGAACGTTTATCCGTATGTTTTGATACATGCCACGTCCATGATGCAGGTTATGATATTGTCAATGACTTCTCAGGTGTCTTAGACCAATTTAACCAAATTGTTGGGTTGGATCGTATTTCTGTCATCCACGTTAACGATAGCAAAAATATTTGTGGTGCTGGAAAAGACCGCCACGAAAATATCGGCATGGGCCATATTGGCTTCGAACCGTTAGCTTATATCGTCCACCATCCGACATTTAAAGATGTTCCAAAAATCTTGGAAACGCCATTTATCGGAACTGATAAAGCGAATAAAAAAGCACCGTATGCAGTGGAGATTGATATGTTGAAAAATCATCAATTCACTCCTGCTCGATTAGAAGAATTGAATAACTGAACATGTTAGGCGTTGCATACGTGCAACGCTTTTTTATTGTAGTTTGTATTGTTCCATATATAGCATAGTTTTCTCATACCCAATGACCGAAATGACTTTTTCAATAAATACGGGTGGAATGCCTGTAAATAGCCAAGTGAATGAAACCTCATCAAGCAAAGGGCGTAACTGTTGCACTTCTTTAATGGATAACTCTACACCGTAACTAGCCGCGTAATGCACGGCTTCCTGATCTGGCAGTTGTTTAATTTCCTGAATTAACTGAAGTAAATCCATCTTCATCAATTCCTCTCAATTGGTTGTATCCCTTCGCATCTTACTATATAATTCATAAAGTAATCGGAATGATTCCGAATTAAAGGAAGGGATATGTATATGACAAATTCCATTATTAACTTAGAGCATATTACGCATAAATTTAACCACTCCATTGCGCTTTCTGATGTCAGTTTAGAAGTGAAACAAGGAGAGTTTTGGGCATTAATCGGTCCAAACGGTTCGGGTAAATCTACATTATTAAAAATCATATTAGGATTGCTGAAACCATCACAAGGAACGATTGAATTGTTTGGCGGCCCTATAGATTCTTTTAACCAACAGCAACGAATCGGCTACGTCTCTCAAAAGTCCAACGCGTTTACGACGCAGTTCCCAGCTACGGTATTGGAAGTCGTAAAAAGTGGTCTAACGAGTAAAAAGGGACTGTTCAAGCGATTCAATAAAGAGGATGAACAGCAAGCTATCGACGCACTGCATGTAGTGAAAATGGCGGACCGTAAAGACGAAAGTATAGGTGATCTGTCAGGAGGTCAGCAACAGCGTGTGTTTATTGCGAGAGCGCTCGTGAGCCAACCGGATTTACTGATTATGGATGAACCGACAGTCGGGATCGACAGACAGAATGTTGAATCCTTCTATTCTATGCTTAGCGAATTAAATCGTGAGTACGGAATAGCGATTTTACTCGTAACACATGAAATCGACGTCGTGACAAAGCTTGCCACTCATATCGCGTGCTTGAACCGTTCTATCCACTTCCATGGAGTTCATGCAGATTATGAAAAAATGAGTGAGGCGGAATTATCCGGCTGGTACGGTCATCCTATTCGTCGGCTTCATCAAAAAGAAACGGAGCCGGTTAGATGATTGAAGCTATTTTCACTTATGAGTTCTTACAGAATGCTGTATTATCGGGGCTGATCATCGGCTTAATCGCACCGATGCTCGGATTGTTTATCGTTGTGCGTCGTATGTCGATGATTTCAGACGCGCTCAGTCACGTGGCGCTTGCAGGGATTGCAGGTAGTCTCTATTTAAGTCAGCAAGTATTGTTTTTTGCCGCGCTGAATCCAGTGTATTTAGGAATGGGTGCAGCGGTAGTCGGGTCTTTATTGATTGAGCGATTACGCAGGGTGTATAAAAGCTTTGAAGAACTAGCAATTCCAATTATTTTATCTGCAGGAATTGGCTTTGGTGCAATATTCATATCTCTTGCTAAAGGGTTTGGTACAGACTTAGTTGGTTACTTATTTGGCTCAGTGTCTGCTGTGAGCCGGCAAGATTTATACATTGTCATTTTAATCGCTATTATAGTGATTGCATTTATATATTTCTTATATAAAGAGTTATTTTCTTTAGCATTTGATCCCGAGTATGCGAGAGTCTCGGGGATAAATGAACGCATCATTCAAGCGGCATTTATGATGATCACAGCGCTAGTCATTGGTGCATCGATGCGAATTGTTGGAATTTTGCTTGTCTCTTCGTTGATGACATTGCCAGTGGCAGCTGCTATTCAAGTGGCTAAAAGCTACAAGGGTGCACTAGTATACTCCATAATCTTCGGAGAAATCGCCGTAGTCATCGGACTGATTTCTGCGTATTACTTAGATATTGCGCCTGGTGGGACGATTGTAGTTACATCGGTGTTCATTTTACTGTTAGTACTTTTCGGAAAAAAAGTACGGTCATGAGAAGCAGGAAAGGTGGCGTTACAGCATGTCGATAGATGAAGCATGGGACATTCTATTGAAATATGATTATAAGCGGACAAAAAATCGGGAAATATTATTGCGCTTTTTTGATGAAATGGATCGCTATGTGACAGCTATGGAGGTTCGCGTGGCAGTGGAGCAGGATAATCCAGGCATTAGTTTTGATACGATCTACCGGAATCTAGCTATGTTCTCGAAGCTTGGCATTTTAGATGAAACAGAGTTGAACGGCGAGCGACTTTTTCGCATGCAATGCGCAACGGATCATCATCACCATCATTTCATTTGTACAGCATGTGGTAGCACGAAATCCATTCCGGTTTGCCCAATGGATAATGTAACAGTCAATTTGTCGGATTATGAAATTGAAGGGCATAAGTTCGAGATTTATGGCAGATGTCCGAAGTGTAAAGTAGGGTAGTTTGAATGATAAAGGCGGTACATCATGTAGTTCATGATGTGCCGCCTTTTGTATTGAATAGTATTCAAATGGAAGTAAGTAATAATAAGGCTCCAAGCAGTGTAAGGAGGAGAAATACATAGCGAATAAATCTTTCATTTGGAATACGACGCTGTATAAAGATACCGAGCCATACTGCGAGTAGTAGAGTTGGGAAAGAGTAGCCGTATAATACAAAGACATCTTTTGACCAAAGTCCTCCTAAAGCCTGTCCAGCTACTATCAAAGCACCTGTAATAAGAAAATGAGCTTGCAAAGTACCGCGAAAACGCTGAGGCTCCCATCGTCTTACTGTACCATACACTACTACTGGCACACCGTGAGTATTATAAGCACTTCCGAGAACACCCGATATAAATCCAACTGGTAATGACCAGAACTTCGCCTTCAGTCTTTCTGTAGTAAGTGTATTATGTACTAAACTCTTGCCGAATGAATATGTACCATAGAGAATTAAAAAGATCCCGAGTGCAATGGTGATTAGCGTATCGGGCAGTTCGACGACTAATACAATACCTACAGGGATACCAGCAAGAGCACCTATAATTAAACGAAGTAACGCTTGACGTTCCACATGATGCCATTCTGAGACTACTGTAAATAAAGCGACAGTGAGTCCAACTAAACCTATTAGAGCGATAGATGTATACAAATCTATGGATAACAATGCGAGCAACGGCATGCTGACAACTGCTTCACCGAAACCAAATGTGGCACGCGACAAAGCACCAATAAATACAGCAAGTATTATTAATATAATAAGACTGACAGACATAAATAAAAACCTCGATCTACTATTTTACATAATAATTGTCTACTACATTTTACTATACAGAAGTAATTCAAAGTAAGATGATGATGTACAAGAATACTATGAAAAAAAGAGCACCGCCATATGCGATGCTCCACCAATTATTTATTCTCAGTCATTTCCGTAGCATGAAACAACTGTCTAACGTACTGATCAGCTTGTTTCCAATTGGCTACTCGTATGACACCTTCGGGAATTGGATTCTGATTATAAGGGGTATCAAACAAGAATACGGGAATATCCAGCTCTTCGTGAATGCCTACCGCATTGTCATGCTTGTCTTCGAAAAATGCATCCACGTTGAATTGCTTGGCCGCCTCAATTTTATGGTGCGTGCCAATCAACTCCACGTGATCATACGGAATTTCCTGCTCAACGAACCAGTTGGTCGTACATTCCAAGACGTTGTTACCGCGTGCTGAAATATAGAATAACTCATACTGCTTTTTCCAGTTCGTTAGTACTTCTTTTGCGAACTGTTGGGCAGGGGATGTCTGATAGATTAGTTCTTCCGTTTCCTTATACCATTGTCCAAACAGTTCAGGATCTACATCAAACGCTTTCGTCAAATCATACTCCTTAATGTCATCGAGTGTCAGATTAGAACCAAAGCGTTTATTGATATGAGGAAGAAGTGCTGTAGGGCAGGTTACGGTGCCGTCAATGTCGATCCCGAAACGAATGTCCCTCATTCAGAAACGCTACCTTGTGCTGCAAGTGCTTCTTCTTGTCTTTTCTTCTCGAAATATTCTTCAGCCAAAATATCGATTTCTTTTTTCAATTCTTCGACCATTGTCTCTTCAGGAACTTTTCGTACGGTTTTACCGTGCATGAATAGCAATCCTTCACCACGAGCACCAGCAATACCGATATCCGCTTCACGTGCTTCCCCTGGGCCGTTTACCGCACAGCCAAGAACAGCTACTTTTAACGGAGCTTTAATGTTCGAGATATATTCTTCTACTTCATTGGCAATAGAAATAAGGTCGATTTCAATACGGCCGCATGTCGGACAAGAAATTAATGTTGCAGCGTTAGATGATAAGCCGAATACTTTCAGTAACTCTTTCGCTACTTTGATTTCTTGAATTGGGTCTGCACTTAACGATACGCGCAGCGTGTTGCCGATACCTGCTGAGAGAAGGGAACCCAGTCCTGCTGCACTCTTAATCGAGCCTGCGAATAACGTACCGGATTCTGTAATTCCTAAGTGCAATGGATAATCGAATGCTGCAGCTGCAAGCTTATACGCTTCGATCGCCAAGTTCACGTCAGATGCTTTAAGCGATACGATAATATCATGGAAATCCAAGTCTTCAAGGATTTTGATATGATGCAATGCACTTTCAACCATACCTTCTGCAGTAGGGTAGCCATACTTCTCGAGAATTTTTCGCTCTAGCGAACCTGCGTTGACACCGATACGAATCGGAATGCCTTTTGCTTTTGCTGCGTTCACGACAGCTTCGACTTTTTCTTTACGGCCAATGTTACCTGGGTTGATGCGAATTTTATCTGCACCTTGTTCTATAGCAATCAATGCTAATTTATAGTCAAAATGAATATCCACTACTAACGGGATATTGATCTGCTTTTTGATTTCACCAATCGAATACGCTGCACGCTCGTCGGGACATGCTACACGTACGATTTGGCAGCCAGCGTCCTCCAAACGTTTAATCTCTGCAACTGTTGCTTCGACATCATGTGTTTTTGTCGTCGTCATGCTTTGCATAAACAGCTCATTGCTTCCCCCGATAGTTAAATTACCAACTTTTACGGGACGGGTATTGGAACGATGAATCATTTCAGTCATTATGTCTCTCTCCTTCAAATGAGTAAATACCATCAACTAGATGGAATATAAAATTATCTTTTTTCGTCTTCTTCGCAAACAGATTCTACCTGTTCACCAATTGGTAGCTTAATTCGTTCGCCAGCTACAAATTGTTGGCGTTCGAGATGAGGGTTCATGGAATAAAATTGCTCCAACCTCTCAAGAAAGTTTTGTGTTGAATCTGGGTATAATGCGAATAACGACTCTATTGTATCACCTTCAACCACTCGAATGACAATTGAATGATTCGGCGTTTCTTCTGTACAGGACGATTCATCTTCAAAAAAGGCTGCAAGAGGGATTGTCCCTTCTGTTAAATCCATTCGAACAAAGTGAACAGTGCAAAACACAGCAAGTGCGATCAGTAAAATTCTCATCATGCATCCCTCCTGCACTACACTATGCAGACAAGAGGAAAACTATTCATCTTGGTTGTTTCGGATAGTAGACTGCAGCTCCCCACACGTAGAGTAGATGAACTAGCGATGCAATCCACAAGCTATACGGTTGCATAGAAGGAACAAATTCAAATGCCATCGTCAGCAAGATGGGGAATGTTGCAGCAATCGCTGCCGTTCGCCACATAAAGCGGAATTCGCCTCGGCGATGCAATAGTTTCAATAGCAATACCCCTATGATAGCAAAAAAACTGATGCGAATAAATAAATACGACGTAATAATGACCAATTGCAAGACAAATGCGATTGGATAGATCAAAAAGCCGATTGTTTTGCCGATTTCCGCTAATTCAGGTGACGACTGGAACAGTGTGTGATCACCTATGACAAATTGCAAAAACGACACACCAGTGTAAAGAAAGATAAACATGAATATGTATTGAATGACTTTTCCGATCGATAACAAGCGGAATGCTGCAAGTTTTTTCGGTTCATGTAAAGATGCTTTGAAAAGTTGATGGAATTTCACTAAGCCGGCCTCCCTTTCTACATATAGTCTACCATTTTTTTAAAACATACTGCTTTGCAGAAATTTCGACATTCTTATGACATTTCATTGCTGCATTGTTAAGGTGATGTAAAGATTGCAGTTGGACACTTTACAATTGACGTATACAACTCTCATAATAGGTTGAAACTTCACGCCAAGAACAACAGGTGAAGGGTAGTTAGAAATCATACATAAAACGTTTGATGGAGGTTGACAATTAAATGGAAGTAAACTGGCAAGAATTGGCGTTCCAATTTCTTGGGGGCTTAGGAATTTTCCTATTCGCAATTAAGTACATGGGGGATGGATTGCAAAAGGCTGCAGGGGACAGACTTCGTGCGATCCTAGACCGTTTTACTACCAATCCATTTATGGGGATTCTTGTCGGTATTATCGTAACAGTGCTAATTCAGTCTAGTTCTGGAACAACTGTTATTACTGTCGGTCTAGTTAGTGCTGGATTTATGACACTCCGTCAGGCAATCGGTGTTATCATGGGCGCCAATATTGGTACGACTGTGACTGCGTTTATTATTGGTCTAGATGTCGGTGCATATGCATTACCGATCATGGCATTCGGTGCTTTCTTAATTTTCTTCGTTCGTAAAGCTAAAATTAAGAACCTAGGAGAAGTCATTTTCGGCTTCGGTGGATTGTTCTTAGGACTTGAATTAATGAGTGATGGAATGAAGCCATTACGTTCATTAGAAGCATTTGCTGATTTCACACTCGCAATGAGTGAACATTCATTGTTAGGCGTCGTAGCAGGAACAATTTTCACGCTAATCGTTCAAAGCTCCAGTGCGACTGTCGGCATATTACAAGGTCTCTTCGCTGAAGACTTAGTTACAATGAAGGCTGCATTGCCGATTTTATTTGGTGATAACATCGGAACAACCATTACTGCAGTACTTGCGGCACTAGGTGCATCCGTTGCGGCAAGACGAGCGGCAGCTGTACACGTGCTATTCAATATCATCGGTGCCATCATCTTTATGATCTTACTCATACCATTTACAGCGTATGTCGAATGGATGGCAAGTGTATTGAATCTCGAAAGTAAGATGCAAATCGCATTTGCGCACGGTTCGTTTAACATTGCCAATACCGTCTTGCAATTTCCGTTCATCGGTGCTTGGGCATATTTAGTCACGAAGATGATACCGGGCGAGGATGTAACCATTGAGTATAAACCGAAACATCTCGACCGTCGCTTCATCACACAATCACCAGCTGTCGCAATTGGACAAGCTAAAGAAGAAATCGTCCGGATGGGTGATTTCAGTGTCCGAGGTCTTCAAGAATCGTTCGAATATTTGAAGACAGGTCAGAAAAAATATGCAGAAACAGCTTATCAAATTGAAGATGCCATCAACAATCTCGACCGTAAAATTACAGATTACTTAGTAGAAGTATCCGTGGTAATCGTTTCGCCAGCTGAATCTGGACGTCACGTCTTATTGATGGATACGGTCCGAGATATCGAGCGAATTGGTGACCATTTCGAAAACATCATCGAGCTAATCGATTTACGTGAAACTAATAAATTGAAACTAACAGATGATGCAATGGACGATCTATCAGAAATGTTCACATTGACAATCGAAACCGTTCAAAAAGCGATTGAATCATTAGATTCAGACGACACAGATCTAGCACGTGTCGTTTCAGAGAAAGAAGATTTAATTGATAACATGGAACGTCGATTCCGTAAAAATCATATCGTCCGTTTGAATGAAGGACATTGTAGTGCGCAAGCTGGCATGGTATTCGTCGATATCGTTTCGAACCTTGAGCGAATTGGTGACCATGCAGTAAATATTGCGGAAGCAATTTTAGGCAAGCACGCATAATGAAATAAGGAGTGACAGCTATGTTATGGATCGGTTGGACATTGGCCATTATCATGTTTGCGATCGCGTTTGTCGGATTGATCTACCCTGTCATTCCATCTGTTATTTTTATCTTGGCGGGTTTCCTGCTTTATGGCGCGTTCGTTTCATTTGAAGAGTTAACGTGGTTATTTTGGGCGATTCAAATCTTATTCGTTTTATTGTTGTTCGGAGCGGATACATTCGCCAATCTTGTCGGGGTTAAACGCTTTGGTGGGAGTAAAGCGGGAATGTGGGGAAGTACGATTGGACTGTTAATCGGACCGTTCGTCATACCCGTCATTGGTATTCTAGCAGGGCCTTTTCTTGGTGCGATCATTGCGGAGATGATTTTTGCTCGTACAAGTATTAAACAAGCTTTTCGCACAGGAGTCGGTTCTGTTGTTGGTTTTCTGACATCAGTTGTTGTAAAAGGTACCCTTATGGTGGTCATGATTGTCATTTTTCTATTTTTTCTCCGTTAACAGTCCATTTTCTTTGAATGCTGACTCATATTTTGATAATGTGAAGTAGTAGGGCAAAACAGAGATAATTTAGAGGAGGAATGGAAAATGGCTTATACTTTACCAGAACTACCATACGCATATGATGCGTTGGAGCCACACATCGACAAAGAAACGATGAACATCCATCACACGAAACACCACAACACGTACGTAACTAACGTGAACAATGCACTAGAAGGTCATGAAGAACTTCTGAACATGCCTGTTGACGAGTTAGTTGCAAACTTGGACAAAGTTCCAGAAGACAAGCGTACAGCAGTTCGCAATAACGGTGGTGGGCACTCTAACCACTCATTATTCTGGACAATCCTTTCACCAAACGGTGGCGGCAATCCAACTGGGGAAGTTGCAGAAGCAATCGACAAGAAGTTCGGTAGCTTTGACGCTTTCAAAGAAGAGTTTGCTAAAGCTGCAACAACTCGCTTCGGTTCAGGCTGGGCTTGGCTTGTTGTAAACAACGGTGAACTTGAAGTAACATCAACTCCTAACCAAGACTCACCTTATATGGATGGTAAAACACCATTGCTAGGTTTGGACGTTTGGGAGCATGCTTACTACTTAAACTACCAAAACCGTCGTCCAGACTACATTTCAGCATTCTGGAACGTAGTAAACTGGGATGAAGTAGAAAAGCGTTACCAAGACAATAAATAATTGAAACCTGACACACATCTAGTTCGTCTAGATGTGTGTTCTTTATTATTTTCATGCTATAATTCTTATACATAAACATTCTAAGAAAGGAGATTCCTGTTGAAGAGAAACCAGAAAAAGGCGGAGCCGCTCAAAACGGGTCAACGTCAACATATTGCATTTCGAATGAATTTTTTATTTGTAGCGATTTTTGTCTTTTTTTCCTTACTCATTTTTCGTTTAGGTTATTTGCAAATCGTCAAAGGGGAAGATTATACACGCAGTCTTGAACGAACGGAGGAGATTGCAGTCAACACGAGCACACCGCGTGGTAGAATCTTCGATCGTTCTGGAAAAGTACTTATAGATAATGAAGCAAAAAATGCTATAACGTATACAAAAACATCCTCCACGACAACAAAAGAAATGCTGGCGCTTGCAAGAAAAATGGCCAAGTTGATAGATCAGGATACTCAACGTGTCACTATGGGTGACAAACGAGATTTTTGGATTTTATTGAACCCTGTAGAAGCAGCAGAGAAAGTACCGAAGAAAGAGCAAGCAGAGCTCAGTAAAGATGACAATAAATCTCAAAAAGATATCCAACGAGAGATTAACCAGCTGACGCGCGACCGGATCACAGACGAAGAACTAGCTACCTTGTCAGCGGAAGATTTGGAAGTGCTCGCCATTTACCGTGAAATGATGGCAGGTTACGCTTATTCACCACAAGTTATTAAAAGCGATGGCGTGACAGACGAAGAATTTGCCGTCGTGTCAGAAAGGTTAGATCAACTGCCAGGTGTCAATACAACTACTGACTGGGACCGAGTGAAAAAATCGGATAGTGCGATTCTAGGATCTACAACGAGTCCAGTAGAGGGTATTCCTCGTTCACACGTAAACTATTTCCTGGCGAGAGATTATTCGCGTAATGATCGCGTTGGGCGAAGTTATTTAGAATCGTATTATGAAGATTTACTGAAAGGTCAAAAGACGATTGTGAAAAATGTCAAAGATCGCACAGGAAAAGTGGTTGAGACGAAAACGGTAAAAGAAGGACAGCCTGGTAAAGACCTAGTGTTGACTACAGATACAAATTTGCAGAAGGCGCTCGAAGATGTGGTGTCCAATAAATTATTGCGTCTAAAACAAGGCCCGAATACGAGTGCGTTAGAATCAGCATTCCTTGTCATGTTGGACCCGAATAACGGGGAGATCTTGTCACTCGTCGGTAAGAAAGTAGTAAAGGACGAATCGACAGGACGATGGGCGATACAAGATTACACATATGGTACGTTTACTTCAGCATATGAAGTCGGATCCACAGTGAAATTGGCGACGATGCTTACCGGTTATAATGAAGGAGCCGTGAAAATCGGTGAAGTAAAAATTGACCAACCGATCAATATTGGTGGCCGATACAAACGGTCGTTGTTTAATCCGAATGGTCGAGTGGCATTAAATGATATTGCCGCTATCGGTCGGTCATCTAACGTATATATGTTCCGCATTGCGATGGGATTAGGAAAAGCAACATATCGACCAGGTCAAGGTTTGCCAATTGACAAGAAGGCCTTTGACACATTCCGTGAGAATTTTGCTGCATTTGGATTAGGTGTTAAAACAGGAATAGATCTACCTGGTGAATATACAGGGGTAACCGGTACTGAAACAATTCCCGGAAAACTTCTAGACTTCTCGATTGGACAGTTTGATACGTATACTCCTTTGCAGATGGCGCAATATGTTGCAACCATTGCAGCAGATGGCAACAGAATTGCACCGAAGATTTTAAAGGAGATTAGAGAACCTTCTCCGGATGGGGAGGTACTTGGGGAATTGATTGAGGAAACGCCCGTAAACGTGTTGAATCGTTTAAAAAACTCACAAGTGGAAATCGATCAAGTAAAGAAAGGTATGCATTACGTATACTATGGCGCGAACGGTACAGCTTCTGGATTATTAGCGGGAGCGCCATACACGGGAGCAGGAAAGACGGGTACCGCGGAATCATTTTATTATACGGGTAATAAATCCAACCCAGTTATTCCGACAATCAACCTATCTCATGTAGGGTACGCTCCTGCGGACAAACCGGAAGTTGCGTATTCAGTTATTGTCCCTTATATTTCAACGAATACAAAACGCTATCCATCCGCAACGGCAAGTGAAATTGCTAAAGAAGCACTCGATGTATACTTTGAACAGAAAAGACAGAAAAACGCAAAAGCAGACAATGCATCTCCGGATGTAAGAATACAGAAGTAATATAGCCAATCGATACAAAAAGACGAAAACCACTTGGTTTTCGTCTTTTCATATTATAAGTGTAAAAAGATTCCAGCAATTTCAGGAAACCGCATATCGGAGCGTAATTCGTATGTACCTGGTTTGATTTTTCGTGTATATTCATTTTCTATTATATATAGTTCAAATGCATCGGCATCTTGTATCAACTTCTCTTTTTTTAATTCACGTGATAACTTGGCGGGTGTAATGCCTGCTTTCACGGTAAAACGTTTTGTGATGATCTCATCCGCTTCATTTACAGCTGGAATCGTTTCTTGTTCGGATTCCGGTTTACGAATACTTTCTTTCCGCGACAATGTCTGGGAAATGGCTAGTTCTTTTTTTAGAATAGCTACTTCTTCTTTGGAATCAGCTAATTGTTTTTGTAACGCACCTTCAGTTGTTTGTTGCTGTACAAAATACAAAATACCGCCAGCTATCAAACAACCAATACCTACGGCGCGCAATATTTCCTTGATCATGACAACCGCACTCCTTTAGAATGTAGCACTTCCGTTACTTCCCTTTCACTGAGTGAAGCGCGTTTTGCAATCTCAGGGATGGTATAGCCTTGTTTGTGAAGTGAAGTAATTTGATTAACAATAATTGCGTGTATTGGTTTTTGAGGCGCTGCTGCACTGGGTTCTGGAGCAGGAGAAGCGACCATCAATTCTTCTTCAAGCAATCGCACTCTCTTTTTCAGATTACTTGTTTCATGATGAAGGCTGATTGATACGCTTTCCAACTCATCATCTATTGCACGAGTCTTATTTCCCACAAAAAATGAAAGAATGACAGCCAATACACCAATGCTAAGTAAGATTAAGGGGATATCCATACTATTTCCCTCCAAAATAACTAGATTTTCCTTCATAATACCATAAGCACATGATGAATGATATTTGAATATTTTTTGCTGTACAATGAATAAAACTATGGTATAATATATTAGTCGTATAAATCATGCTCATGTTTTACTTATATCTATAGCTATTGAGTGGGAGGGACAGTAATGCGCGTAAACGTAACACTCGCTTGTACAGAATGTGCAGAGCGTAATTATATTACTAAGAAAAACAAGCGTAACAATCCAGAACGTATTGAAATGATGAAATATTGCTCACGTGAAAAAAAGCAAACTTTGCACCGTGAAACGAAATAATCATTAAAACCAAAACCTGCTTCGGTTTTGGTTTTTTCTTACGGGAGGTAATACAGTGGAAAAGCAACATCTTCGGAAACAGGTTATACAGAAATTACATCAATTAACTCCATCTGATCACGAACGAAAATCAGCTATTATAACAGAAAAAGTTCTTGCTTCGGATGAATTTAAGTATGCAACGACCATCGGAATCACGTTATCCAGGTTTCCGGAAGTGGACACGCATCGTTTGATAGAAACCGCCTGGCAAGCTGGAAAGCGAATTGCGATTCCACGATGTATTTCTTCAACGAGAGAAATGGATTTTCGGGTGATCGATTCATTCGATCAAACAGAAGTGGTGTATATGGATTTAAAAGAACCAAGAATGGATTTGACAGACTCGGTAAGACCCGAAGAAATAGACTTGCAAATTGTTCCAGGTGTCGTGTATTCAGAGACTGGTTACCGCATAGGTTTCGGTGGCGGTTATTATGATCGCTATTTGATAAATTTCCCATTTGAAACGATATCACTGGCATTTGACTGTCAAATCCGCCATAATATAATGAGGGAGCCGCACGATGTTCCGGTGTCCTATATTTATACAGACGAACATATTATAGATTGTCAGAAAGCCCGTGAAACGAATGAATGAATTTTATGATGTGATGAAATTACTTAAACGTTTTGGTGTAATCATCTATACAGGCGATAAACGACAGGACAGCATGGTAATGGAATCTGAAGTAAAAGAACTGTATGACCACCAATTTATTGATCAACAAACATATATTCAAGCATTGCTTGTTTTGAGAAGAGAACAAACGAGCTAATAATTAACTAAAATATACGAACTACTCATTCCTCGTCTTATGTGAAACTTTTCACGCAGTCAAACGTCTAAATATATGATGACTATATAACAGTATCTAAACGAAACGAAAGGAAGAGATGGAATGAGAAAATTTTCATGGCCTAAGCATTCCGTACTCATTATCGCAGTAATCGCAACTTGGTTGACTACCTACATCGGGTATTTCACCAGTTTCAATATGAAAATCGATAATGCTATGCAACAATTTATTCTACTAATTAATCCCCTAGCATTTCTATTGTTTATTTATGGGGTTGCTTTATTTATTAAAAAGACGAAAACGCGTAACCGATATATTTTAGCAGTAAGTGTAATCACATCCTTTATCATGTTTGCCAATGCCGTGTTCTATCGTTTCTTTACGGACTTTATTACACTGCCTCTATTGTTCCAGACAAGTAACTTTGCAGATTTAAGTTCTTCAATCACTGAGAATTTGCGACTTCTGGATCTATTCTTTTTCACTGATGCCTTGATAATTTTAGTTGCTATACGCTTCTTTAAGCAAGGACCGATCCAAGAATCAAATCGTAAAATGGGACGTAAAGTGTATTTCGCAGCAGCCGCTACATTGATGATGTTCAACTTGGCACTTGCTGAAGCACAGCGCCCGCAGTTATTGACAAGAAGTTTTGACCGTGAATTACTCGTTAAAAACATCGGTACGTATAACTACCATTTATATGATTTATTCGTTCAATCCAAATCCCATGCACAGCGTACATTTGCTGATGGGACGGAATTGACGGAAATAGAGAACTACGTCAAAGCCAACCACGCACAACCGGATCCAAAAATGTTCGGTACAGCAAAAGGCAAAAACGTTATTATCGTTTCTCTTGAATCGTTACAGAACTTTGTGATTAACAATGATATGGATGGACATGAAATCACTCCATTCTTGAATGAATTAACAAACGATAAAGATACATTCTACTTTGACAACTTCTATCAACAAACTGGATTAGGAAAAACATCTGACTCTGAGTTTATCGTAGAGAATTCATTATATGGACGTAACGGTAGTGCGGTATTCTTTACGCACAGCGGTAACACATATAACTCGCTTTCTGAACGACTAGGCGAGAATGGTTATGCTACAAGTGTCATGCACGCTAACAGCAAGAGCTTCTGGAACCGCGACATTATGTACAAAGCACTTGAAGTACAGAAGTTCTATGATGTAGATAGCTACACAATCGGTGAAGACGAAGCAGTCAACTGGGGAATGAAAGATATTCCGTTTTTCCATCAATCTGTTGATTTAATGAAAGACATTCAGCAACCATTTGCTACACGAATGATCACATTAACAAACCATCATCCATTCGATTTGGATGAACAGGATAAATTAATTCCTGAATACACATCAAATTCTAACACGTTGAATAAGTATTTCCAGACGGTTCGATATATGGATGAAGCGGTTAAGGAGTTCTTTGAAGACTTGAAAGAAAGTGGATTGTACGAAGACTCGATCATTGTGATGTATGGAGACCATTATGGTATTTCTGAAAACCACAATAAAGCAATGGGTATGTATATGGATAAGGACATTACACCATTTGATAATGCGGAACTTCAAAAAGTTCCATTGTTCATTCATATGCCGGGGTATGGTGAAGGTAAGCAAATGCATGAGCTTGGCGGGCAGGTAGATATTCGCCCAACCATTCTTCATCTGCTCGGAATTGATACAAAAGCAGACATGCAATTCGGTTCTGATTTATTCTCACCAGATCGTGAACCATTCGTCATCTTCCGTGATGGCCGTCTTGTCACAGACAAAAATATTTACGCACAGGAAGTTTGCTATGATATCGAAACAGGAGAACCATCATCAGATGCAGCCCAATGTGAGCCGTATATTGAGCGTGCCAATACTGAATTAAATTATTCAGATACCATCATCAATGGTGATTTGCTTCGATTCAAAGAAAGACCAGATGGCAGTCCTGAACTAAAAGAAAGTAAATAACGTGATGAGCTGCACGGCTGCCTATGCCGTGCAGCTTTTTTTATTAAAGTAGAGGAAGTGAAAAAGTGAAGAGAATACTCGTCCCGTTAGCATGCTCAGTTTTTTTAATAGCATGTACGCAATCTGAAGATATTGAAACCGAAGAACAACCAGTAGAGAACGAAGTCGAACTAGTAGAAACTCTTACAGCTTCGCAAGATGAAATTCGTTTTGTCGTAGGCTGGTTAAATGAAACGGAGATTTTATTCGTCGACAACAAAGATACTGAAGACCGTCTGTTGTCGTTTGATTTGCAAACCGGAGACATACATACAATATTTAGCACGTCCGCAACAATCTCTGAAGTACAAGTTCATCCTTCTGCTTCGCAACTGCTAGTCAAAACAGCTGATGACTCAACGGAAGCCATCTTACATATACTTGATCATGCAGGTACTCCACTTAATGAAGTGTCGGTAGCATCCTCAGAGCTTGAAATACGGTGGAATGGTTCCGACGCTTCACAAATACTGATTACTGCTTTCTCTGATGACTGGAGTTACGAAATTTTGTGTTATGACGCTACTGACGATACATTGGTAGCGGTAGAGCTGCCTGATCCATTTCCTCATTGGTTAGGTACTGAAGAGTTGGTGTTTATAGAAGACGCTGATGTATTGAAACAATCACTGATTACAGGAGAGAAAACTCTACTTGCGAATAATGCCAACCAATTGTATTCAGCTACAGATCAAGTATTGATTGAATCATTTGAAGGTGAACAAATACGGTATGCAATAGTAAATTCGGCTGGAGAAGAGAAAAACTCTTGGCTTGTTGAAAATGATGGTTTTGTGATGGATCGAGCTGTTTTATTAAATGATAATACATGGATGATGACGGTTACTAATCAAACCGAGATGATGCCAACCAGTTTTCTTGTGAAGATAGAAGAGGGTAAGGAAGTGATGCGCCAGGAGTTGCCAGAAGGTGGGACACTAGATTGCGAAGGCGACAAGTGTCTGACGGGATATAGTCTGGATACTTGGATTGATATTGAGACCGGCGAGACGGTAAAGTGGTTAGAGATTGGGCGCGTGGAGTAATCTTTACTATAGAGAAGGGTACTTCATTACTGATCACTCTCGGAATCATAGCATAAAAAATAAGGACATCCCCAAAGAAGGGGTGTCCTTATTTTTTGGAACTTATTTGTGTAGTTGTGGTGGGTATCCAGAATATATGACAGTAGCGATCGTAAATCCTCCGATCACTACAACCGTAACCACATTGAAAACTATACTTAACAGATTCCGCTCTTTAAAAGCTTGGACCGTTCCAAAGACTGCTAAAATTGCAATCAATCCAAAAATGATGACTAATAAATTCATTGAGTAGACACTCCTTTCAACATTGAAAAAATGAATGCCATAAAGCGATATTCCTCTTCTATTGTACTGTTAATGAATCGTTTTGTCGAGATTAAATAATGACGATTATTTGAAGTTTGTGTCCATATTCATTAATATTAGACAAAGAGGTGAATTAAATGAGGATACATATACATCCATTAGGTCCAATTCAGACGAATTGTTACATAGTGGAAGACGAAAAGAAAAATTGTTTACTATTTGATCCGGGTGAAGATGGTGAGGCATTATTATCGGAGATACGAAAGTTATCGCTGAAGCCTGTCGCTATTTTACTAACGCATGCACACTTTGATCATATTGGGGCGTTGGAAAAGATCCGAACGGTTTATGAAATTCCCGTATATTTGCATGTGGCGGAAAAGAAATGGCTTGCAAGCCCCGAGTTAAATGGTTCAGCTAAGTATCCAGTATTTCCTGACGTCATTTGTAATCCTGCTGACGTGCTGCTCCACGATGAAAAGCAATTGGAAATAGGTCCATTTAAAATGGAGACGCGTCATGTACCAGGACACTCCCCAGGAAGCGTTTGTTATATCTTTGAAGAAGAAGGGTTCGCAATCGTAGGAGATACACTGTTCCAAGGTAGCGTCGGTCGTACCGACTTGCCAGGCGGCGATACGGAAACGTTGCTTAAAGCAATTCACGAGCAGTTATTGACGCTTGATGACGAAATAGTAATTTACCCAGGGCACGGACCTGCGACAACACCAGGAATCGAAAAAGACCAAAATCCATATTTGCATGGATTTTGATCAAATAGCATACAAAAAAACAGCTTTCCATTGTGGAAGCTGTTTTTTGTGTGCGGATTAGTGTCCTCCGCCAGGTACGTGAATGAAAATTGAATAGTAACTGAAACCAACCATGAAGATCATCAGGTATGCTCCGAATAAGTAAATATACATACGCTCTGAAAGCTTCAAGTATCCAAGTAGAATAAAGAAGATTGTGCCTGCTACCATAAGTAAAGCAGCTGGAATCATATTTCCTACATAGAACATTACCGCAAAAATACCTGACCAGAATCCTAAAAGTTTAAACATATTATCCATCTAAGAATCCCTCCTTCACAACATTACAATAAGCTCTTATCCATTATAATAGAACGTCAGCCTAAAAGTAAACTCCAATCGATTTCACATTGTGTCAAAAGAGTGTACTTGTACGAACGGATTAAGATAGTAGCTGATTACAGTATAACAGAACCTGTGATAAAAATAATATGAAAATTGAATTTTGCTATCGAATTACCGTAAAGAAATGAATTATGATTCCATATCCACTATGAAAAATGAATTCACACAAATGTAATGCATTTTCAAACAATTTAATTCCCGTATATACTTTTTTCAAGATAAAAAGTGGTCTTTTGTCGAATGGAGAAAGGAGAGAACTATGGAAACTGAAAAGAACCCTATAGAAAGAACTTGTGTACAACTGCTTGAGAAAGCTATTAAGTCTGAAGCGACAGATATTCATTTTGTGCCTACGTCAGAAGGATATGACGTGGCGATTCGCAAAGACGCGCATTTTTCGAAAATCGGTCAATATCCTCATACATTAGGTGGTCGATTAATTTCATTTTATAAATTTTTATCTTCTTTGGATATTAGTGAACAACGTCGTCCACAAAGCGGTTCCTTTCATCGGTCCTTTTTCGACTGCAACTTCTCTTTTCGCGTCTCGACGATTCCATCTATTCAATTGAGGGAAAGTGTGGCGATCCGCATTCAGAAACATGATAAAATTGTGCCGCTCAACCAACTATGTCTCGATCCTGAATGGACGCAGCAATTGGCTGAAGCCGCTGCTTGCAAACAAGGATTATTTCTTGTCACTGGACCTACGGGTTCTGGTAAAACGACTACATTATATTCTTTGACATCCCATTGTGTATCCAAACTCAAGCGTCACGTCATTTCGCTCGAAGATCCTGTAGAAAATAATCATAGTCACTTATTACAAATTCAAGTGAATGAACGTTCTGGAATTACGTACTCTGCAGGATTGAAAGCAATTTTACGCCATTCTCCTGATGTCATCATGATTGGAGAAATACGTGATGCAGAGACAGCCAAAATTGCAGTAGAAGCAGCGTTGACTGGACACTTAGTTCTTAGCACAATCCATGCAAAAGATCCTGTAGGTTGCTTATATCGTTTACTGGACCTCGGCATTCATGTAGAAGAGCTTAGACAGACCGTTATCGCGATATCCGCTCAGCGATTGATAACACAACAGTCTGGAGAGACGGCAGCGGTTTTTGAAATATTGCAGGAGTCAGATCTGCAATTAGCTACGGAATCAATGGTGAATGGTCTGCGGTTTTCGACTCCTATTCACAAGAAAATTGAAACACAGCAAGCTTTGTATGAAAAGGTGCTATATGATACGGATTAAATTATTCCAATCTGCTTCCGATAAGAAATTGATAAAGCCAGCGGAGTTTTTAGTAAGACTCTCAGCGCTGCTTCAAGAAGGATATACCTTTCATGAAGGACTGATTCTCATATTGCCTTATCATACGAAAGAGTTTGAAGAGAAACTTCGGCAAGTAGAAGATGAGTTGAAAATGGGGTATGGTGTTTCGCATATTTTAAAGAGTTTAGGTTTCCGTAAAAGTATGATGTTGCCAATTATTATAGCAGAAGTAGACGGCAACTTGATACGCGCGTTGAAAGAAGTGGCGGACCGTGTCAATCGGAAGACGGAAAAGCAGAAACAGATACGAAAGCTATTGGCGTATCCAAGTGTTTTGTTTTCTTTTTTACTAATTTTATTAATTGCATTTCGACAATTTTTCTTACCGAATTTCGAAGCATTAACTGTAATACGGGCGAATAACGAAAGTGGGATTGTTCAATTCTTACCAAAGCTTGTCTCTTCCATACCGGATCTGTTGCTTACCGCATCCATTATATTTGTTGTTGGTTTTCTATTAGTCCGAATGTGGTTAAAAAGGTTGTCTTCTCTTGAAGTTTTACATTATGTACTAAAAGTCCCCGGCATCAATACTTTCTATAGTGAAATGAAAACTAGGGATTTTGCCAATGAGCTCGGAAGTTTATTGCAGTCAGGTCTTTCCATGCAAAGCGCATTAGCTGTCCTATCGGAGCAAACGGAAGATCCTATATTATCGGTAATCACTAATGAATTAAGCGGGCATGTTATGTATGGTGAATCTTTACATGAAGCAATTCATTTAACAGATGGTTTATCATCACGTCTGGCAGATTTTGCAAAACACGGGGCAAATACTGGTTACTTACCGAAAGAACTTTTGCTGTATGGCGAACACACGAATGAACAGTTGGAGGAAAAGATCAATCAATGGTTATCGATCCTACAGCCTGCCTTATTTGGCGTTCTCGCAGTTTGTATTTTATTGTCCTACTTATCTATTTTATTGCCTGTTTATAAAATGATCGACAGTATTTAAAAGGAGGAAAAGAATTGCTGAAGAATGAAAAAGGTTTTACGTTAATTGAAATGATGATCGTGCTATTGATCATTACTGTGTTGATCTTAATCGCAATCCCGAACGTCACAAAGCATTCTAAATCGATAGATGAAAAGGGCTGTGAAGCATATGTCAAAATGGTAGAAGGCCAAGTGCAAGCATATAAAATGGATAAAAAAACAATTCCGTCGATTACAGCGTTAACAACAGATGGGTATTTACCAGAAAATCCAGCATGTCCGAACGGTAACGCGATTTCAATTGCAGGAGACGGTAAAGTGACGGCGTCAAATGGTGGTGGATAAGAAAACTGTCAAAGATCAGCAAGGGTTTACTTTCTTGGAACTTTTGCTTGTTCTGTCTATTACGATGATTTTAACAGCCGTTATTCTTCCATTTAGTGATCAACGCCTGCAAAGAATAAGTGAAGAAGATGCGTTGAAACAATTCATGACAAAGGTTCATGAAACGCAATTATATGCGATCACAAATCAGCAAAGAGTCACTTTGAGATTTGAAGAAGATGGAAGAATTTACAAAGCGATTTTAAATGATATGTTTGAAGTATTGCACGGGGAATTTCCTGAAGGGATGCGCCGGACGAAACAATCTACACTTCAAAGATTAGATTTTGCTGAAACAGGTTATTTGACTACTACAGGCAAGATGTTTTTTTCTACACAAAGCAAAGGGATTATATCAATTTCATTCCAATTTGAAAGAGGAAGGATAATCATCAATGAATGAAAAAGGGCAATCGTGGCCAGAAGCTATGTTGTCCCTGGTCATCATCATGGTGATTTTCTCATCTCTTTTGCCATTGGCTACTACCGTTACATCATCCGTCATGGCGAAAAAGCAAGCGATGATCGCAGCTCAAACTACCTATCAAGCGGCTATTTTGTATAAATCGTCGGGACAAACAACGGGATACAGATCTCATGAGGATGTGCACTATCATTGGAAAGTTAGTGATCAACAGATTTGCGTTGCATATGAAATACAACAAATTGAACATAATAAATGTGTGAATCTATGAAGAAAACGAATGAAAAAGGATATTCATTAGTTGAGAGTATTGTTCATTTACTTATATTCATGATGTTGATTCAATTTGCGGTACTATTTTTTTACTGGCAAGCACCCACAGAAAAAGTCTATCAAGGGGACCTATTAGGTGAATGGGAGTTATTTTCTTTGGAATTACAAGAGTTATTGGAAGAAGTAAGTGTAGTGGAGGAAGTGAAACCTACGCGCATCACGTTTCATACGGAAAGAGGAATCATAACTATTCAGCAATACAATAAAATGCTTCGTAAAGTGGTCGATGGAACAGGTCATGTCCCTTTATTAATGAATGTAAATTCCAGTACATTTACTGTGAAAGATAGCGAATTGAAGCTTACTGTCGAAATGCAGGATGGGATGCGAAAAGAAAGGACGTTTGCTATTGGTTTATACCAAGAATGAGATGGGAGGATCATTTATTTTCGCGATTGTTTTATTATTTTGCGTAAGTCTCTTTCTTTTCTCCCTCGTTTCATGGCATGATAGTATCTACAGAATATACGACTGGCTCGAAACCTATTATGAGCATAAAGCAGTTGAATTAATGAAACGGGATGGATGAAAATGAAAAGGATTTATTTAGTGGGATTTATGGGATGTGGAAAAAGCGCAATCGGTAAACGGCTGCATACGTTGACAGGTATTCCGTTCTTTGACATGGATCATGAAATTTCAGAACAAATGCAGATGACGATTCCTGAAATATTTGATCAGTACGGTGAGTTATATTTTCGACAGTTAGAGACAGAATTCCTTGAAAAATTCCCTGAAGAATATTGTATTGTAGCGACTGGTGGAGGCGTTGCAGTAAAAGAAGAAAATATTCAACTGATGCGCGAAACAGGCATCGTATTTTTCCTCAATGCATCATTCCGTGATATTTGGCGAAGAATCTCGACTGATATCAATCGTCCAATTGTACAGCAATCTTCGCGGCAAGAATTAGAAGCTCTTTATAAAAAACGCAAGCCGAAGTATTTACATTCTGCTCATTTCACAGTGGAGACAACGGGCAAGTCTTTAACAGATATTGCGGAATATATTATCTTTCAAATCGAAAGATATCAATAACTCATTACAAAAGCGAATGATATAGTTTGTAGTTAAATTATCATTCGCTTTTATCTACTTTTAATAAATAGATTGCGCTTACTTATGTAAAATGTTAAGATATCAGTGAAGAAAAAATTAATTGAATCATGCGAATGATTGTATGGGGAGAGCGCGCATTAGGCGCCGCCGAAGGAGCAAGTAACGAAAGTTATGAATCTCTCAGGTAACAAAACGCATACATGACGCATCTCTGGACAGTGCTGAGTCATCAGCGGCCGAAGGAAGTATGGAAACTGTAAAGTTTTCGGCAAAAGGACAGGGGTTCTCTTTTATAGGAGACTCCTGTCCTTTTTTTGATGAATTACATACTGATCATTCCTTGATCAGGACAAAAAGGAGGAAACAGTTTGACGAACCAATTATTACGTACACCGCTATTTGAAAGTTATAAAGAGTACGGGGGTAAGACGATCGACTTTGGCGGCTGGGAATTACCTGTGCAGTTCTCTAGTATTAAAGCAGAACACGAAGCCGTTCGTACAAAAGCTGGTTTGTTTGATGTCTCGCATATGGGAGAAGTGTTTGTTAGTGGTAGCGGGGCACTCGACTATTTGCAGAAGCTTGTGACGAATGATGTTTCCAAACTGAAGATCGGCCAAGCGCAGTATACAGTGATGTGTAACGAGCAAGGTGGAACAATCGATGACTTCTTAATTTATAAATTGGAAGAAGAGCGCTATTTATTAGTCGTCAATGCATCGAATATCGAAAAAGATGTAGCTTGGATGAATGAGCAAAAACTCGACCATGTCGTCATCGATAACCAATCTTCCAACTACGCGTTACTTGCACTGCAAGGCCCGGTGGCGGAGTCGGTATTACAGAAACTGACCGATGGGCCACTCGAAGAGATCAAGTTTTTCCGTTTTAAAGAACATGTTCAAGTAGCCGGAGAAGATGTACTCGTTTCACGTACTGGTTATACAGGAGAAGATGGATTTGAAATCTACGGTACACCGGAAGCGATCCAGAACTTGTGGGCAAAGATTTTGCAAGAAGGTAAAGAAGAGGGCGTTGTACCTGCAGGGCTTGGTGCGCGTGACACATTGCGCTTTGAAGCGGGACTACCACTTTACGGTCAAGAACTGAGAGAGGACATTTCTCCATTAGAAGCAGGACTTGGCTTCGTCGTAAAAGTGAATAAAGAAGATTTCGTTGGTAAAGATATTCTTGTGAAACAAAAGGAACAAGGCGTGGAACGTAAGCTTGTCGGACTTGAGATGATCGATAAAGGAATTCCACGTACTGGTTATAAAGTATTTAATGGTGACAAAGAGATCGGTGAAGTCACAACGGGTACACAGTCACCAACGTTAAAGAAGAATATCGGTTTTGCGCTTCTATCTACAGAGTTCGCAGAGCTCGGCACAGAAGTTGAAGTGGAAATCCGTACGAAACGTCTTAAGGCAAAAGTCATTGCAACACCTTTCTATAAAAGATCATAAGTGAAAAGGGGTAAAATTATTATGAAGCATCGTTATCTACCTATGACGGAGCAAGACCAGAAAGATATGCTTGACACAATCGGAATTGCTTCCATTGAAGAACTATTTTCGGACATTCCGGAAAAAGTACGATTCAAAGGTGAATATAAGATCAAACCTGCGAAATCTGAAACGTCACTTTTAAAAGAACTTGGACGTATGGCTGCGAAAAACGTCAACGCTCAAGATTATGCTTCATTCTTAGGCGCGGGAGTCTATGATCATTATCGCCCGGTCATTGTAGACCATGTTATCTCACGTTCTGAATTCTATACAGCGTACACGCCATACCAGCCCGAAATTTCACAAGGAGAATTACAAGCAATTTTTGAGTTCCAGACGATGATCTGTGAATTGACAGGTATGGAACTAGCGAACTCTTCTATGTATGACGGGGGGACATCACTTGCTGAAGCCGGAACCCTTGCCGCAGGTCACACACGTCGCAAGAAGTTATTGGTATCTTCCACTGTTCACAACGAATCGCGTGCAGTAGTGAAGTCATATGCTGACGGGCAATACGTTGAAATGGTGACAATCCCACATAAAAACGGTGTAACGGACCTTGATAAGCTGAAAGAAATGATGGATGACGAGACTGCAGCGGTGCTCGTACAATATCCTAACTTCTACGGGCAAGTGGAAGATCTTCAAGCGATTAGTGATATCGCACATGAAAATGGTGCATTATCGATCGTTTCAGCGAATCCACTTGCACTAGGACTACTGACACCACCTGGGGCGCTTGGGGCGGATATTACAGTTGGTGATGCACAGCCATTCGGAATCGCAGAATCATTTGGCGGACCACACTGTGGATATTTTGCCGTATCGAAGAAATTGATGCGTAAAGTTCCTGGCCGTCTCGTTGGTGAAACGAATGATGATGAAGGACGTAGAGGATATGTACTGACATTGCAAGCGCGCGAGCAACATATTCGTCGTGACAAGGCAACATCTAATATCTGTTCAAATCAAGCGCTGAACGCTCTTGCAGCATCCGTTGCGATGACAGCTCTTGGAAAAGAAGGAATTAAAGAAATCGCCTATCAGAATATCGCCAAAACAGCTTATGCGAAACAAGCATTTGAAAAAGCTGGCTTCGAAGTGAAGTTCGGACCTGCACATTTCAATGAACTCGTAGTAGATTGTAAATCACCTATTCAAGATGTCAATAAACGCTTGCTTGAACGAGGAATTATTGGTGGATATGATCTAAGTTTAGTAGATGAAGATCTGGCGAATCACGCACTGATCGCTGTTACAGAACAACGTACGAAAGAAGAAATCGATGCATACGTGCAAGAATTGGAGGCTATCCATGCATAAAGACAACCAATCACTCATTTTTGAACTTTCCAAACCTGGACGAATCGGTTATAGCTTACCTGAATTAGATGTACCCGAAGTAGATGTTACGTCCATTTTGTCTCAAGGCGTAATTCGTACGGAAGAGGCGGAACTGCCAGAAGTATCGGAGTTGGACATTATGCGTCACTATACTGCATTGTCCAATCGTAACCATGGTGTCGATACAGGGTTCTATCCATTAGGCTCTTGCACAATGAAATACAACCCAAAAATTAACGAAGCGGTTGCCCGTTTCCCAGGATTTTCACGTGTTCACCCACTACAAGACGAATCTACTATACAAGGTGCACTTGAAGTAGTATACGATCTGCAAGAGCATTTGGCTGAGATCACGGGTATGCCACAAGTCACATTGCAACCGGCAGCAGGGGCGCATGGTGAATGGACAGCTTTGATGATGATCCGTGCCTTTCACGAAGCGAACGGTGATACACAGCGTACGAAAGTGCTGGTTCCCGACTCCGCTCACGGAACAAACCCGGCTTCTGCAACGGTTGCTGGTTTTGATACAGTAACAGTTAAGTCAAATGAAAAAGGCTTGGTAGATCTGGAAGATTTGAAATCAAAAGTAGGGCCTGATACAGCTGCTTTAATGTTGACGAATCCGAATACGCTTGGACTTTTCGAAGAAGATATTTTAGAAATGGCAGCAGCGGTTCACGGAGTCGGCGGGAAGCTGTATTACGACGGAGCAAACCTGAACGCAGTTATGTCAAAAGCACGTCCTGGCGACATGGGCTTCGATGCGGTTCACTTGAACTTGCATAAGACGTTCACAGGTCCTCACGGTGGTGGTGGACCAGGTTCCGGTCCGGTAGGCGTAACAGATGAACTAGCTGCATTCATGCCGAAACCTATTGTTGAAAAAGTAGATGATCGTTACCTATTGAACTATGACGTACCACAATCCATTGGTCGTGTAAAACCGTACTACGGTAATTTTGGTATTTACCTACGTGCCTATACGTATATTCGTTCAATGGGTCCAGACGGCTTAAAAGCTGTGACGGAATATGCAGTACTCAATGCGAACTATATGATGCGTCGTCTAGCGCCATACTTCGATTTGCCATATACACAGCATTGTAAACATGAGTTTGTTTTATCTGGTCGTCGTCAGAAGAAACTTGGCGTACGGACACTCGATATGGCGAAGCGTTTGCTAGACTTTGGCTACCATCCACCAACAATCTATTTCCCTTTGAATGTGGAGGAGGCTATGATGATCGAGCCGACAGAAACAGAATCAAAAGAAACATTGGATAACTTCATTGAAGCTATGATTCAAATTGCCAAAGAAGTAGAGGATCATCCTGAAATTGTTCAAGAAGCACCACACACAACAGTCATCGGTCGTTTAGATGAAACAAAGGCAGCACGTAAGCCTGTATTGCGTTATGTAAAAGAACAATCAGCAGTAGAAGAAACCGTACAATAATAAAATTAGTTGATAAAGGCACCGCTAATAGCTAGCGGTGCCTTTTGATTTGTAGATAATCTAGAAATCCACTCGTAATACATAGCATATATGGAGAATAATATAGTAGGAAGGGATAGATCGTTGGAAAGAAATAACTGTTTATTCCATGTTTTACGCAATACAGATGGACATAACCAAGTTACTAAACGTGAGTGTTTTCCGAGAACTACACAATTAAGAAAGGCATTGACTATTATGGGGAAGCATTCAAATATATTATATACAACTCCATCCAGTCGCTGTATCGACGATAGGAAAACATCATCAGCATGCAGCGAATGAGAGTTACATATGGAAATCACCAGGAATAAAACTAGTACTATACACAGTCTTGTAAAATTAGAATCGTATATTATACGATAAACAAATGTTCATTGTCAACCATAAATTTGAGAAATTTCTGATTATGTGTTATACTGTATAAGTACAAGTAAACAGGACGGCAAGTAACAATCCTGCGCAGCTTATTCCGGACGGGAATGAAGGGCGCACTTTTTTAAATTTTAAAAATGGATTGTTTTATTTCAATGAAATAAAATGTAGCACCTCACATTGTTTTAATCAGTTAACTGTTAGGCTTTAGTTAAAAAAATTTATAGGAGGAGATTTTCTAGTGAACTTAATTAATGAAGAAATTACTCATAACGTGTTTGGTGAAGGTAACATTGTTGAACACGAGGAGTCATTCATCACGGTTGATTTCAATAAAAACCTTAAAAGGTTTGTCTATCCCGATGCATTTGAGAACTTTATTACGTTAAACAATCGGAGCATGGCAGAGTCTTTAGAAAAGGTTTTTGTGGAAAGAAAAGCAGAAGAGAAAATTCTGGAAAAGAAGCGGAAAGAAGAAAAGGCTATCCAGGTGTTAGAACAGCAACGTAGAGAAATATTAAAAAACCATAAAATTCACGAAAGTTCACAAATTGTTTTCTGGTTAGATCAGGAAAGACAGTCAGATGTGTTTACTGATTGGGAAGTATCGACTGGAAGCATTCAAAGCGGGAAGAATAAAGGTTTACCTAACCCAGTAACTCGTTTGCGTCCAAACAGTGCAGGTGTTTTAACAGTAAGAACTCCTGATCAAAAAGAAACCGAAAGAACGATTCGAGGTCTCTTTATGGTTGATGATACATTTACTGGAAGCATTGGCGAGGATGGATTGGTTCCTACCCACCCTAAATACAGAATTCAACTTACAGAAGAAGAAGCTGAGAAAATGCTTTTCTGGAATTACTATAAAAATAAAAACTATCCAGACCGTACTTCATGGAATTCGGGTACATTCCGTTACTTTGATAATATTTGGACTGCTCAAATTTTACAAGATATCATCGCTTTAAAGGCTGATGAAGAACAGATCAAAGAAGCGGAAGAATTTATGGACTATTTCTGTAAATTGAACGCGATTGATATAAATAATATCCCGGAAGCAGAAGGCGCGTTACGTTAACAAGTGGAAAGCCTTTTGCTGAAGTGTATTACAAAGTCGTTCATTACACTGTAAGCTGCCAGGTACGAGCACATGATGACTGTGTTGGTACCTGGCAGTTTTTTGTTTATTTCTGGATGTACTCATGATTTTGTATTCAGGAAGATTTGTGATGCTTGACTACTTTCTTAGTAGATTTCATTTTAAATGTTTGATTCCATATTATATAATTCATTAGATTGGACAAAAATAGTACTAGCGAAGTGCATACATAGAATTGAATATCATGGTAAAGGAATGAATGAATATGAGGGAAACCGTAACAGCGATGGATGTCGCTAAGTTGGCAGGTGTTTCACAATCGTCTGTTTCACGAGTATATTTTGAGGGTGCATCTGTTTCCGATAAGACAAGGAAACGGGTTCTTGAGGCAGCGGCAGAGCTCGGCTATCGTCCCAATGTATACGCGAGAAGTTTAATCACAAACCAAACTAAAATTATTGGCCTTGTAATGAAGAGTGTTCAGAATCCATTTTACGCACACGTATTGAACCGATTTAGTTCGATCTTCAAACAGCAAGGGTATAGTATTTTATTTGTTTCAACTACTAATGATGAGATACAAGACGAGGATGTTGAAACATTACTGAATTATCATGTGGCGGGCGTAATTGTGACTGATGCTACGATTTCTGAAAAAGTTGGAAATGAGTTCAAAAAGAATCACATACCTTTAGTCTTCTTTAATAGAAAGCCTCATACGGACGTGTTTCATTCAGTAAGTTGCAATAATTTAGAAGCAGGACGCTCTATTGCGCACTTTTTAGTATCTTCAGGATCTACGGAATTAGTATTGGTCACCGGGAACGAAGATACCTCTACAAGTATCGAACGTAAAAAAGGTTTTTGTGAAGTACTCGACCAGCAAAACATTACGTATCGTACGTACAATTCAAACTATACGTATGAAGGTGGGTACGACACAGCCATCGCATTACTTGAAGAAAATCAATTACCATCTGCAATTTTTGTGGCGAACGATATCATGGCACTTGGAGTATTAGATGCTCTCCGTAAGTATGAAATTCGCATACCCGAACATACTAGGGTTGTTGGATTTGATAACATCGGCATGGCTTCTTGGCCTGCTTACGATTTGACGACATGGGAGCAACCAATCGAAGAAATGATTGAGGCAACAGTAACGTATTTGATGGAAGAAATGACATCTTATACAGGATTTGTTCAAACCATTGAAGTGGACGGGAAATTGATAGAAAGAAAAACAACATAAAGTTGTTGACTTTGATGAATATTTAGACTAGTATTTTCACGTAGAGTCTGTTGCATACGTATGCAAAGTGAAAATTACTCTGGTATTCCAACTATTCATGAAATGAGTATGCAGATCAATCAGAATGTAAGCGGTTAAAAATAGGAGGCGTAATGATGGTAAAAGTAATTAAAGCAGGTAAATCACAAGAAGAAGTAGCAGCAAACGACACGAAGGTATCCGAAATTGTTTCTGGTGCATTACAAGATATAGAAACTCGTGGAGATCAAGCAGTCCGTGAACTTTCCGAGAAATTCGATAAATGGACTCCAGAATCCTTTAGACTTAGTGAAGCAGAAATAAAAGAAATTGTGGCGCAAGTGCCGGATAGTGTCATCGAGGACATTAAATTTGCACAGACGAATATTAAAGCGTTTGCAGAAGCGCAGCTTGCTTCATTGCACGATGTAGAAGTAGAGAATATTCCTGGTGTAGTTCTTGGACATAAAAATATCCCTGTAAACAGCGTAGGTTGTTATATCCCAGGTGGGCGCTATCCGATGGTAGCATCTGCGCATATGAGTGTGTTGACTGCAAAGGTTGCAGGAGTAAAACGGGTTATTGCCTGCACACCACCCATCAAGGGTGAAATTCCGAAAGCGACTATTGCAGCAATGTATTTAGCGGGAGCAGATGAAATTTATTTACTTGGCGGCATTCAGGCGATGGGGGCAATGGCTATCGGAACAGAAACCATTGAATCGGTCGATATGATTGTCGGACCTGGTAATGCATTTGTTGCCGAAGCGAAGCGTCAATTGTACGGCCGTGTAGGAATTGATTTATTTGCAGGTCCGACAGAGACATTAGTTGTAGCGGACCATACAGCAGATGCGGAAATGATCGCAATTGATCTTCTTGGTCAAGGAGAGCATGGACCGACGTCTCCTGGAGCGTTGATTACGACTTCTGAAGATCTAGCACACGAAACCATTAAAGAAATCGCACGTCAGTTGGAAACACTTCCAACAGCGGATGTAGCCAGTGTGTCATGGGAAGATTATGGTCAAATTTTAGTCGTGGATTCAATTGAAGAAGCACGAATTGAAGCCGACCGTTTAGCATTCGAACACGTGGAGATTTTAACAGAGAATCCGGATTACTTCCTCGAGCACATGACAAACTACGGTTGCCTGTTCTTGGGGCCAGAGACGAATGTTGCTTACGGAGATAAAGTAATTGGTACAAACCATACATTGCCAACTAAGGGAGCAGCTCGTTACACAGGTGGATTATGGGTCGGTAAATTCATCAAAACGGTTACTTATCAGAAAGTTACTCCTGAAGCCTCCGCATATATCGGTGAGTACGCAGCGCGACTTTGTCTACTAGAGAACTTTGAAGGGCATGCTCGACAAGCACAACTTCGAGTAGATCGATATGGCAAAAAGTAAAGCAAGTTTGGCGGCAAGGTAATTAGGAGGAATGACTATGTTAGGGATGATCGGCCTTTTTGGGGGACTTGCGATCTTAATATTTTTGACAATGAAGGGGATGAACCTTCTCATTGCGGCGCCCATTACCGCATTATTTATTGCGATTATGAATGGCATCCCGCTTTTCCCGCAGTTAGTAGAAGAGGGCGCAGTGAACTTCTTAACTAACTATATGGGTGGATTTACAGGATTTATTGCCTCTTGGTATTTAATGTTCTTAACGGGAGCGATATTCGGTAAGGTGATGGAAGACAGTGGCGGTGCGGATAGTATTTCGCAATGGATTGTCAGTAAAATTGGTATGAAAAGAGCAGCCTTGGCGGTTGTCATCGCGTGTGCAGTGTTAACGTATGGCGGAGTAAGTTTGTTTGTAGTTGCGTTCTCGGTCTATCCGATGGCGTTAAGTCTTTTCAAACAAGCTGATTTGCCGAGAAGGTTCATTCCAGCTGCACTCGCATTTGGTTCTACTACATTTACAATGACGTCTGCAGGATCTCCTGAAATCCAAAACTGGATTCCGATTGAGTTTCTTGGAACGAGCCCGTATGCAGGATGGGAAGTCAGTATTTTCGTAGCCATCTTCATGTTCTTGTTCGGTTATTGGTGGCTGAAGCGGATGATTTCAAAAGCGGTAGCTAAAGGGGAAAGGTTTGTTGCAAGGGATACAGATAAGGAAGTAGATAGGCAAAGATCTCTTCCAAATCCGATACTGAGCATGATTCCATTAGTAGTAGTTCTTGGCATCACATTATTACTACACAACTATCTTGGAACTTCTGCATTAATTATTTCTTTAACCGGTGGTATATTGGCCACGTTTATTTTGAATAAAAAATACTTTCAAAACTTTGGTCATGCAGTAGGAGAAGGTGCGATGGGCGCAGTCATTGCGATTGCCAATACAGCTGCGGTCGTTGGGTTTGGTGGAGTAGTAAAGGCGACACCGGCTTTTGATGCCGCGGTAAGCGTCATGACAGATATTCCAGGAAGTCCACTGATCGGTGGAGCGCTTGCAGTAGCCGTTATTGCTGGTTTGACTGGATCATCTTCAGGTGGACAAGCCATCGCATTGCCACTATTAGCACCACATTATTTGGACTTAGGTGTAGATCCAGAAGCACTGCATCGAACGGTAGCCATATCTTCAGGTTCGTTGGATTCACTTCCTCAAGGAGGATATGTTGTCACAACGATCCGATCTATTGCTGGTGAAACGCATAAAGATGCGTATCCGGCATTTGGAGCATTGTCTGTTGTCGTGCCTATACTAGGCGCAGCGGTAGCAGTCATTCTGTTTTCGATTGGACTATAAAAGTGAAAACCTAACGAGCTGAATATTTGGCTCGTTGGGTTTCTAAATTTCCCAGGTAATGAAAAGGAATAGATAATAGGCATAAGTGTATAGAAGTAAAATAGTGGAAGATGAGCAGTATCTCTGGGTTGATAATAGGGGTTCAAAGCACTTGAAAGTCCCACTGTTGCAACAAAGAGCAGTTGACCTCGACATCTATTGGTTGGCGTTTTTCAATGATGACGGATTAAATGGTGTGACAGTTGATTAGATAGAAAAATAAAGAAGGGTCACTTTACAAATGAGGTGATCCTTCTTTGTTTTTTTATTTCTAATCAGCTCTATTTCAGGCATAACAGTAAAATGATAAAAAGTGCCCATAATTAAATGAAGTCCTTCATAATAATATTTGCATAATCTTCATGAAAACTCGATGGCGAAATAGATTGAGAATTCTAACTGTTCCTGATATCTTTAATAAAATATGATAAGAGATAAAGGTATAAAAGCAGCGGACGCGTGAAGGTTTAGGGATTATTAGGGGCCTGGCATAAATCCACAACACAAATTAGTAGAATGGAGTGTACGTGATGTACGAATTAAAAACTAAAGAAACCGATAGTAGTGTCATTGAATTTATTGAGAACATCGATCAACTTAAAAAACGTGAAGATGCTTATAAATTAGTAGATATCTTTACTGAAGCAACGGGTTATCAAGCAAAAATGTGGGGGCCAAGTATTATAGGGTTTGGAACATATCATTACAAATACAGGTCTGGTCATGAAGGAGATGCGCCAATCGTTGGTTTTTCCCCACGAAAAGCGAAAATCAGTTTATATTTAACACTGGGTAATGAACAGCGAGAACAATTGTTAAAAGGTTTCGGGAAATACACTACAGGTAAATCCTGTATATACATCAACAAACTTGCGGATATTGAAATAGAGATATTAAAGAATTTAATAGAACAATCTGCATGCTTTATAAATGAACTCTATCCAAATCAAGAATAACTAGGTAGTAAAGTACTTGGAATAAGTGTCATTGCCAGTTATTAAGCCATGCTATTTTACAAGAGAACGGGAAAGGTGGGGATTTGCTTGACGATAGATGACATGAGGAATGATTTATCGATCAAAGGGAAAAATGGAATTTCATTTCTTTTGTCTGCCAGCGTAATTTGGTTAATCATTACGATTATATTTATGCAGTCAATAGAAATAGCTCAGAAGAATATATGGATGCTTTTTTCGACTGGTTTGATGTTTCCTCTTTCAATTGGAATTTCATATGTATTAAAGGCCGAGTGGAAATTTGATAATAATGCTTTAGGGAGTCTAGGGTTATATTTAAATTTGGCTCAGATTATCTATTTTCCAATCCTCTTCTGGAGTATGTTAAAAAGCCCATATGACGCAATCATGATCTTTGCTATTATTACAGGGGCGCACTTTTTCGCGTATGGATGGTTGTATCATGCAAAGCCTTATTATATCGCGGCTCCGGTTATTGCGATCAGCATGATGTTTTTAGGCCTGTATACACATGCAGACAATTTATGGCTGATTCCTCTCTTGATGGCAGGGTTTTTATTGATTTTAACTATTGCACTTAATATGGACTATAGAAAGACAGGGAAGCGAATGTAAGTTGTATGTAATAAGGTACAATTCCATGCGTAATTGGAAATCTATATTCTGTCAATAAAGCCACATATTTTGAATGATTAAAGATTAAAAGACAGTTCCCATTTCGGAACTGTCTTTTTGCTTAGAAGCTATTGTGTTGTCATAGAATTAGTTACTTTCATTACGGGCAAATCCCTTGTACTTTGTTTAATAAAGTGTCTAGACTATGGCTGCTTTTTACGACGCTTGGATGTGTACGTCCTAAAAAATCAGCTTTCTTATACATCACTATTCTTTTTACTTCAATTCTACATAACAGTAAATTTCTTTGGATAGTTTTCAACATATGTATTCCTCCGCATTATATACTACGCTTCAAATCATGTAGCTGTTTTCTTGCTAGTATGGAAGCAACTTTCTTATCATATACAACGCGAAATGAAAAGTGTGTCGCATTTTGACTGACTTCTATATTGTTGTTGAATTGTGACGTAAGTGTGTATAATGATTGATAATTCAAACAAACAGCATAAAATTTTCTTTGGATTGGGTCTATTATACTTTCATTATGCTGAATAAGTACTATATATATAAACTACTGTGGCCTATGAATTTATTCACTTCTATTTAGCTGTTTTTTCATAAACTAGTTGTGGCTTTATGTAAAGATAGAAGTTCTAAAATGTAAACTAGGAATACGATGCGTAATTACTTAACTGGGATTGGATGAAAATGAATAAATCGACGCAGTGATTCAGTGTGAAAAATATATAAATAAAAAGAGATTGCCTTAAAATTGTAAGGCAATCTCTTTTGCGGATTAATAACCAATTGTCGAATCGGTTTCCCAGTCATGCCGAGTAGCTTGTCTATGCTGTTTCTGCAGCTGGCGGATCCGTTCTTCGTATTCAATGTTCGCCTCATAATGGTAGGTGAGTGCAATTGACATATATAATTCATTCAGTTGTGAAACCGAAAGGCCTTTTGTCTGTTTCGCTATTGCTTCAACTTGTTCTGGAGATAAAATCTTTTTGCGGTCTAGTTTTTCCATATATAGTTTACGGACTGCTTGTGTCGGAGACTTGATTTCATAAGTGCTGTCAAAACGGCCTGCACGGTTGATGAGAGCAGGGTCGATACGTTCGGGGTAATTGGTCGTCCCGATGATGAATAAGCCGTCACGGACATGCACGCCATCCAGGATGTTCAGAAATGTGCTTCTCATATGTTCTGGCATGGAGTCGATGTCTTCAATTACGAGAATGGCAGGTGCCAGGCGTTCGACTGTATTGAACACTTCTTGTACTGAATGACTTCCTGTAAATTCTGTGATTTGCCAGTAGACGACTGGTGCGTCGGTTGTCCCGGTGATAGAACGCACGAGCGTTGTTTTGCCGTTACCGGGAGATCCATACAGCAAGATCCCCCGTTTATACGGCAGTCCGTATTCTTTAAAGAAAGCCCCGCCATCTCGAAAGAATTCATCTATAGAACGAAATAGATCGTTTTTTAAATTTTCATCTAGAAGGACGTCACTACGCTCAATTTGTGTGCCAGCGCCATATGTCTTTTTTTCCATGCCTTCTTCGGTGTCCACTAAATACGTAATATTCGTTTTCATCGCTTCCCGTTGTAGTTGATTCAATACTTCGATGAAATTTTTTACGTGAGTAGCAGATGGTGCAAATACAGTATGTTCCGACCAAGTAGAACCTGTTGCGACATAATAACTGATGTTTGCGATAGCGATTTGGTGTTCTGGAAAGAAAAGTAACTGATTGTCGATTGTCTCAGCGTCTTGGAGAGAGAACGTAGTAGCAGATTCGTCTTGTTGGATTTTTTGTGTCGGTAATGTGGCGTATATATGACTAAGTGATTCGTATGGCAATTGTTTGCGATGAATCAACTCAGGGAGCATGGTTTCTGTGTAAGAAGCGAATTCATCTACTTGGATAATTTGCCAATCAGCTGGTGAACGTTGTTGAAGTGCGTCTAGAATGGCTTCAATGACCGCGCCATAATATTGATAATGTGTCAGTTTTTCGTATTGTGCGGACTGTAACGGAATTAAAAAAGATGGTTTCATTAATAGAACACTCTCCTTATAAATAAGTAGATCCTCCTATTAAAGGAGGATCTATGATTATTATTTGGTTTTGATTTTACCTGACCACTGTTTAAATCCACCGCGTAGCTGGTAGATTTCTGTACAACCTTTTTTCTTCAAGAATAACGCGGCACGGCCTGTCCGGCTTGTGTTTTGGTCATAAAGATAAACGGGTTTGTCGGGGCGAATTTCCTTATAGCGTTGTGAGAACTGCGTAAATGGAATATTACGTGCACCTAAAATATGTCCAGCATCGAAATCTTTTGGTTCGCGCACGTCGATCAATTGTGCTTTGCGATATCCTTTAATAAACTCTTCTTGCGTTAAAGTAGTCAATGCTTTTCCGACCCGTATGTATGTGATGACGAAATACAAGATGACCGCGAGCACAGCTGCTCCCAAAATATAATAACTCAAAAAACTTCCCCCTTTATCAATATCTCCATTATAAAGATTATCTGGCATCAGTTCAATCCTAATGATAAAATGAAATGCGTTATTGTTTTTTTCGTTGACGATTTCCTATACTATAAGTGGAGTATTAATGACGAAGGAGAATGGATTATGACAAAAGCAGTATGGCATTATGTAGACTCTGGAAAATGTAGTCCTTCCTTCAACATGGCGCTAGATGAAGCGCTTCTTGATTTACATAGCCGAGGAGAAATCGGACCAGTTCTACGTTTTTATGAGTGGGAACCCGCTACATTATCCATCGGGTATTTTCAGCGTATTGAAAAAGATATCGATATGGAAAAAGTACAAGAACTTGGACTTGGATTTGTCCGAAGACCAACAGGGGGCCGAGGTGTCCTACATGAACATGAGCTTACATACAGTGTGATTGTTAGCGAGCAGTATCCTAATATGCCAGAAACAGTGACAGAAGCATACCGTGTAATTTCTGGTGGATTGTTGCAAGGATTCCGTAATTTAGGACTTCAAGCAGAGTTCTCGATTCCTGACCATGACGTCAAGGAGCAATTAAGAAGCCCAAAGAGCGGTGTGTGTTTTGATGCACCGAGCTGGTATGAACTTGTTGTCGAAGGGAAAAAGGTTGCTGGCAGTGCGCAAACACGTCAAAAAGGCGTGATATTACAACACGGAGCCATCTTGATGAGCTTGGATGTTGATAAATTAACATCTATTTTCACGTATTCCTCACCTGCACTGAAAGAGCGCGTACGTAGAACGTTGCCGGATCGTGCCATTGCGATTGACCGATTGACGGACCGAGAGATTTCAGTGGAGGAATGCAAACAAGCCTTTTCCAAAGGATTTGAAGCGTCTCTCGATATTTCATTGGAACCGCTAGAATTAACACCTGAACAGCTTGCTTTAGTTCATCAGATCGAGAAAGAGAAATATGCGAATAATGACTGGAATTTTAAAAAATAAAATTGGTCCTTTGGTTTTATTTTTTTTGTCGAAATGTCGTTATATCAATGATTGTATGTTTTTGAAGAACAACTGTCGATTGATATAGTATTCAATATGTAGTAGATTATTTAATAAGATAAACACTATATATAGTGTTTATAGCGTTATGAGGAGGATGTTATATGGTTACGATGTCGAAGCAAGGCGAACCGATGCTCGATAAACAACAGCTGAATGAGGATATTGAGCAGTTCCCTCAAGTTCACCCAGTCACAGAAGATATGAAGCTAACGCATAGTGGAGTATCTCGTCTAGTGATGATCGATCGGTATTCATTTAAAGATATGGAAAAGAAGACATTGAAAGAGGGCGACTTTGTCGTTCTAACAGTGAGAGAAGATCCGAAATTTCCTGCTCGTGGGTTAGGGTATATTACGAAACTTGATCTAGCGAATGGAAAAGCGGATATTTGGATCGAACCAGAATATCGTTCATCAATCGATGATATGGACGAGCAGCAAAAAGGAATTATTACACGTCCCCTTGATGTGTTGGAGAAGCCGCTAGAGGTGTTCTACGAGCAGATTGCGAAACGTAATGCGACAGGGCTTGCTTCTGTTGAACAGACGGAAGATAGAAAAACACAGTCGTATAACATGTTCTATGAGCAGTTGAAGGCATTGAACTTCATTCCAGCTGGTCGTGTGCTGTATGGCGCAGGATCAGACACAGATGTCACGTTCTTTAACTGTTATGTAATGCCGTTTGTACCTGATTCCCGTGAAGGGATTTCCGATCACCGCAAGCAAGTGATGGAGATCATGAGTCGTGGTGGCGGTGTCGGAACGAATGGTTCGACATTACGTCCACGCAACACATTGGCTCGCGGGGTTAACGGTAAGTCATCTGGGTCAGTTTCATGGTTAGATGATATTGCGAAGTTGACTCATTTGGTTGAGCAGGGCGGTTCAAGACGTGGGGCACAGATGATTATGTTATCTAACTGGCACCCGGATATTTATGAATTCATCATCTCCAAAATGCAGAATCCGCGAATTTTGCGTTATTTGATCGAAAACACGGAAGATGAATTGATTAAGAAGCTAGCAGATGAGAAATTGAATTTCAAACCTTTGACAGCGCAAGAAGAAGCGATGTATCAAAGCATCACAAACTATAAACAAATTCCAGGCCAAGGTGGCTTTAACGCAGCGATTATCCGTGACGCTGAGCTGAAGCTTCAGGATGGTGGAACATACACTGTTCATAATCCGGAATTCCTGACAGGAGCGAATATTTCCGTAACGTTAACGGACGATTTCATGAAAGCGGTGGAAGAAGACGCGGATTACGACTTACGTTTCCCAGCTGTCGAAAATTATTCACCTGAACAAATGAAGCATTATAACGAACAGTGGCATGAAGTTGGCGACGTACGCGAATGGGAACGTCAAGGTCACGAAGTTCGTGTGTATCGTACGATCAAAGCTCGTGCACTATGGGATTTGATTAATATCTGTGCTACGTATTCGGCGGAACCGGGCATTTTCTTTATTGATAATGCGAATGACGACACGAATGCGAAAGCGTACGGACAGCAAGTTGTAGCAACGAATCCGTGTGGTGAACAACCACTTGCACCATATTCTGTCTGTAATTTAGCTGCTGTCAATCTTGCTGAGATGGCAGACAAAAATACGAAGACGGTTAACTTTGAAAAATTGAGAGAGACGGTACGGACTGGTGTACGTATGCAAGATAACGTCATCGATGCTACACCGTACTTCCTTGAAGAAAATAAAGTACAAGCCCTTGGCGAACGCCGTGTAGGTCTTGGTGTTATGGGACTTGCAGATCTTCACATCTATTGTGAAAAAGAATACGGCTCGCCTGAAGGAAATCAATTAGTGGATGAAGTATTTGAAGCAATTGCGACAACTGCTTACCGCGAATCGATTGAATTAGCGAAAGAAAAAGGAAGTTTCCCGTTCCTAATTGGTAAAACGGATGAAGAAACGAAAGCATTACGTCATGCTTTCATTAATTCTGGCTTTATGAAGCGCATGCCGGAAGATATCCGCGAATCGATTGTGGAATATGGAATACGTAACTCACATCTCCTAACTGTTGCTCCAACGGGTAAATGAATTGCCCCCGATGCAAGTAATTGCTTCGTGAACATCTGGCTATATGCGGGAAACTCTGAGAATCCTTTTGTACCTGTAACTTGCCATTACGCTTAAGGTAAAAATCAAAAGGTGCAGACAATCCGCAGGGAAGTCATGGCTGACCCCTCAACGACTACACGCCGGACAACCGATTTATCCATTACAATCTCTTTGAAAGAAGTGAATTGCTTTGGAGAAAAAATGTTTAAATTGCTCAGTCATTATTAAAGTTAAACCAAGCCATTATGAAATAGCAAACGAATTAAGTAATTTACTAAGTGTTTGTGAACCTTGCCACCGAATAATTCATTCTGGTAATAATCATCCTAGCAAGTTTAAACAAAAATTAAAATCGGTTGATGATATAGTCTGACCCATGTGGCGACATATGGAGCGGGTACTGATAACCCCGCCCTCCTTGAGTAAGGAGAGTAACAAAAGTGAGTACTGGAACAATGGTAGGAGTTTCAACTGGATTAGAACCTTATTTCTCATTCACATACTACCGCAGCGGACGTCTAGGTAAATTCATTGAAGTAAAAGCAGAGATTGTAGAAGAGTATTTGCAGGCTAATCCTGATGCAGATCCGGACAACTTGCCTGAGTGGTTTATATCTTCAATGGAACTAGCGCCAGAAGCACATGCGGATGTACAATGTATCATTCAGCGCTGGATCGACAGCTCTATCTCTAAAACAGTTAACGCACCGCGTGGCTATACAGTGAAGCAAGTTGAAAGTGTCTATGAAAGATTGTATAAAGGCGGAGCAAAAGGCGGTACAGTGTACGTCGACGGTAGCCGTGATGCACAAGTGCTGACTCTGAAAGCGGAAGATAATATTCCCGACACAGAAGAGGTAGTCGACGTGACAGAACAGCCAAAAGTCGTGCTCGTCAATACGATTCAAGCATTGCGTTCTACCAACGTCACGATCGGTTCAGAAGTGGGCGACACGTGCCCGGTTTGCCGACAAGGTACAGTAGAAGAAATTGGTGGATGTAATACGTGTACGAATTGCCAAGCGCAATTGAAGTGTGGACTATAATTAAATAGTAGAAAAACCCCGAATGCTCTTATATGCATTCGGGGTTTTTATGTGCAAAAAATGTAATGTTTGCCAACTCTTTCGCTTAACATATCAAGTAGCATCAATAAGTTGAATTATTTTAAAAATCTATGTTGATATAATTTTCAAATTATTATATACTAATAAAAAATTGTTTGATTTATTAATAATCAATCAGACAAATATATTAAAAGACGAGAAAGAAGGGTTTTTATGCTGACATTTTTATCATCTATCGTCTTGCTAATTATTGGTTACCTAACGTATTCGAAAGTGGTTGAAAAGGTATTCGTAATTGATGATGCAAGGAAAACACCCGCTTACACACAGGCTGATGGGATGGATTATGTGCCGATGAGCTGGTGGAAAGGCTGGTTGATTCAATTACTGAACATTGCAGGTTTAGGTCCGATATTCGGCGCGATTGCAGGTGCGTTATATGGACCTGTTGCATTCATTTGGATTGTGTTCGGCAGTATTTTTGCAGGTGCCGTACATGATTATTTTTCTGGAATGTTATCATTAAAACACGGTGGCGCTCAATTTCCTAAAATTGTAGGGGAGTATTTGGGTGATATCGCAAGACGTTTCATCAATGTGATTTCCGTTGTACTAATGGTTCTGGTGGCGGCTGCCTTTACTGCAGGGCCAGCTCAACTCATTTCATCCATTACACCGCTATCATTTATAGTATCTCTTATCATTATATTTGGATACTTCGTGTTGGCAGCCATCTTGCCGATCAATAAAATTATAGGACATTTGTATCCGTTGTTCGGAGTGGTTTTGATTGTTATGGCTGTTGGAATCGGTGGCGCATTACTATTTGGACCCGAGAAAATTCCGAATTTAACTTTGCAGAACTTACATCCTGGAGAATTACCTATTTGGCCATTGCTGATGGTGACGATCTCTTGTGGAGCAATTTCTGGTTTCCACTGTACGCAAAGTCCAATTGTTTCTAGAACGATGAAAAAAGAATCGGAAGGCCGTAAAGTATTTTACGGTGCAATGATTGCAGAAGGCGTCATTGCAATGGTCTGGGCTGCGGCTGGGATGACATTCTTTGGCGGTACGGCAGGACTACAAAGTGCTCTCGCTGCGGGTGGTCCAGCAGGTGCTGTAAATGAAATCTCGAGCACATTGCTTGGATCGTTTGGCGGGATGTTAGCTATTTTAGGGGTCATTATTTTGCCAATTACGACGGGCGATACGGCTCTTCGTTCAGCGCGTATGATTTTCACTGAAGCGACTTCCAAATGGTTAAACCCGGGTAAAAAATGGGTGATTCTTGCTACGACATTGCTGTTAGGTGTACCTATGTTCTATCTATCAACTATCGATTATTCGTTCTTATGGCGTTATGTTGGCGGAACGAATCAATTAGTAGCTGCCGTCATGCTCTGGACAGCAACGTCTTACTTAATTAGAGAAAAACGAGCGCATTGGATCGCAGGAATTCCTGCAATGTTCATGACCGCAGTTGTCGTGACGTACTGGATGTATGCGCCTGAAGGTCTGCATCTTGACTACGCTGTATCGGTAGGCACAGGAATTGTAGTATCAGGTGCAATTGGGGTATTTTACTTGCTGAAAGTGATTCAAGCGAAACAAGTCCCGGTGATTGTTAGCGAGCAATAAAAAGAAAGGGCCTTTAGCGAATGCGCTAAGGGCCCTTTCTTTGCTCTCGTATAATTTTTGTAGAAAAGTAAAAGCCTCGAACTAAAAATACATTCGAGGCTCTTTGTTTAACTTTATGATAGAAGTGGTTTTGGCTCTTTCGCTTCATCTGTTTCTACCGCAATTTGTGGATTCAACACACCTACTCCGTGTTCTTCCACTTCCAATAATTTTTCGAAAGAAGCAATGGCAACTTCTACTTGCTTGTCGTCTGGCTCTTTTGTTGTCAGTAATTGTAACCAAAGTCCAGGGTAGCCTAGATAACGAAGTACCGGTACGTTGCGCACTGCGTTCGTTAACTGTAATACTTCAAATGACACACCGAGTACTACAGGAATCAATAAAATTCGATTAAGGACGCGCAACCACAGTGGATCAGTTGGCACTAAGAAGTAAATGAACATTCCGACGATCACCGTAAACAAAATGAAACTACTACCGCAACGATAATGTAATCGAGATTGTGACTGTACGTTTTCTACTGTCATTTCCATATTACTTTCGTAGTTATTGATGACTTTATGCTCTGCACCGTGATATTGGAAAACCCGTTTGATTAGCGGTGTCATGGAAATTAATCCAATATACGTTAGCAACAAGAATAGTTTAAAGAAGCTCTCGATCATAATTTGCGCTGTTTTACCGGGTGCAACGGATTGGAACAACTCTGCTAAGAAAACAGGAACGAGTGTAAAGACGAACTTACCGAAAATAAACGATAACACTCCGACAGCCGCCACGCCAAGAATCATCGCGAGTTTCGACGTCTCTTCTTCTTTCGCATGTTCTTCTTCTTCACCAGGCATCACGTCGTAGCGATCACTCGCAAACGTCAGATGCTTCGAACCATTACCAGCCGATTCAATTAACGCGACGATTCCGCGGATTAAAGGAATCTTTTTTAATTTAGTACGTACAGGATGTGATTCTCTCGGTACGTGGTAGTACTCGATCGAATCATCTTTGCGACGAATTGCTGTCACCGTATCTTTCTTTCCGCCAAACATTACACCTTCTATAAGTGCTTGACCTCCGTAAGCTGGAGGAGTTTTCTGTTGACTCATAACATACCCACGCTTTCTGTCGTAAGAAACGATATTCCCATTGTACTAAAAAAAGTGAAATTGCACCATTGAGATGTTTAAAAATGTGTAAATAACCCGACACTGGAATGGGAGGTATTGTTATGAAAATCACTACTACGCATGTCTGGACCGCTATTATGGCTGCGGTACTCTCTATAATTTCACTGAAATTCCTACAGGTTTTTAAATTTATAAAATGGTCGCCAATTGGCTGGACAAAAAAACTTCATATGTTTACGACGTTTCCTGGTTGGCTTAAATGGGTCGTATTAGGAGTGATCTGCTTCTTGCTGTTCTTTATCCTATACTTTATGGCGCGATTGACGTGTAAAGTTCCACCAACTGTTTCTTCACTGATCGTCACAATTATCGCCATTCTCTTCATTGAATGGATGATCCATGTCAAAGGGGATTTGACGATGACACAATTCATTAAAAAAATATCGATACCATTTGCTTGTCTGTTTGCCATGATCTTTCGTTTTGTCATTGGGACGTCTGTCTATATGAAAAAAACGTTCGGCTAAAACAGTTTTAGTATGTCCTGCTCACTCATTGTGCTAAAATAGGAAGGAAAAATGAGTGGGAGGGGATTAAATGGAACTGTTACTCTTAAATGGTCCAAACCTGAACCGGCTAGGCAAAAGAGAGCCGGATATTTACGGGGCGGAGACACTTGCGGATATAGAAGGCCGGATTCAGCGTCTGGCCAATGAATCGGACATTACGCTTTCATGCTTTCAATCCAATATAGAAGGCGAGCTCATCAACCGTATTCACGATGCAGGGGATCAGGAAATCGATGGGATTATCTTTAATCCAGGCGCATTTACACACTACAGCATTGCCCTTCGTGATGCGATCGCTTCTATTTCCGTTCCGGTAATTGAAGTTCATATCTCCAACATACATACTCGCGAAGAGTTCCGGCACACGTCTGTCATTGCGCCTGTAGCGGCAGGACAGCTTTGCGGTTTTGGAACAGCGGGCTACGATCTTGCCTTCCAAGCGTTTTTGTTAAAACGAGAGGAGAGACAATCTTGAAAATAGAGAAATTGAGAAAATTATTGAAAGAACAGCAACTCGATGCATTAGTTATCACAAATCCTTACAACCGTCGCTATATGACGAACTTCACAGGATCTGCAGGGACTGCGATTGTTTCGCAAGATGATGCAGTGTTCATTACTGATTTCCGTTACATGGGGCAAGCCAATGACCAACTGTCTGGCTATCGTATTGTCCAGCATACAGGCACGATGATACAGGAAATTGCGAACCAAGTGAAAGAAATGAAGATCGATACACTAGGCTTTGAAAAAGAAGATCTAAGCTACAGCCAGTTTGAAGTGTATAATGAACATATAAAAGCAAAACTAGTGCCAGTCGCTGGTTTAATAGAGAAGCTGCGTTTAATCAAGACACCAGAAGAAATCACAGTATTAAAGCAAGCGGCGGCAATCGCAGACGCGGCATTCGTCTATATTTGTTCGGTCATCCAAGCAGGTAAAACGGAGCTGGAAATTGCCAATGAATTGGAATTCTTCATGCGGAAACAAGGCGCGACTTCCTCTTCATTTGACATAATTGTTGCTTCTGGCGAAAGAGGGGCTTTACCGCATGGGGTAGCATCTGATAAAGTGATTGAGACTGGTGATTTAGTTACAATGGATTACGGAGCCCTCTATAATGGGTATATCTCTGATATTACGAGAACAGTTGCGATCGGTGAGCCTTCTGCTAAACTTCGTGAAATCTATGAAGTCACGTTACGCGCCCAAGAACTGGGTGTAGAACAGATCAAGCCTGGCATGACAGGTATCGAAGCCGATGCGATTACACGCGACTATATCAAGTCTAAAGGCTATGGTGAAGCATTCGGTCATTCGACGGGTCATGGGATCGGCATGGAAGTTCACGAAGCTCCAGCCTTATCGTTCCGCTCCAAAACAGTGCTTGAACCGAATATGGCGGTAACAGTGGAACCTGGAATCTATCTTCCTGGTATTGGTGGCGTGCGAATTGAAGATGATATACTAATCACAGAAACAGGTAATGAACGTTTGACAAAGTCTACTAAAGAGCTGCTTATTTTATAATCGCTTAAAAATGGAGGAATACGAATGATTTCAGTAAACGAATTTCGTACAGGATTAACAATTGAAGTGGATGGTGACATTTGGCGCGTAATGGACTTCCAACACGTAAAGCCAGGTAAAGGTGCAGCGTTTGTTCGTTCGAAACTACGTAATTTACGCTCAGGAAACGTCAATGAAAAGACATTCCGTGCGGGAGAAAAAGTAGAGAAAGCACAAATTGACAACCGTAAAATGCAGTATTTATATGCTGACGGAGATATGCACGTATTCATGGATAACGAATCATACGAGCAGATTGAACTATCTGAAAAGCAACTTGAATATGAACTGAAATTTTTGAAAGAAAACATGGAAGTGCATGTGATCACGTATAAAGAAGAAGTACTAGGCGTTGATTTGCCAATAACAGTTACGCTTGAAGTAGCCGAAACAGAACCTGGAATTAAAGGTGACACAGCAAGCGGCGGTTCTAAGCCAGCTAAGATGGAAACTGGCGTTGTCGTCCAAGTGCCATTCTTTGTTAACCAAGGTGACATGTTGGTCATCAACACAGAAGAAGGAGAATACGTTTCTCGCGCATAATTAGATATGTAACGAGGGTGTCCCAGAAATGGGGCATCCTTTTTTGCGTGGGACAAAATTCAAGTACAAAATCTCAGTTCAATGTGAGTGGTTCGTGATGGATTCTCCAGCTGTCAGAGTTTTCCCTGGGCACGCGTCCCCTCTAAAGCGCAAATCTCCACCTCCACACAAACTCTTTTCTTACTCTTTCAACCCACAATGACCCCTATACTTTTATACGTTTGCATATCTTAGAAGCATGATTCATAGAGTGGACTATGGAGGAGGCGTAGCGGGATGGAACTGAATGATTTATTGCGCATCGCCGGCGTCGGATTGGTGATAGGGGTACTTCACGTGTTCTTCGAGCAAACAGGCAAGAAGGAGTTCTCATTTTTCCTATTTTTCTTAGCATACCTGTACATCTCGATCGAGTTGCTGATGTTCCTCAGGATATTCTTCACAGAGATCACGGAATTCTTTAGCTGGCTATCCATGGCGATGTAAATGGCAATTCTCTTTCAATTATTTGTCGTGTATCTCTTGCTACTTTTGCTTTCATTTGCTGCACCTGCCCTGCATCCCATTCTCTATACCGCACTATTCTTACTGGTCACAGTGTATGTATTGTTCACGGTTCTTGTACCTTTCGGGTCGACATTGTTAGCGTTGACGGATAAGTTACCGTCGCCTTATGCAACGCTGCTGGTAGTGAGTGCAGGTCTGTATTATGTAGCGGAGGTTCTGTCGCTTCAGATGAAAGACGAAGGGTACGGGGCATATGGGCAGCTGTTTCAGACCAGCATGAAAGTAGTCATCATGACATTGTGGCTGCCGTATATCACGCAATTGATTGAGACGATTCACGCGTTCATTCCCTGGTGAACGAATCCTAACATTAATGAATGGACGAGACTTCTATGCTGAATTTTCTGCAGGAAAGTATCGCGGGCATCATCGGACCATTTTTCTTGTTGCTCATTATGCTGCTCATTGCTTCTCTGGTCGATTTCTTTCTTCCGGCGTTTCAAAAGTGGACGAGGTTTCTGTTGCTCATCCTCATTTTAGTGTTGTTAATTGAACCGGCTAGAGAAAGTTTTGAGCAGATTCAAGTGATCACGCATTCCATTGCTTCTTTATTCCTTGGCATGTACCCGCTAATTGCCGCGATGATTTTGGCATCTGGTGCAACGTTTGGCGTCTTGAATTTCCAACCCGCTATGCTGTTATTTGCGCAAGGGGCTGTCGTGTTTGCAGATAAGTTCCTATTGCCAGTGCTATTGACAGCGCTGTTGTTCGACATCTTTACACGATTGGTGCCGGAAATTGCTTTCACGAGAATGGCGGATTTATTGCGTACGTCATTGCTTGCGCTTGTTTCTGCCATGGTTGCAGCGTATTCCATTTTCATCACAGCAGGTGGTGCGTTGTCCTGGACGATGAATGGAGCTTTGAATGAACCGTTAAAAGAGCTGATTAAGAATAATATTCCGGTTATCGGTTCATTGTTGACTGATACGCTTGGATCGATCGGCCGTTATTCTTCCGGTGCAACGGCTTATATGAGTGTTTGGTTGCTCGTATCCATCTGGACGATTGCGTTATTGCCGGCGGTGAGGATTCTATGTATTGCCTTTTTATTTAGATGGACTGCAGCAATCGTTGAACCGTTTTCGCAAAGGGAAATATGCGGGTTATTGGATGATATCGGTCGTACGTTGTTTGTGTTATGTGCTATTTCGTTTTTGCTGACATTCGCTTTCATCTATACAACAATTTTCATTGTGACGTTCATTAAACTGATGACGTTTGGGAAATGAGGCGAGTGTATGGAAGTGTTTTTATTGGGGCTGGCAAACTTGGTAATCCTTGCACTAATTATTCAATTGCTAGCGAGCCGTGAAATGGAAAGGTTATTTATTCCATTGTGCAAAGTAGCGATTGGCATATGGATTTTGCAATATATTCTACAATTCGCGAGTCATAAGTTACTGTGACGCTACATATTATGCAAATGTAGAATTCGTTTTAGTCAAATCACGTTGAGATGGTGATGGAACTATGGAAAAGCCCACAGGGAAACCCCGATTGATCATGATCGGTTTGATGGTTATGGTGTTTAGCATTTTATACATCACCAGTACGGCGAATGTAGGAGGGGAGAAACAGAAAAAAGAAGAGAAGCGCATGTTGTCAACACTTGAAGAAACACTTGAAGAAATGAAAGGGCTAGGAAAAGTGAAGGTGTATTTTCATTACGATGAAAAGGAAGAAGAGAGCCCGTTAGCCAATTATTTCTCTGCTTCATCCGACGTAAAAAGCCAATCTCCTTTGCAGGGGTTGCTCGTCGTGGCGGAAGGGGCGGAAGATCCGGCCGTACGAAACGGACTATCACAACTCCTAGCCAACGTCCTACAATTGCCTGAACATCGTATCGTTATCGTGGAAATGAAGAAAAGGGGGAATCAACATGAGAGCCAATAAACGAACAGTTTGGTTTTTAACATTACTTAGTCTAGTCGCAGTGATTTCAATCTACTACGTGAAGAAGGAAGCGCCGATGCCGTTTGACGGAATTGCGATCTTCACGAAAGAAACAAAGGACGCAACGAATCTACTCGAAAAGGAAGGCAAGTCGGAGGAAGTGAAGCCAGTCTTTGCTGAATCGTATATTTTCCAAGATATGCGTATGGAAGTACGTAATGAACGCAGTGAGACGGTACAACAGTTGACAGAAAAAATGACTTCTTCTGATTTCTCTGCTGAAGAGAAAAATGAAATTTTTAATGAAATTGCTGCATTACGAAAAGTAAGTTCCACAGAAGCTTTGATGGAGATGCAAATCGCAGCACTTGGTTACCCCGAAGTGTTTGTACGTGGAGATGGTGATCGTGTCAACGTCACTGTGTTATCAAATGAAAGCCACTCACCGAAGATGGCGGATGAAATAACACAGTATGTCATGTCAAGCTGGGATGGCGCGCAAACTGTCAAAGTAGATTTTGCAGAAACAAAAGAATAATGCCAAAAGGAAGTCCATTGGGCTTCCTTTTTTCATGGGAAATTAATTGTTAGGAATAGTTATAGGATTTGATTCATAATTCAGATGTATGAGTCAACTCTATAAAATCATTAGATAACCCAATGACGTTTTTTTGCATAAATTGTCATAAAGTTTGCAGCTGATTGGGATTATTCAAGAATAATAGAATAATTTGCGTCTTTACTATTCCATATTTACTGTAAAACGACTATCATAGAATATGGTAGCTAGAAAAATTAGTTAGGAGAATCAGATATGTTGAAAATTCAAGAAATCAGAGAAATTATTAAGCTTATCGATCAATCATCCATCCAGAAGTTCTCATTGGAATCAGATGGAGGGAAGATTAAACTTGAAAAAAATGACGGACAAGCCGTGACAACGGTTACAGAAACACCACAAACACCACAAGCAGCACCGACTCCAGCTCCGGCAGCACCTGCAGCAGCAGCTCCAGCAACTCCAGCTCCCACAGCAGCACCGGAAGCTCCAGCAGCTGAAGTGGTAACTGACGAAACACTACACAAAATCACTTCCCCTATGGTTGGAACATATTATCAGGCTTCATCACCAGACGCAGAAGCATACGTTAAAAAAGGTGATCAAGTGACAGCTGAATCCATCGTTTGTATTGTAGAAGCAATGAAACTATTCAACGAAATTGAATCAGAAGTGAATGGTGAAATCGTTGAAATCTTAGTACAAGACGGTCAACTTGTGGAATACGGACAGCCTTTATTCCTTGTTAGAGAAAACTAAGGGGGAGTATCTAATGAAAAAAGTATTAATTGCAAATCGTGGAGAAATTGCCGTGCGAATTATTCGCGCGTGTAAAGAAATGGGGATTAAAACGGTAGCTGTCTATTCCGAAGCAGATGCAGAGGCGCTACACGTTCAACTAGCAGACGAAGCAGTTTGCATCGGACCACGTCTATCGACAGACAGTTATCTAAACTTCTCAAACGTCATCAGTGCTGCAAAAGCAACTGACTGTGACGGGATCCATCCTGGTTATGGTTTCCTTGCAGAGAACGCGAGCTTCGCAGAACTTTGTGAAGAAGTAAATATCGAATTCATCGGACCCACTGCAGAGGCCATTTCCAAAATGGGTACAAAAGACGTTGCACGCAATACAATGGCGTCTGCAGGAGTTCCGATCGTTCCTGGTTCTGATGGTATTGTAGATGATGCAGACCATGCACTTAAAATTGCAAAAGAACTTGGATTCCCCGTGATCATCAAAGCAACAGCTGGTGGTGGCGGTAAAGGGATTCGTGTAGCGCGTGATGAAGACGAGCTAGTAAAAGGCGTGAAAATCACACAAAAAGAAGCGGCTGCGGCATTCGGGAACCCAGGTGTCTATATTGAAAAATATATCGAAGTATTCCGTCACGTAGAAGTCCAAGTACTTGCTGACAAGTATGGTAACGCGATTCATTTAGGTGAGCGTGATTGTTCTATCCAGCGCCGTATGCAAAAGCTAGTCGAGGAAGCTCCATCTCCTGCGTTGACTCCTGAATTGCGTGCAGAGATGGGTGAAGCGGCGGTTAAAGCGGCTAAAGCTTGTAACTATCGCGGTGCAGGTACTGTAGAATTCATTTTTGATCATATCAATCAAAAATTCTATTTCATGGAAATGAATACACGAATTCAAGTGGAACATCCTGTAACAGAAATGATCACAGGAATAGACTTGATTCAACAACAGCTAAAAGTAGCAGCAGGTGAAGAATTAGCGTTTACACAAGAAGATATTACATTTAATGGCTGGTCCATTGAATGCCGGATCAACGCAGAAAATCCGGATAAGAATTTCATGCCATCCCCAGGTAAAGTGACTATGTATCTACCTCCAGGCGGCTTTGGTGTACGTGTTGACTCAGCCGTGTACCCAGGTTATACGATTCCACCGTTTTACGACTCTATGGTCGCAAAGCTGATCGTTCATGCGGATACACGTGAGCAAGCGGTCGCTCGGATGAAACGTGCATTGGATGAATTCGTAGTGGAAGGCGTCCATACAACGATTCCATTCCACGCAAACTTAATGGATAATGATATATTCCAGTCTGGTGATTTTGATACAAAGTTCTTAGAAAAGTACGACGTCATGAAATAATTGGAGGAGAAGTGTAATGGCTGATAAAACAAATGCATCGTTTGTCGGAATGACACCGTCTGGAGATGCTGCACTCGGACGAGTCCAACTCGCACCTGAAGTACTCGAAGTCATCATTGGCATCGCCACATCAGAAGTAAATGGAGTGATTGCTACCCAAGGAAATTTCGCGTCAGGTGTTGCGGAGAAGTTGGGTAAAGTGATGTATGGAAAAGGTGTAAAAACCGAATGGGCAGATGAAGGACTAAAAATCGATGTGTATTGCATTATCGAGTACGGCCATTCCATTCCTACGATCGCGACGAAAATTCAGAGCGAAATTCGCCAAGCTATTTTGAATATGACTTCGCTTCAAACACATGAAGTGAATGTACATATAACAGGCATTCATTTCGAAGACTGAAGAGGTCTTATTCAATAAGCGCATAACCGAAGACAAACCTTTTAATGGGTTTGTTTTCGGTTTTTTGTTGTGTGAGTTCAATAAGTAAGTTAAGACCGATAAAGGCGAAGCGGGTAATGAGCGGATATAGGCAGAGATAGAGCGCTTGACGTAAAGTATGAGCGTGCGAGGACTTTGATAGAGCGGTTGAAAGTGAATATAGAGCGGATTTGAATAAATTATGAGCGCTTAGACAAATGAATGAGCGAAACTTACATGGTCCTCACTAGTGATCTACAACGAACACTTTAAATCGCACTAAGGAGGTGATTGGAAGTACATCTGGAATGACGATTTAGTGCTGTTTACATGCTTACTAACTATCACTTGCTCAGCTAATTATGAACATCTTGATCAAAAACGTAAACTGATGACATAAAATCGCTTGATTCCACTAGTTCTTTTCTTACCTTTTGTGCTATCATTAGGTTTTGAAGATGAGCGGTAGAGGAGATAACAATTATGAAACGACGAGAAGCACGTGAAAAAGCAATTCAAACACTGTTTCAGCTGGATAATAGCGAGATGAACGTGGATGAAGCGATAGGTTATATTGTAGAAACCCCGCTTGATTCATTCTACGAACAACTAGTTCGAGGTACAGCGGAACACCTGACAGAAGTTGATAGTGAAATTACAAATAAATTGGAAAACTGGACCATCGATAGATTGCCTAAAATCGAAAGAACTGTATTACGATTGGCTGTCTATGAACTCCTTTATAACGAAGAAGTTCCGAATCGGGTCATCATGAACGAAGCGATTGAGCTATGCAAAACGTTCGGTGACGAAAAGTCAGGCCGTTTTGTAAATGGAGTACTTTCTAAATTCCAATAACCGAAATCGTCACTACTAATTACAAGCTTGAGCTCGATCAACTTTCTGTACAAATAAAAAAAGTTTGGTGGGAAAATCATGTCTAGTAAAAAGATTGATGGAAAAGCAATAGGACAAGAAATCCGGAATGAATTAAAAGAAGAAGTGGCTTCTTTAGTTGCACAAGGTGTTCAACCTGGACTGGCTGTTATTTTAGTTGGGGAAAACTCAGCATCCGAGACATATGTGAAAAACAAGGAGAAATCCAGCAAGGAAGCGGGTATGAAATCCGTGCTGACTAAATTGCCGGAGACTGTGTCAGAAGAGGAGCTTCTAGCTGAAGTAGAGAAGCTTAACGAAGACGATACAATCGATGGTATTTTGGTGCAATTGCCATTACCGAAACATATTGATGAAAACAAAGTCATCCGCGCGATCAGCCCCGAAAAAGATGTCGATGGATTCCATCCGATGAATGTTGGGAAAATGTTGATCGGTCAAGAAACATTCTTGCCTTGTACACCATACGGTATTATGCAGTTGCTTGAGCGCTCCAATGTAGATATCGCAGGCAAGCACGCAGTTATTATTGGTAGAAGTAATATCGTAGGGAAACCGATGGGGCAACTTCTATTACAAAAAGATGCAACGGTGACGTATTGTCATTCCCGTACAGAAGATTTGAAGAAATTTACGCAACAAGCAGATATTTTAATCGTTGCTATTGGTATAGCTAAATTCATTACAGGTGACTACATTAAAGAAGGCGCAGTGGTGATTGATGTCGGTATGAACCGTGATGAAAATGGCAAGCTATGTGGAGACGTTGATTATGAATCAGCTGAGAAGCAAGCTAGTGCTATTACACCTGTACCAGGCGGAGTAGGTCCAATGACAATTACGATGCTATTGAAAAACACCGTCGAAAGTGCGGAGAATAAATTAAAGGCACGTACACAAAATAAGTAATTCTAATCGAGAGACGCTCACCATGGGCGCCTCTCTATACATAAAAGGGCAGGTGATGGAAACATGTCCAATCAAACTTTTTTAACCGTTCAAGCGCTAACGAAATATGTCAAACGCAAATTTGACGCAGATCCACATTTACGGAATGTGTATGTAAAAGGTGAACTGTCGAACGTTAAGCTGCATCCGTCCGGACATATTTATTTTACATTGAAAGACGATAAGACGAGAATTCAGGCGGCCATGTTCCGTTCCCGTTCCAACACACTTCAATTTAAGCCTGAAAACGGTATGAATGTACTAATTACGGGAGATGTGACGGTGTTTGAAACGGCAGGATCGTACCAACTCTATGTACAAACAATGGAGCCAGATGGTATAGGGGCGCTGTATCTAGCTTTTGAACAGTTGAAAAAGAAACTTCAGCAAGAAGGGTTGTTTGAAGAACGATTTAAGCAAGCTATTCCGCCAGTACCGCAACGTGTAGGTCTCATTACAGCTGAATCGGGTGCCGCGCTGCGTGATATGTACTCCACCATTAACCGACGTTTTCCAATGGCGGAGATGCATTTATATCCCGCTCTCGTGCAAGGACGCACAGCAGTTCCTTCGATTGTGAAAGCGATTGAACAAGCGAACAAAATGGCAACTGTCGATGTATTGATTGTTGGCCGAGGCGGGGGGTCCATTGAAGATTTGTGGGCATTCAATGAAGAGGATGTAGCACGTGCGATTTTCTCAAGTCGGATTCCAATCATCAGCGCAGTCGGACATGAAACCGACACGACCATCGCGGATTTTGTGGCAGATTTACGTGCACCGACGCCAACTGCAGCAGCAGAAATGGCTGTACCGGATCAGCTTCAATTATTTCAACACTTGAAAAATCAACAGCGTTCGATTTATTTAGCGGTACAGACCTTAATTAAACAGTTGAACAAGCGTTTAGAGACAGCGCAAGCGGCCTATCCGCTACAATACCCCGAACGATTATATCGTCCTTTCATCGAGAAGCTCGACAATCTCGAAGATCGACTACAACGCGGCAGTGAGGCGGTTGTCCAAGGAAAGCGTATGAGCTTCGATCGTCTACATGCAGGTTTTCAGTACTATACACCCATTCGACGTATTCAGCTGGAACAGCAACAGAGGAAACAACTGAAAATGCGTTTGAATCGTGCTGCAGAACATTCTATTAAACAGCGTCAGCAACATTTCATATCGCTAATGCGTATGATGCAAGCCCTGAATCCATTACAAGTAATGGAAAGAGGTTTTTCAATCGGTTATAAAGATCATGAAGTGATTAAATCTATAAAAGATGTAGCAAGCGGAGATCACGTGACGCTTCAATTAGCAGACGGATCTATTTCCACTATAGTAGAAGGAATCATTCCAAAGGAGGTCGAGTAAGGATGGCAGAAGATAAAAATATGCAATTCGAGCAGGCAATGCACCAGTTAGAAGAAATTGTACAGAAATTGGAGGCTGGAGAGGCACCTTTGGATGATACGATCACGTTGTATAAGCAAGGGATGGAGCTCTCAGCCTATTGTCAGAAGAAATTGCAGAATGCTGAAAAACAACTGATTCGTATGATTGATCAAGAGGGTAACGAATCCTCATTTGATCCGACAGCAGGTGAACCGAATGAATGAAAAACTACAAGCTTTTATTGATGGAATGATTCCTGAAATTGAACGCGAACTGAAGAATCAACTGGCGAAGTCTGATATTCCAGACGCTTTGCACGAATCTATGATGTATTCCGTAGAAGCAGGCGGCAAACGAATTCGTCCATTACTAGTTATGGCTGTTTTATTTGATATGAAAAAAGATTCGGCTGATGCAGTAAAAGTCGCGGCTTCTGCCGAACTGATACATACATATTCATTAATTCATGACGATCTTCCATGCATGGATGACGATGATTTTAGAAGAGGTAAACCTACGAATCATAAAGTATACGGTGAAGATGTCGCGACGCTTTCGGGAGATGCAATGCAGGCAATGGCTTTCCAAGCGCTTGCAGATCTTCGGGAAACACCACCGGAAGCCGCGATTGAACTTGTCGGATTACTGGCAAAAGCGTCGGGCGCACAAGGGATGGTCAAAGGCCAAGTCCTCGATATGAAAGGCGAACAGCAATTATTGCCCTTAGCAGAATTGGAAGAAGTCCATATTCATAAAACAGGCGCATTACTCTCATACTGTATAGAGGCGGGTGCTGTGCTAGCACAGGCTACGGATGAACAGCGTGAGCAACTTCGCCGTTTCTCTCACAACATTGGGTTGGCATTCCAAATCCAAGACGATATTTTGGATGTGACAGCCACTACTGAGCAGCTCGGTAAACCAGCAAACAGTGATACTTCAAGCGAAAAGTCGACGTATCCTTCATTGCTTGGGCTAGACGGGGCTCGCGAGCAATTAAAAGCACGTCATGAAGAAGCATTACGTGCATTACAGTCCATCGGCTTAGGGAAGTCTATGTTGCAATTGTTAGCAGATTACATTATTGAGCGAAATATGTAATTTGGAACCGTTATATTTGTGTCGCACGTTGTTACTGTTATAATGTAGAAAACAAACAGCAACTACTTGGTCTAATAAAGGACAACTAGCGCGATGTACAAATAGAAAGACCTACTTACTTGATGAAGGTGTGTGATCACGATGGATCTAACAAAGATTACCAATCCATCTTTTATAAAAGAGCTCGATAAAGAACAGTTAGAATCTCTGGCGGCAGATATTCGCCATTTTCTAATTGAAAATTTATCGGTTACTGGCGGGCATATCGGACCGAATTTGGGTGTTGTCGAATTGACGATTGCATTGCATAAAATCTTCGACAGTCCAACCGATAAATTTTTATGGGATGTAGGACATCAGTCATATGTCCATAAAATTCTTACAGGCCGAGCGGGTGAATTCGACACTCTTAGAAAATATAAAGGATTGAGCGGATTTCCGAAGATGGCGGAGAGCATACATGACGTATGGGAAACGGGCCATAGTTCAACTTCTTTGTCAGCGGCAATGGGAATGGCTGTTGCACGAGATATTAAAAAGGAAAAAAGTTTTGTCATTCCGATCATTGGCGATGGTGCGTTGACGGGCGGTATGGCGCTTGAAGCTTTGAACCATATCGGACACGAAAAGACGAATCTTACGGTCATTTTAAATGACAATGAAATGTCTATTGCACCGAATGTTGGCGCATTGCATTCAATTCTCGGAAAATTACGGACGGCTGGAAAGTACAACAACGTGAAAGATGAACTGGAATTCCTTTTGCGTAAAATCCCGGCGGTTGGCGGTAGAGTCGCGACAGCTGCGGAACGTGTGAAAGACAGCTTGAAATATTTAGTCGTGAACGGGGTCTTCTTTGAGGAGCTTGGATTCACATATTTAGGACCGATTGATGGCCATGACTTTGTGGAATTAGAGCGTTCCCTTCAATACGCGAAGAAAATGGAAGGGCCGGTATTACTTCATGTAATTACGAAAAAAGGTAAAGGCTATAGTCCTGCCGAGTTAGATAAAATTGGTACATGGCATGGTACAGGTCCATATAAGATTGAAACTGGAGATTTTGTGAAATCCCCTGTGAAAGGTCCTGCTTGGAGTGCTTTAGTTTCTGAAACGGTACGCAAGCTTGCGAGAAATGACCGACGCATTGTTGCCATTACGCCTGCTATGCCGGTAGGATCGAAACTCGAGCCATTCGCAGCGGAATTCCCAGATCGTTTCTTCGATGTTGGGATTGCCGAACAACATGCGGCGACGATGGCTGCAGGACTTGCAGCCACTGGAATGAAGCCATTCCTAGCTATTTATTCGACATTCTTGCAGCGTGCATACGATCAAATGTTACATGATATTACACGCCAAAAGCTTAATGTCTTTATCGGTATTGACCGCTCAGGACTCGTAGGAGCCGATGGAGAAACACATCACGGTGTGTTTGACATAGCATTCTTGCGTCATTTGCCGAACTTAGTTATCATGATGCCAAAAGATGAAAACGAAGGTCAGCACATGGTCAAGGCAGCTATTGATTATGATGAAGGTCCGATTGCACTTCGTTACCCACGTGGCAATGGGTATGGTGTACCAATGGATGAAGAACTTCATACGATTCCAATCGGCACATGGGAAGTATTACAAGAAGGCGAAGACGCAACGATCTTGACGTTCGGCACGACCATTCCTATGGCGTTCTCAGCTGCTGAGCAATTAAAATCACAAGGCAAAAATGTAGCGGTTGTCAATGCGCGTTTCATCAAGCCGATGGATACGAATTTATTGGATGAGCTATTTGCTAAAGGGAAACCGATTATTACAATTGAAGAAGCGGTGCTTGCTGGAGGATTCGGCAGTGGCGTGATGGAATATGCAGAGCAAGTAGGTCATACGGGTACGATTTTCGAGAGAATAGGTATTCCGGATGATTTCATTGAACATGGTAGTGTCGATAAATTACTGGTTGAAATTCATATGACACCCGATCATGTGGCAGAAGTTACCGCAGCGGCTATTCAGCAAGCAGCAGAAAGAGCGAAAGTATGAGTACACCTGTGAAAAAAGAGAGAGTAGATGTGTTGCTGGTAGAGCGTGGGTTAACAGAATCCCGTGAACAAGCAAAGCGATCCATCATGGCGGGTCTCGTTTACTCTGATACAGCAAGAATTGAAAAAGCGGGAGAAAAAATTGCGGTTGATGCTCCATTAACTGTCAAAGGACCTGCGATTAAATATGTAAGTCGTGGTGGCTTGAAACTGGAAAAGGCATTACTGTCTTTTCCTATTTCTGTGAAAGAGAAGATTGTTCTGGATATTGGGGCTTCAACGGGCGGCTTTACGGATTGTGCATTGCAAAACGGCGCGAACCATTGTTACGCACTAGATGTAGGCTATAATCAACTTGCATGGAAAATCCGTCAGCACGAACAAGTGACAGTGATGGAACGGCAAAATTTCCGTCATGCAACCGTGGATTTGTTTACGGAAGGATTACCCGAAGTGGCGACAATCGATGTTTCATTCATTTCGTTATCGTTGATTTTACCGGCACTAAAGAACATCATCGTACCTGGTGGTCAAGTGGTAGCGCTAGTGAAGCCTCAATTTGAAGCAGGAAAAGATAAAGTCGGTAAAAAAGGTATTGTCCGTGATCCAGCGATCCATCTTGAAGTGTTGGAAAAGATTGCTGCAATGGCAGTGGCAGAAGGATTTTCCGTTAAAGGTGCTACGTATTCGCCGGTTACAGGTGGAGAAGGCAATATTGAGTTCTTGTATTATTTAGTAGCCGAGGACGATGCGGTGACCGATTTTACAACGGAAAATTTTAAGCAATTAGTGAAACAGGCACATACGGATTTAACATAACGCGCAATGAGTTGCGCGTTTTTTAGATGATTAGTATAATTTTGTTTATGGACTCAACAGAATCGGAGTGAGTAAAATTGAATAAAGGACAACGACATTTACGTATTCGAGAGATTATTACGAACCATGAAATAGAAACGCAGGATCAGCTTGTCGAAAGTCTGAAAGCTGCAGGTGCCGATGTTACGCAGGCAACAGTTTCGCGTGATATTAAAGAAATGCACTTGATTAAAGTACCTTCACCTTCAGGCAATTATAAATACAGTCTACCTCCTATCCATCGCTATAATACAGAAGAGAAATTAAAGCGTATGCTAGAGGATGCATTTGTCGGCATCGACAGTGCAAGTCATTTTATTATGTTGAAAACGCTTCCCGGTAACGCGCAGGCTGTTGGATCGCTTGTTGATAACTTAGACTGGGATGAAATGCTTGGAACGATTTGCGGTGACGATACCTGTTTGATCATTTGTCGTGCAGAATCTCAGACGGAATATGTAAAAGATAAAATATTATCCATGCTATAAGCGAGGTGAGGATTTCATTGTTAAGCGAACTTTCGATTAAAAACTTTGCTATTATTGAACAACTTGAAATCGCATTTGATGACGGTTTAACGGTGCTAACCGGTGAAACGGGTGCTGGGAAATCAATTATTATTGATGCTGTCCAGCTCCTCGCTGGCGGCCGCGGTTCCCAGGAATTCATTCGCCATGGTGCGAAAAAAGCTGAGCTTCAAGGACTTTTCACAATTGACAAAAATATTGAAAATGTAACAGAGAAGTTGACGGAATTTGGCATTGATACGGAAGAAGGTATTGTGATTTTACGCCGCGATATAAGTGCCAGCGGGAAATCTGTTTGTCGCGTCAATGGTAAACTCGTAACTATTGCTATATTGCGTGAGATTGGTGCCTTGCTCATCGATATCCATGGTCAGCACGAAAATCAGGAGTTAATGAACGAAAAGCGTCATATTCATTTGCTTGATTTCTTCATAGGTGAGCCGATTGAACGTGCGATGTCAACCTATACCGAGTTATATGATAAATATAAGAAACTCCAACAAGTCATTGCAGCTAAAACACAAGATGAACAGCAAATTGCGCAAAAAATTGATTTATACAAATTCCAATTGGAAGAAATCGATGCAGCAGATTTGAAGATCGGTGAAGAGGAAGAGTTAGAGTCTGAACTTGTAAAGCTCCAACATTTTAACCGGTTATTTGATCGCTTGAATACTTCATATGAAGCATTATCTCTAGAATCGCATGGACTCGATTGGGTCGGCAATTCAATGAGTGATTTGGAAGAAGCGGCTTCGATTGATGAAGATCTCAAAATGATGTCTGAAACAGTAAATTCTTCATTTTATGCGCTTCAAGATGTTTCGCATGACTTGAAACGGATGATCGATGGAATGGAATTCCAGCCGGATCGATTGGAATTTGTCGAAGACCGATTAGCGTTGTTTTTGACATTGAAGCGTAAATATGGAAAATCGCTTGAAGATATTTTAATTTATCGTGATAAAATTGCGGATGCACTCGATCAACTTGTCAATCGTGACGAAAGATTGCATCAAAATCAGGAATTATTGGCACAATACGTAGAAGATCTTGAAATAGAAGCGAATGAATTATCGATTATCCGTAAAAAAGCGGCACTGTCTCTTGAAAAAGGGATTGAAGAGCAGTTAAAACAGTTATATATGGAAAAAGCTACTTTTAAAGTACAAATTCATCAAAAACAACCTCGTCAATTCGATGCTAATGGATTTGACGAAGTCGTATTTATGATTTCCACAAACTTAGGTGAACCTCTCAAGCCTTTGGTACGCGTGGCGTCTGGTGGCGAATTATCTCGAATGATGCTGGCGTTGAAAACGATTTTCTCTCAACATCAAGGTGTCACGTCAATTATTTTCGATGAAGTGGATACCGGAGTCAGTGGCCGTGTAGCACAGTCCATTGCGGAAAAAATTTCCATGATCTCCAGTCACTCACAAGTTTTATGTATTTCGCATTTACCGCAAGTGGCTGCAATGGCAGATCATCATTATCTCATCAAAAAAGAAGTGCATGATGGACGAACGACTACGGCGATTCATGATGTGATGAAAACACAACGTACGGAAGAATTATCTCGCATGCTTTCCGGTGCAGAAATCACGACATTGACACTTCAGCATGCGGAAGAACTGCTGCTTTTAGCCGAACAACGTAAACAGGAATTTCGCAAATAAAGTATAAATTCACAATGTTTTCTAGTGGTGTCAGCACTGTTTATTTTACCCTTTCATACTTTCTCTTCGAAAGGACATACCAAAGGTATCTTTCGTTGAGGAGGTGAAACATGGGATGGAATAAATCTTTCAAAACGCTCTTAGCGCTTATCCTGATGCTCTGCCTTGTGCCTGGGATTTCATTAGCAAAAGAAGAAACCCTCATTCCGATGGGTGATTCCATCGGTATTCAAATGGATTTGAGTGGTATTTATGTAACGAGTGACGTCAAGGTGGATTCGCAGGAATGGCTAAAAAAAGGTGATATAATTCGCCAATTAAACGGTACAGATACAAAGCAACTTGTTCATTTCGAACGCGCCCTGCAAAAAGACAGTGCTACGATGAAACTCGACATTTTGCGTAATGGGAAACATGAAACCATTCAGGCAGATCCGTCGCTCATTAAGCACGTCACGCCCTTCTTGAAAGATCGAACGGAAGGTACTGGGACATTGACGTATGTTGACCCGGAAAGCGGCACGTATGGTGCACTGGGACACCAAATCATTGATAGTACATTGCAGTCTGCTCCGTCTTTTGAAAAAGGAGCTATTTATTTATCTGAAATTAGCCAGATCAAGAAAAGTTCTCCAGGGATCCCAGGTTATAAAATATCCTCCATTATTGATCAGAATAAATTTCTTGGGAATATTCAAATCAATAATGTATATGGAATATTTGGTCATTGGAAAAATGCCTATAATAAAGTGTTGGCTGAACCGCTGGAAATTATGCAGCCGTTTGAATTAATGATCGGACCTGCAGAAATTTACACTACGGTAGAAGGTTCTACTGTAGAAAAATTCGCCATCCAAATTACGAAGATAGAAGAAGAACAATTCCAGATCCTATTGACTGACCAGAAACTGCTGAGTAAGACGGGCGGGATCTTACAAGGTATGAGCGGGAGTCCTGTGATCCAAAATGGCAAGTTTGTCGGTGCGATTACGCATATGTTCGTGGACGAGCCCGAAAAAGGGGCCGCGCTTTTTTTGGAAACGATGAGAACGAATGAGAAGTGAAAAAAACAGCCTGTGCACTTTTGAGCACAGGCTGTTTTTTCGTATAGGTGTTCGCTACAGAGAAAAGGGAAAAAAGTCGAAATAGGTAGAAAGCATCGTTCAGAAGTATCATTTTACATAAAAAAATAAGTAAATGTAGAATTTGCCATATAGATGACTTACGATAATAGGAGAGAAACAGCGGGAAAAAGAAATGGATCGCCGATTTTATACCAGGGGGAATGGGTTATGGAAAATGTGAAGGTAGCAATTGCTGACGATAATAAAGAACTTGTGAAAACGATGATGTCTTATTTTGAAAAGCACGACGAAATAGAAGTAATTTGGACAGCGAATAATGGGCAAGTATGCTTGACGATGCTAGAAGAAGAGCGCCCGGATATTTTATTGTTGGATATTATTATGCCGCATCTTGACGGTATTGGAGTATTAGAGACGTTGAATGAAACAAATAAAATGGGTGATATGCAAATCATGATGCTGACGGCTTTTGGACAGGAAAATGTCATGTCACAAGCCGCAAGTCTTGGTGCTTCGTACTTCATGTTAAAACCGTTTGAATTCGACCGCTTGATTGGTCAAATTTTTAAGGCTGCAGGAAAACCAAAAAATACAGCGACTTCGTTTGTCGTACAGGAGTCCCCTCAGCAGACAGGTGTCGTGACTCAGAAAGTACTCGATACGGCAATTACATCGATGATTAAGGAAATCGGTGTGCCTGCTCATATTAAAGGTTATGCGTTTTTACGTGAAGGAATTCAGATGGTCTATAGCGATGCGGAGTTGCTTGGATCCGTCACGAAGATTCTATATCCGGATATCGCGAAAAAGTATAATACGACACCATCCCGAGTGGAACGTGCAATTCGCCATGCGATTGAGGTCGCGTGGAACCGTGGAAATTACGATTTAATTTCAAAGACTTTTGGATATACGGTGCATCATTTAAAAAGTAAGCCGACGAATAGCGAATTTATTGCAATGATTGCGGATAAAATCCGTTTGGAGCATATGGTGAGCTGATTGAAGTGATAAATGGATAGAGAGTTTACGACCAGCCAACTAATCGGGTGTATTAGTTGGTTTTCGTTTGTAAATGAAGTGGATGACATACGAGGTGATCGGTGTTTTTTTTAGTTGGCGGGGTGAATGATTGGTGATTACGAATTCAGTTGCGCTCATTAAATTTTGTAAGTGATCATACTTTCTCAACAACCGCTCGTAACTTCTCATATGCGCTCACACCTCACTGTCAACCGCTCTATACTCAGTGCCAAGCGCTCATACAGATGATCTAACCGCTCTTTGTACATTTATTTCTCATTTGTCGCCGAGCGTACATACGTTCACACAACCATGTAAGACAAAATTTACGTATTAATTAGGCAATAGACGCATGATAGGGATAAAGTCAGTATTTATTCCGATGCTCAAGAAAATCGGAGAACGCTGTGAGGAAATGCTTATTTATGCAGTGTAATCACAAAAAGAGCTATCTCAAGTGCGCTTCAATCTTCTATACTAGTAAATAAAGAAGGAGGGATTTCGTTGTTAGTTGAAAATGAATACTTTGAACTTCTAGAAGAAAATAACAAAGTTATTATGAACACTAAAAAGGTAGGGTATCCGCTTAAGTCGTTTGACGCGCTGGCTTCTGATATTCCTAGATTAAAATTGAATTCATTCAAGGAGCTAATGAACGCTCTTCAGACGGAAGGCCAACATGCTATCGGGGCGTATTCCGCTCCTTGTGAAGTATATATATCACCCAGTAAAATGAAGGTCGAATTGTATATTCATGCAACAAACGAAGAGTTTCTTGCAAATAAAGAGCAGTTCTTGAAACAAGCGGAAGAAATGCTTGACCATAGAGGAGTACACTATGACAAAGAAAGTCTACTTAGCTTAGCGTTTCTACCTAGTAATCCAATCGTTATTGCAGTAGGCAAAGAGCCTGTCAAAGGAGAAAACGCACAGGTGGAGTATATAGCAATGCCGGATCGTAAACCGAGTCTTCGAGAGGATGGTTCTGCTGATCACTATGAGTTGAATTTTGTGACACCGATTGCGAAAGGTGATTGGTTAGGTGAAAAAACGCCTGCTAAAGAAGGATTCGAAGGCCATAACGTCTTTGGTGAACCGATAGCAGCTAAAAAAGGCGAAGACATTAAACTAATTTACGATCGAAAATCTGTTGGGGAGTTTGAAGAAGAGGGGAAAATAGTTTTACGTGCTTTGCATGGCGGCGCACTGGAGGAACTGAACGGTGCAATTAGTGTTGGAAAGCAGTTGAACATTTCGGACGACGTCGGCACGAAAACTGGCTCCATTACATTTGATGGATCGGTACGTGTTATGGGGACGGTTTTAGCAGGTTTCTCAGTCAATGCGACAGGGGATATTTCTATCGAAGGAAGAGAAGGTGTGACAAACGCCAAGGAAATCTATTCCGAAGAAGGTGATGTCTATATTAAAGGTGGCGTGTTTGGTGGTGGAGAAACCATTATCAAGGCGAAGAAGAATGTTTTTGTGAAACATGCGAATAATTGCAAGATTTATGGGGAACGAGTGAATATTGGTCTCTATTCACTTGGGTCTGAATTATATGGCGATCATATTTGTATTGATCAACATAAAGGTCGGATCATCGGTGGTGTTGCGGAAGCGATGTTTTCTATTGAATGTGCAACGGCTGGCAATAGTCATGAACGTTTGACGAAACTGATCGTCAAAGGAGTCAATAAAGAAATGGAGCTTGAGGAAATTCAGCGTCTTGCGGAAAAGCTAAAAGCGGAACATGCGGAACTGAAGAAAGTGGAGTTGACATTTGATAAAATGGCCAGCATCAAAGCAAGTCTTCCGGCAGGACAGTTGGAATTACTAGAAAAGACATTACAAGTAAAACAGCAAGAAGTTGTATCGCTAGATCAGACGATTAAAAATAAGTTGCAACTTGTGCAAGTAGCTGGCACGCCTAAAATTGAAATCACGCGTGAAGCACACCCTGGTGTCCAGATCGTAATAGGTAATAAAACTAGCATGTTGAGTCAGGTAACGAAAGGCGTTTTCGAACTAACAAGCGAAGGAGCATTGAATGTCTGATAGCAAAGTATTTGCCCATCGTGGGGCGTCTGGAACCTATTTTGAAAATACCATGCGTGCGTTTTTAGGGGCTTTACAAAAAGGTGCGGATGGAATCGAGTTGGATGTCCAGCAAACGAGCGACGGACAACTTGTTGTTATTCATGATCATGATTTAGCACGTCTCGCTGGAATTGAGCAGCGCATTGATCAATTGACATCACAGGAACTGCAACAAATTAAAATAGGCAAGAGCAAATATAGGCGAATGTTTGGCCATTCCATACCCGTGTTATTTGATGTAGTTTCTTTTTGCTCTGAACATAATTTGGCGCTGAATATCGAGTTAAAGGAAACCGTGTACGGGCAAACTGCTGCACTTGAGCAAATCTTGCATTACGTAGAGTCGTTATCTGACGTCCATCTCTCTTCGTTTGATTATGAGACGGTGCGTATGATAAAGGAGCTGGACCGGGACATGGAAACTGCATTATTGCTAAGAAAAAAATCGGTCGACTGGCAAAACCTCGATTCCTATGAAGTCGATGCATTTCATTTTCACAAGCGATTGTGGAAAGATCCGTTTAAGACACATCTGCTTGAAAGTGGTAAGATCTTACGGATGTATGGGGTAACCGGTGCAGAATCTATTCTATCCAATACACCCGAAGTGACAGGCTGGATTACGGACTATCCAAAGCGTGTACGCAAAAAAATAAAAGGATCAAGGTAGTGCACCTTGGCCCTTTTATTTCAAATCTTTTTTAAATCTGTCAGCTGCCCGTCCAGTTCTGCGGTCTCTGCGTAATAAAAAGCCTGCAAAGAATCCAAGACCACCAGCGAACAGTATGAAACCGCCTAAAAACTGCATCCAGATGAATGGAAATGGCGGAAAAAGATGTCCGAACAATGAATCGCGCATTAATTTTATTCCCAGAGCCGCTGCAATCCCTGGAATCAACAGTACAATAAACGCAGCAAGACGTACCATATCATTCAACCCCTTACCTATTTAATTTTACCGTGTGGTCATGGATTGTCAAGGACTCTGCCATCATGTACGATATAGGTAGATTGTTTACAAAACTCCTACAGAAATAATGGCCGAAATGTGTCAAATTTGCATTTTGGTCGTGGGAAATTTAGAATCAGTACCATACGCATGAAACTTTATAATCTTTTACTAGCCTGGAGGGATACTTATGGAATTGTTTACGTATATGGAAGATCACGACTATGAGCAACTGGTGCTTTGTTATGACAAGACATCGGGATTGAAAGCAGTTATTGCAATTCACGACACAACACTTGGACCGGCACTTGGTGGCGCACGCATGTGGACGTATGCTAGTGAAGAAGATGCAATTGAAGATGCATTGCGACTGGCTAAAGGTATGACATACAAAAACGCTGCAGCAGGTTTGAACCTTGGCGGTGGAAAAACGGTCATTATCGGTGATCCGAAAACGGATAAGAATGATGAGCTGTTCAGAGCATTAGGTCGTTACATAGAGGGATTAAACGGACGCTATATTACAGCGGAAGACGTAGGGACTACTGAATACGATATGGATTTAATTCATTTAGAAACAAATTTTGTTACGGGTATCTCTTCAGGAGAAGGTACGTCAGGAAATCCTTCCCCCGTTACGGCACTTGGTATCTACAAAGGAATGAAAGCCGCTGCGAAAGAAGCATTTGGTGATGATTCCCTTCAAGATAAAACGATAGCGGTTCAAGGCGTTGGAAATGTTGCGTACACACTTTGCGAGTACTTACACGAAGAAGGCGCAAAATTGATCGTTACGGATATTAATGAAGCAGCCGTCCAGCGTGCAGTAGAGGCATTCGGAGCAACGGCTGTTGCGACAGACGCGATTTATTCACAAGAAGCAGATATCTTCGCTCCATGCGCTCTTGGTGCAGTGATTAACGACGAAACGATTCCACAATTAAAAGTAAAAGTCGTAGCGGGTTCCGCCAATAACCAATTGAAAGAACCAAAACACGGCGATCACTTGCATGAATTAGGTATCGTCTATGCTCCAGACTACGTAATCAACTCTGGCGGAGTAATTAATGTAGCTGACGAATTGATTGGATACAATGAAGCGCGTGCTCTAAAGCGCGTAGAAGGTATTTATGACACGATTCTCAAGATCTTTGCTATCTCAAAGCGTGACGGTATTCCATCCTACCAGGCTGCTGACCGTTTGGCGGAAGAGCGTATTGCACGAGTTGGCGCAACGAGAAATACATTCTTGCGCAACGAAAAAAGTATCATATCGAATAAGTAATCTAGCAAATGAGTCATAGCGGTAGGCAAAGTATACCTGTCCACCGCTACACTCGCCTGTCTACTTTTATTTGAATACTGTAAGCGAAGGGAGTCCTTTACGTTGAGTAAAGAATATGACGTAGTGATTTTAGGTGGCGGTACTGGCGGATATGTAGCAGCCATTCGCGCGGCTCAATTAGGCTTGACGACAGCAATTGTTGAAAAATCCAAACTGGGCGGTACGTGTTTGCATAGCGGGTGTATCCCAAGTAAAGCGATGCTGAAAAGTGCGGAAGTCTATCGCGTAACACGTGAAGAAGCGAATGAATTCGGCGTGAATACGGGTGAAGTATCATTGGATTTCTCACAAGTACAAAAACGTAAAGGTAAAATCGTCGATCAATTGCACTCAGGTATTAAAGGATTGATGAAAAAAGGTAAAATTGATGTCTATCAAGGGACAGGTAGGATACTAGGCGCGTCCATTTTCTCACCAATGCCTGGAACTATTTCCGTGGAAATGGATAGTGGCAATGAAAATGAAATATTGATTCTGAAAAATCTCGTGATTGCTACGGGTTCTAAACCGAGATCATTGCCTGGACTCGATGTGGATGAACAGTCCGTAATGACATCCGACGGAGCTCTACTAATGAATGCGCTTCCATCCTCCATTACGATTATTGGTGGCGGTGTAATCGGCATCGAATGGGCTTCTATGCTAGTAGATTTCGGTGTAGATGTGACCGTCATGGATCGTCTGGAGCAGATATTAGCGACAGAAGATCGAGAAGTAGCTGTCGCGATGCATAAAGCGCTCGCAAAACGCGGTGTGAAATTCATATTAGGTGCGGAAATTCTGACGGAATCGTTGCAGAAAAACGATAGTGAAGTCACGATTTCTTATAAGCTAGGTGAAGAAGAACAGTCCATCACGAGCGAGAAGATGTTGGTGTCTGTTGGACGCGCCCCGGTGATCGATGATATCGGTTTACAAAATACGGATATTCAAGTCGAAAAGGGTTCGATTCAAACGAATGCGCATTATCAAACAAAAGATGATCATATATATGCAATTGGTGATGTGATCGGTGGACTGCAACTAGCACATGTGGCGGAACATGAAGGATTGCATGCGATTGAACATATAGCAGGGAAACAGGTAGATCCAATTGAATACGATTTAGTACCACGTTGTGTCTATTCCTATCCGGAGACTGCGGCAGTCGGTGTGACAGAGCAACAAGCAAAAGATCGAGGGTTTGATGTAAAGATCGGCAAGTTCCCGTTCATGGCGAATGGCAAGGCGTTGGTTAACGGTCATGCAGATGGTTTCGTGAAAATCATTGTAGATCAGCAGACCAACGATATAATCGGCGTCCACATGATGGGTTCGCACGTAACGGATTTAATTTCTGAAGCGGGCTTGGCGATGGTGATGAACGCAATTCCTTGGGAAATATCCTCGGCAATTCATCCGCACCCAACATTATCTGAAGCGTTCAGTGAAGCGGCTCTAGCGGTTGAAGGGCTAGCCATTCACATGTAAAGGAGGAAGTACAATGAGTAATCGGCATATTGAATTGGGTTTAACAGATGAAGATGTATTGCGGATGTATGAGACGATGCTAATGGCGCGTCGTTTAGATGAAAGAATGTGGTTACTGAACCGTGCAGGGAAAATTCCGTTCGTCATCTCTTGTCAAGGACAGGAGGCAGCGCAGGTAGGAGCTTCATTCGCTCTGAATAACGAAAAAGACTGGATCGCACCGTATTACCGCGATATGGGAGTTGTCTTACATTTCGGCATGACGCCAAAAGATTTGATGTTATCGGCTTTTGCCAAGGCGGAAGATCCGAACTCCGGTGGACGGCAGATGCCAGGTCACTTTGGCCAACGCAAGAATCGTATTTTGACAGGTTCTTCACCCGTTACAACGCAATTACCACATGCTGTCGGCGTAGCACTAGCCGCAAAAATGAATAAAGAGGATTTCATTACGTTCGTGACGCTTGGAGAAGGTTCTTCCAATCAAGGAGACTTCCATGAAGGCATGAACTTTGCCGGTGTGCATAAATTACCGACAGTGATTATGGTGGAAAACAATAAATATGCAATCTCCGTACCACTTGATAAACAAATGGCATGTGAGAATGTCTCGGATCGCGCAATCGGTTACGGTATGCCAGGCTATACGGTAGATGGACGAGATCCGCTGACAGTGTATGAAGTAGTAAAAAAAGCGGCAGACCGTGCGAGAAACGGGGACGGTCCGACATTAGTCGAAGCGGTATGTTATCGATTGACGGCACACTCTTCGGATGATGATCAACGTCAATATCGTGATGCAGAAGAGCTGGAAGACGAAAGAAAACAAGATCCGTTATTGTCATTCATTCATTATCTGAAAGAAGTTAACGTTTTGACGGATGAAAAGTATGATGAAATTGAAGAACGAGTAAAACTACAGGTCGATGAAGCGACTGAATATGCAGAACTGGCGGAATACGCGAAGCCGGAACATGCCCTGCGCTATGTCTATGAAGAAAAGGGAGGCGAAGCATAATGGCCGTTCGTTCATTTATAGATGCGATCAACCTGGCAATGAAAGAAGAAATGGAACGTGACGATCAAGTATTCGTACTTGGGGAAGATGTTGGACGTAAAGGCGGCGTGTTTAAAGCAACAACCGGTCTATACGATCAGTTCGGTGAATACCGCTCACTTGATACACCTCTCGCTGAGTCTGCTATTGCAGGTGTGGCGATTGGTGCTGCGATGTATGGTATGCGCCCGATTGCAGAAATGCAGTTTGCTGATTTCATTATGCCGGCGGTCAATCAAATCGTCTCGGAAGCAGCGAAAATCCGTTACCGTTCAAATAATGACTTTACTTGTCCGATCGTCATCCGCGCTCCTTTTGGAGGTGGCGTTCACGGAGCTTTGTATCATTCGCAGTCAGTTGAATCAATGTTCGCTTCAACACCTGGTTTGAAAATTGTCATCCCATCCACCCCTTACGACGCGAAAGGCTTGCTGAAAGCGGCAGTGCGCGATGAAGATCCTGTGTTGTTCTTTGAGCATAAGCGGGCATATCGACTGATCAAAGGGGAAGTTCCCGACGATGATTATGTGTTGCCGATCGGTAAAGCGGATGTGAAGCGTGAAGGTGAAGATCTCACGATTATTACGTATGGATTGTGCGTTCACTTCGCACTGCAAGCTGCAGAACGCTTAGCTGAAGACGATATTTCTATCCATATCTTGGATTTACGTACGGTGTATCCGTTAGATAAAGAAGCGATCATCGAAGCTGCTTCGAAAACAGGAAAAGTTCTATTAGTAACAGAAGACAACCTAGAAGGCAGCATCATGAGTGAAGTTTCGGCTATCATTGCTGAAAATTGTTTATTTGAATTAGATGCGCCAATTAAACGATTAGCAGGACCCGACGTACCTGCGATGCCATATGCCCCTTCTATGGAAAAATTCTTTATGATGAATCCTGAAAAGGTTGAAAAGGCAGCAAGGGATTTAGCAGAATTTTAACTAAGGAGGCGTATGGAAATGGGCATTGAAAAAATTACTATGCCGCAACTGGGTGAAAGTGTAACAGAAGGAACTATCGAAAAATGGCTCGTTGCTCCGGGAGATACGGTAGCGAAATACGATTCACTTGCGGAAGTGACGACTGATAAAGTCACAGCAGAAGTTCCTTCTTCATTCTCAGGGGTAATTCAAGAAATCATCGCAAAAGAAGGCGATACGATTGAAGTAGGTGAAACAGTTTGTTTAATTGAAATTGAAGGCGATGCGGAAGAGCCAGTTCAAGTTTCAGCACCTACAGCCGAAGCGCCAGCTGAAAAACCTGTTGAGAAATCCGTACAGGAAGCACCGAAAGCGAAGGTACAGCCTGCGACGGACGGCAAGGCAGCGGGCCGATTTTCTCCTGCTGTTTTGAAGATGTCCCAGGAAAATGGCATTGATTTGGCACAAGTAAGCGGCACAGGACGCGAAGGACGTATTACACGAAAAGACATTCAAGCATTTATTGAAAGTGGCGGAGCACAGTCGCAAACAACGCCACAAGAAGCTACTGTTCAAGAAGAGTCGCAACCACAAGTGGCATCATCGAATCAACAGTCGGCTCCTGAACAAGCTGTGTCGTCGAATGGGAAACTCGAAAACGGAGATATCGAAGTTCCGGTAACGAGTGTACGTCGTGCAATCGCGAATAACATGGTGCGTTCTGTAACAGAAGCACCGCATGCTTGGATGATGATAGAAGTAGACGTAACGGAACTTGTGTTGTTGCGTGATAGCGTCAAAAAAGAATTCAAGGAAAAAGAAGGATTCAATTTGACGTACTTCGCTTTCTTTATCAAGGCCATTTCACAGGCATTGAAGGAATACCCCGAAATGAATTCGATGTGGGCAGGCGATACGATTGTCATGAAAAAAGACATCAATATCTCGATTGCCGTAGCAACGGACGATGCGTTATACGTTCCAGTCATCAAAGAAACAGATGAAAAGACGATTAAAGGCATTGGTCGCGAAATTCATGAGTTGGCTGGAAAAGTGCGTAACGGCAAGCTGAAATCAACTGAGATGCAAGGCGGTACGTTCACAGTCAACAATACGGGCTCCTTTGGTTCCGTCCAGTCCATGGGGATCATCAATTATCCGCAGGCAGCTATTTTACAAGTGGAGTCGATCGTCAAACGTCCAGTTATTATGGACAATGGCATGATGGCTGCGCGGGATATGGTCAACCTCTGTCTTTCGCTTGATCACCGTGTGCTCGATGGACTCGTGTGTGGACGATTCCTTGCGCGTGTGAAAGAGTTGTTGGAAGGTATGGCTAAAGATAAAACATCTTTATATTAAGAATTGGCAACCTCCCGACTTAGTTCGGGAGGTTGTTTTTTGTTTTGAAGTGAGATAAGTGAGTGTAGAGGCTTGTGGGTGGATGTGGTCTGAGTGTCAGTACTTATTGAAGTTAATTAAGGCGTAATGAGCGGTTAGACGAGTTTTATGAGCACGTAGAGGCGCATATAGAGCGGTTAGCGGTCAAGTATGAGCGTTTACGGGAAGTTAAGAGCGGTTTCAGTAAAAGTATGAGCGTTTACACGAATGAATGAGCGCAAACGAATTGGCATTCACTAATTTTCCACTGTTTTACCTACAAAAGTTCGATGTTGTCTCGTGCTACCTCATACATGAAATGAATTCAATAGTCTAAGCATAAAAAGTCATGAATTCGTATGATTATAACCATACTAGACGGAAACTTCTGATTTTCCCCTTTCTTCATAACGTACTCTGCGGTACACTAGAATTATTAATGGTTTAAAAAAGGGGAAGGAGCACCATTATGCCTATACATAATATGAAAACATTTACATTCACAGCCCCCAACTTTACTGAATGGAAAGAAGCGGCTGTCGTATCACTTAAAGGGAAGTCATTTGATTCGTTGTACACAAAAACGATTGAGGGTATTGAACTCAATCCGCTTTATACTAAAGAAGACTTGGACCAATTGGAAGTTTCACGCGTAACGAAACCTGCGTTCGGCTGGACGATCGCACAACCTGTCAGTGCAACAAACGGGGAACAGTTTGTCGAGCAGATGAAAGAATCGTTAGCACGGGGCAATGAAGCAATCGCTTACAACGGACTGAAGCCTTTAGTTTGGGCAGAACAGGACATCAAGGAAGTAGCTGAACTGATTACACGCTATCCAATTTTGTTCACCGAAGTGCAAAGCGATGATCCGATATTGAGAGCCTTTACTTATATAGAAGAGGCAAAGCGTAAAGACGTGACAGGAATTTGCATCAGTGCGGCTTCAGTCATACCTGAAGGGTTCCCAGGAGTCCGCACAAAAGGTGCCGATTTATGGACAGCGCATCATGAAGGGGCGGACGCGGTAACTGAACTCGCGCTAGCACTTTCACTTGCAGCTGAACTTGCGGAAGAAACCGCTTCATTTGAAGAATTTACAAACAACTTCTATGCACGATTTGCTGCTGACACACATTTCTTTATGGAAATTGCAAAGTTCCGTGCGTTCCGCGTGTTGTGGAAGCTATTCAATGAAGCATATGGCGTAGAGAATGCAAAGCAAGTGCCTTTGCTAGGGATTACCTCATTGCGTTCATATTCGAAACTCGATCCGTATGTAAACTTATTACGTGGCGGCAACGCGGCATTCTCTGCCATTTTAGGTGGAGCGGATTGGCTGACGGTATTACCGCATGATGTATTGACAGGTACGTCGCCAAGTTCGAATCGCTACGCTCGAAATATTCAATTGATTCTGAAGGAAGAAACGCATATCGATCAAGTACTTGATCCTGCAGGTGGTTCATACTTCATTGAATCGTTGACTACTGAATTAATCCATAAATCATGGGCGAAGTTCTTGGAGATTGAAGAGAATGGCGGTTATCAAGCCTTCTTGCAATCTGGTGAATTAAGCAAGCTTTACGCACAGCGCCAGGAAGAAATGGCGACGGGTAAGAAAACGTTGATCGGCACGAATGTGTATGCGGAATTGACGGACGTAAATTATGCAAATGAATCAACCGTGACGGTATCGAAACGATTGTCTGAGCCGTTTGAACATATTCGTTCTAAGCCGAAAGATGAGTTGCCGAAAACTGTATTGCTCAACTTTGGTGCGTTGAAAGATTATAAATCACGTGCAGATTTTGTCAGTGGGTTCTTGGCAGTTGGTGGTATTGAAGCGACGTGGAGCCCTTCATTCGAGTCAAATGATCAAGCGCTCAGTTGGATCGATGAACAACAGCCGGAGTATGCAGTAATTTGTGCATCGCCTGCTGATACAGAAGAAGCTGTAACGAACTTCCTCGCTTCTTATAAAGGGAATTGTCCGATCGATACAGCGGGGAAATATCCGTCAGAAACAGCGGATCAGTGGCTCGCAAGCGGTCTGAATGGATTCATTTTCGCAGGTCAAGATAAAATCGAAAAACTGAATGCTATTATTACGCAAACTAAAGGAGGTCGTTCCGTTGAGTAAACCTGATTTCCGTAAAGTGAATGTAGAGCAATCACTCAATGAACTCTCACAGCAAGCATTGTCAAAAGAGAACTTTTTAACGAATGAAGGAATCAATGTAGCGCCTGTCTATACAGCAAAAGACATTGAAAACACAGAGCATTTGAAAGACTTCCCAGGCATCGCACCGAACACGCGTGGACCGTATCCGACGATGTACGTAGCACGTCCTTGGACGGTTCGTCAGTATGCTGGATTTTCTACAGCGGAAGAAAGTAACGCATTTTACCGACGCAACTTGGCAATGGGGCAAAAAGGACTTTCTGTTGCATTTGACCTTGCGACGCACCGTGGGTATGACTCCGATCATCCTCGTGTAACGGGTGACGTAGGGAAAGCAGGAGTTGCGATCGATTCCATTGAAGATATGAAAATTTTATTCGCAGGTATTCCACTCGATCAAATGTCGGTATCGATGACGATGAACGGTGCAGTATTGCCGATCATGGCATTTTATATCGTAGCGGCTGAAGAGTCTGGCGTAAGTCCTGAAAAACTATCTGGTACGATTCAAAATGATATTTTGAAAGAGTATATGGTACGTAACACGTACATCTTCCCACCAGCTATGTCGATGCGGATCATTGCGGATATTTTCTCGTATACATCTGAAAATATGCCGAAATTCAACTCGATTTCGATCTCGGGCTACCATATGCAAGAAGCAGGAGCGACAGCGGATATCGAGCTTGCGTATACACTTGCTGATGGCTTGGAGTATGTTCGTACTGGTTTGAAAGCGGGAATCGATATCGATTCATTCGCACCTCGCTTGTCATTCTTCTGGGCGATCGGCATGAACTACTATATGGAAGTAGCGAAAATGAGAGCAGCGCGGAAAATCTGGGCGCAGATGATGCAGTCATTTGATCCGAAGAACCCGAAGACACTCGCATTGCGTACGCACTCTCAAACGTCAGGCTGGAGTTTGACGGAGCAAGATCCGTTCAACAACGTCACACGTACATTGGTCGAAGCAAACGCATCTTCCATGGGTCACACGCAGTCACTGCACACGAACGCCTTGGATGAAGCGATTGCGTTACCGACAGATTTCTCGGCTCGTATTGCACGTAACACGCAGTTGTTCTTGCAAGAAGAGACGATGATGACGAAAGTAATTGATCCTTGGGGCGGTTCGTACTATGTAGAGAAATTAACAGAAGAGTTAATGGAGAAAGCATGGGAATTAATTGGTGAAATTGAATCACTTGGTGGCATGGCAGAAGCGATTGAAACCGGCTTGCCGAAAATGAAAATTGAAGAAGCGGCAGCTAAGCGCCAAGCGAAAATTGATTCGAAAGTGGAAACGATTGTCGGTGTTAATAAATATCGTTTGGATACGGAAGATGCGATTGATATTCTAGATATCGACAACACGATGGTACGCCAGAAGCAAATTGACCGAATTAACGATATGAAAGACAAGCGGGATGAGAAAGTAGTTCAAGCGACTCTTACCGCTATTACGGAAGCAGCGAAGAGCGGGGAAGGGAACTTACTTGCATTGGCAGTGGACGCAGCACGAGCGCGTGCGACCATCGGTGAAATTTCAGATGCGATTGAATCTGTATCCGGCAGACATAAGGCGGTGATCCGTTCAGTGAGTGGTGTATATAGCGCGAATTTCTCAAATGAAGAAGAAATTCAGGAAGTAAAAGATATGACAGATGAGTTCTTGGAAAATGAAGGGCGTCGTCCGCGTATTTTGGTTGCGAAAATGGGTCAGGACGGACATGATCGTGGAGCGAAAGTAATCGCGTCGTCATTCGCAGATTTAGGGTTTGACGTGGACATTGGTCCTTTATTCCAGACACCTGAAGAGACAGCTTTGCAAGCAGCGGAAAATGATGTGCACGTGATCGGTGTGAGTTCATTGGCGGCAGGTCATAAAACATTGGTGCCTACATTGCGTGAAGAACTAAAGAAAATCAATCGTGAAGATATTTTAGTCATAGTAGGTGGCGTTATTCCGGCCCAGGATTATGATTTCTTGCGCAAGAATGGGGCAGCGGCAATCTTTGGTCCGGGTACAGTCATCCCAGTGGCAGCTCAAAAAGTCATTGAGGAGATTTACCGACAGCTCGGCTATGAGGAAGTGACGGATTGACAGAAAAACAAAACGGACGAGATGAATCAGCAATGCATGTGATGCGCGGAATAGAATCCACACATGATGGATTTGTTGCCTCTTCACGTAAACGCTTTGTTAAGAAAGATCCATCTCATAAAAATTTAGATGTTTTGCAACAGGAAATAGAAAATGGCTCTCGTTTGTATTTAGCTCGAGGTATTACGTTGCTTGAAAGTACGAAGCCTAGCGATAAGAAGGTCGGTCAGGAAGTGTTGACTAATCTTCTGCCGAAAACAGGAAATTGTATTCGGATTGGGATTACAGGTGTACCGGGTGCTGGGAAAAGTACGTTTATCGAGGCGTTCGGTCTAATGCTTGCCGATATGGGTCATAAAGTGGCGGTGCTTGCGATTGATCCAAGTTCGACATTGACTGGTGGAAGTATTTTAGGTGATAAGACGCGTATGGAGGAGCTGGCACGGCATAAGAACGCTTTTATCCGTCCTTCTCCGTCAGCGGGAACACTGGGGGGCGTGCATAAGAAATCTCGCGAAACGATGTTGCTTTGTGAAGCGGCGGGGTATGACGTCATTTTGATTGAAACCGTAGGAGTCGGCCAAGGTGAAACGATTGTACGCGGAATGGTCGATTATTTCTTATTGCTTGTGTTGACAGGTGCTGGTGATGAACTGCAAGGTATGAAAAAGGGGATCATGGAGCTGACGGACGGTATTGTGGTGCATAAGAATGACGGTGCCAATAAGCCACTCGTTAAAAAAACAGTGCGTGAATATACTCGAATCATGCACATGTTGCAACCTGCTTCTCCTGAATGGACGTCGCGAGTACAACCTGTTTCTTCTATAGAAAAGACCGGCTTAGAAGCGGTATGGGAAACGGTTTTGGAATTCGAAAAAGAAATGAAAGAAAAGAATCATTGGGACACAAGACGTCAGCATCAAACACGCGATTGGTTCCATGCGATGATCCGGGATCACTTGATTGATTCGTTTTTCTCGGAACAAGGACGGAAAATGCAAGTGAAGGCACTCGAAGACGAATTGCTGGACGGGCATGTAACCGTATCTGGAGCAATTGACCGATTGTTTTCTTCTTAATTCCTGTAAGGATATGCTATGATTGAGGAGGATAGTCAATTTATTATCAGGAAAGTGTCAGAGCGGAACTGAAGAGGCTATCACAATTATAGAGTACAAGAGAGGAGATACTGTAAAATGACTATGAACTTTGATTTTTACATGAACGATATGACGAACCAAGCGAGATCCGAAATGGAAGCGAGCGGTTACAAGCAATTGCAAACACCTGAGGATGTAGAGGAAGCATTCAAGCAACCTGGTACAACATTAGTCATGATTAACTCCGTTTGTGGATGTGCTGGCGGAATCGCTCGCCCAGCGGCTGCACACGCAGTACATTACGACAAGCGTCCAGATCACTTGGTAACAGTATTTGCTGGACAAGACAAAGAAGCAACTGCACAAGCACGTATGCACTTCGGTGAAGACCACATCCCATCTTCTCCATCATTCGCTTTGCTAAAAGACGGCAAACTGGTTGGTGAAGTAGGACGTTTTGAAATCGAAGGACATGACCCGATGTCAGTGGTTGTGAATCTTCAAGAACAATTTGAAGAGCATTGTGAAGAACTGTAATTAACTAAAGCGGAATGCGCCGTCTAGTCTCGACAGACGCTGGAGGACCTGAAGCAAAAGGGCGAACTTGCCTTTTGAATCAGGGCCGAAGCGATCCGAGAGACTGGCGCATGCAGCTGGACGAAACTAAAGCGGAATGCGTCGTCTAGTCTCGACAGACGCTGGAGGACCTGAAGCAAAAGGGCGAACTTGCCTTTTGAATCAGGGCCGAAGCGATCCGAGAGACTGGCGCATGCAGCTAGAAGGTAATAAAAAACAGTTCGCATATGAATATATGCGAACTGTCATTAAGAATTAGAAGAACATGCTGAGACCCATGAACATGGTAGATACGATCATGGCGACAATCATTAAGTAAACAATTGTTTTTTGAATTTTTTTATTACTCATGCAGCAAAGCTCCTTACGCGTTGGAATTGGTTTGTTTCTATTTTAACAGAAATAAGGATTTTCACAACTAGAATGGCTGTTATATGTTCAGGTAGTAGAATCGTAGTAAAAGGGGAATGTGTTATGAACAAGGTAGATCATATAGGAATTGCTGTAAAAAGTATAGATGAATCAGTTAATTATTACATAGATACACTCGGTTTGACCGTCATCGCAATTGAAGAAGTGGCTAGCCAAGGGGTAAAAGTGGCGTTCATTGATGCGCATAATGTCAAGATCGAGTTGCTTGAACCGATGACAGAGGCAAGTCCTATTGCGAAGTTTATCGAAAAACGCGGTGAAGGGGTTCACCATATCGCTTTTGGAGTAACGGATATTCGTTCTAGAATGAAGGAATTGGAAGAAAAGGGCGTTCAACTACTTTCAGATGAACCAAAACCAGGTGCTGGTGGGGCAGAGGTAGCGTTCTTGCATCCCAAATCATCATATGGCGTGCTCTATGAATTATGTGAAAAGACTAAGGGGGAATAATAGATGAACATTTACGATAAAATTAATGAACTTTACGACAAGAAACGCGAAATCGAGTTGGGTGGCGGCGATGAGCGAATCATGAAGCAACACGAAAAAGGTAAACTGACTGCACGTGAACGTATTGAAATTCTACTAGATGAAGGTACATTCGTAGAGTTGAATCCTTTCGTTGCTCATCGTACACGTGATTTCGGTATGGACAAGTTGGAAGGACCTGGTGACGGCGTCGTTACAGGTTACGGTAAAATCCACGGTCGTCCGATCTATTTATTCTCCCAAGACTTTACGGTGTTTGGTGGGGCGTTAGGTGAGATGCACGCAATGAAAATTGCCAATGTTATGGATATGGCAGCCAAAAATGGTGCACCATTCATTGGTCTGAACGATTCAGGCGGCGCGCGTATCCAGGAAGGTGTATTGTCTCTTGATGGATATGGTGAAATTTTCTACCGTAACGCGATCTATTCTGGAGTAATTCCACAGATCTCGGTTATCCTAGGGCCATGTGCAGGTGGTGCGGTGTATTCACCTGCGATCACAGATTTCGTCATTATGACGGATAAAACGAGTCAGATGTTCATCACGGGACCAAAAGTGATTGAAACGGTTACAGGCGAGAAAATTACTTCTGAAGATCTGGGCGGAGCAAAAGTTCATAACACGATCAGCGGTAACGCACATCTTCGTGGGGAAAGTGAAGAAGAAGTATTGCAAAAAACGCGTGATCTATTAACCTACCTACCACAGAACAACACAGAAAAGACGCCGATTCAACCGTTCGATGAGCAAGATGATTACCGTGAAGATTTGGCAGATACGGTACCTTACGAAACGATTCGTCCGTATGACGTGCGTAAAGTGTTGGAGCAAGTAGTGGATGAAGGGTCATTTTTCGAAATCCAGCCTGAATTCGCAAAGAACGCAGTAGTTGGCTATGCACGCATGAAAGGTGAAACAGTAGGATTTGTCTGTAACCAGCCGAAAGTAATGGCAGGCGGACTAGATATTAATTCTTCTGATAAAATTGCACGCTTCATCCGTACTTGTGACTCATTCAATATTCCGTTGATCACGTTTGAAGACGTGACAGGTTTCTTCCCTGGAATTAAGCAAGAGCATGGCGGAATTATTCGTCACGGCGCGAAGATTTTGTATGCATATTCAGAAGCAACTGTACCGAAGATTACATTGATTTTGCGTAAAGCTTTCGGTGGCGCATATGTTGCATTGAACTCTAAATCAATTGGTGCCGATTTAGTCCTCGCTTGGCCGAACGCAGAAGTAGCTGTAATGGGTGCTGAAGGAGCAGCGAACATCATTTTCGCACGCGATATTGCAAACAGTGAAAATCCAGAAGCAACTCGCACTGCGAAAATCGAAGAATATCGCGAGAAGTTTGCGAATCCATATGTAGCAGCTTCACACGGCATGATCGATGATGTAATCGATCCGCGCGAAACACGTATTAAATTGCTTCAAGGACTTGAAATGATGCGTAATAAGCATGAAGATCGTCCGAAGAAAAAGCACGGCAACATACCTCTATAACTAAAGGAGTCTTACATCTTGAATAAACAACGATTACTCCAAGAATTTTTGGAGTTAGTAAAAATTGATTCGGAAACGAAGAACGAACGCAATATTGCAGATATTCTAACGAAAAAGCTACAGGAATTGGGCTTTGACGTAATGGAAGACGACACAGCGGAAACGACAGGACACGGTGCGGGCAATTTAATCGCCAACTTGCCGGCTACAGTAGCTGACGCGGATCCGATCTTCTTCACATGTCATATGGATACAGTCGTGCCAGGGCAATCCATTCAGCCAATCGTCAAAGAAGACGGCTATATCTACAGCGACGGTACGACGATTTTAGGTGCCGACGACAAAGCGGGCATTGCTGCTCTACTGGAAATGGCGAAAGTGATCCATGAGTCAGACAAGCCACATGGTCCGATTCAATTCATCATTACAGCAGGTGAAGAAAGCGGTTTAGTAGGCGCGAAAGCGATGAATCGGGACTACTTGCACGCAAAATACGGCTTTGCGATCGATAGCGACGGTGAGGTAGGCGGCATTGTTACAGCTGCACCGTACCAGTCAAAATTATGGACAACAATTTATGGAAAGACAGCGCACGCTGGCGTAGCTCCTGAAAAAGGAATTTCTGCGATTTCACTCGCTGCTAAGTCGATTGCGGGCATGAAGCTTGGTCGTATCGATGAAGAGACGACTGCGAACATCGGTCGCTTTGAAGGTGGAAAAGCTACGAATATCGTGTGTGAAGAAGCTTTCATTTTATCGGAAGTTCGTTCGATCAATCCGGATAAAATGAAGAAACAAATGGACTTAATGGTCGAGAAATTCGCAACGACTTCTGAATCGTTAGGTGGCAAAGCTGAGACTACTACACAACTCATGTATCCTGGTTTCTCAATTGGGGATGACGAAGAAGTCGTGCAAGTGGCGATGAAGTCAATCCGCAACGTAGGACGTGAACCGAAGATCATGACGAGTGGCGGTGGAAGTGACGGCAACGTCTTCAATGGTATGGGAGTTCCTACTGTGACATTATCTGTTGGTTATGAAGAGATTCATACGAAGAATGAACGTATGCCGGTGAAAGAACTGGAAAAGCTGACGGAATTAGTACTTGAGATTGTCGGTCAAGCAATCCACAAGGCGTAACCGTCTAATACAACAGCCTTGAAAGAAGGTGCAACTATGCAAACTGTGATTGTACGAACGGGCAATGAAGAATATGCGCTTCCAGTAGAATCGGTGATATCCATTGAGAAACTGGAGTACGTCACACCGATACCTCATCTTCCTTCGTATTTACTCGGACTGATGAAATCTCGTGGCGAACTGGTGCCTATTCTGGATTTAAGTCAGATCCTTTACCATCAGGCGACACCACGGGATATTGAAACGCATGTAGTGGTTGTGAAAACAAATCAGTTGGAAGTCGGTTTATTAGTGCTAGACGCAAGAGAGATTCTCGAATTGCCAGAAGATCGGTTAACGTCTACTGCATTAAAAGCATATTCCAAGACGCCTTACTTCGTAACGGTAGCGAATCTAGATGACCGGATAGTAACGGTCATTGATCCAAATAGTATGGCGGATTCACTCCATGGCATGGATGAAATCTCCAGCTATATGAAAGAACAGCACCAATCAAATTAGTAGGCAAAAAGAACATACATTTGATAAAATGGAAAGAGTGGCAGACTGAAGTCGGTTTGCCGCTTTTTCCTATTACATAAATATTTCCCAGGAAAGAAAGGTGTTTACATGACGGATCTGACAACCGCTAATCGACGGGTCATTATGCATCTTGATATGAACAGCTTCTTTGCCTCTGTTGAACAGGCTGCGAATCCTTCATTAAAAGGAATACCCCTAGCGGTCGCTGGCAACCCGAAAGAACGCAGAGGAATTCTCGTGACCTGTTCATATGAGGCAAGGGCATTCGGTGTCTACACGACCATGACGGTAGGAGAAGCTAAACGACTTTGCCCCAATTTAACAATCATTCCACCACGGCATGAACTATACCGACAAATGTCCGATTCGGTATTTAATATATTACGAAGTTATACAGAGTGGGTCGAACCTGTTTCCATCGATGAAGCGTATATCGATACGACGGATATTGGCGGATTGACTCGTGCGTACGATCTAGCCAAGGAAATCCAGATGCGTATTTTAGCCGAACTTGATCTACCATGTTCAATAGGAATTGCACCGAATAAATTTCTTGCGAAAACAGCGTCTGATATGAAAAAGCCGATGGGCATTACCATTTTACGTAAACGCGAAGTACCGAAAATGTTATGGCCGTTACCTGTTATTGAAATGCACGGTATCGGCAAGCGGACGGAAGAGAAATTACATAGCGCAGAAATTAAAACGGTGGGTGATTTGGCGACTGCTGAAAAAATTACGTTGGAAGCATTGCTTGGCAAAAATGGTTTGCGCTTAAAACAACGAGCAAACGGGATCGATACCCGTCCAGTTGATCCTGAAAGTGCAGACGAACGTAAAAGTATTGGCAGTTCGACCACCTTGCCTGTTGATCTAACGGAATTTGAAGATTGTGTTCCCATATTTGAACGACTTGCGAAAAAGGTAGCGGCCCGTCTGGAAACAAAACAGCTAGCAGGTATGACAATCAGTATCCAAATTCGCTATGCTGATTGGCAAAACACGACGAGAAGCAGAACACTTCAACAAGCGATTTATCTTGAGGGAGATCTTACGGAAGTAGCACTTCAGCTATTCCAGCAACACTGGAACCATGAGCCAATCCGCTTGCTAGGTATCACAGCGGCTAACGTTATGGAACGATCCGAAATGGTCAAACAATTAACATTTGATAATTTTGAACAACAAGAAAAAGAGTATGAAATGGATCAGTTAATGTCCAGTCTGACACAGCGTTTCGGAGATGGTATTATTAAAAAAGGATGTACGAATAAATAGCAAGGAGGCGATGAATGTGGATATAGAGTTTCTTGGTACAGGTGCAGGAATGCCGTCCAAACAGCGCAATACGTCAGCGCTCGTTCTAGATTTAACAGACGAGAATAAGGAAAACTGGTTATTCGATTGCGGTGAAGCAACACAACATCAATTGCTACACAGCGCCATCAAACCGAAGAAGATTACGAAAATTTTTATTACGCATTTGCATGGCGATCATATTTTCGGATTACCCGGCTTTCTTAGCTCACGTGCATTTTTAGGGGGAGAAGATCCCGTTGATGTGTACGGGCCTGCCGGCTTGAGAGAATGGTTGCAGCACACGTATAAAGTGACGGGAACGTACTTGCCTTACCAGTTGAACGTGCATGAAATCCATGACGGTTTGATTCTTGAAACGGATGAATTTACAGTCTATGCACAAGAGGTCCAACATGTCATTCAAAGTTTCGGCTTCCGCATTGAACAGAAAGAGTTGCCAGGGACATTATTAATCGACAAAGCAATCGAACAAGGCGTTCCGAAAGGGCCTATGTTGCAGCGTTTGAAAGACGGTTTTGACGTGGTACTTGAGAATGGGCAGACCGTATACAGTCGGGACGTGACGACAGATAAGAAAAAAGGATTTGTGATTGCGGTTATCGGGGATACATCCTATTGTCCTGCTTCCGTCGAACTGGCACAAGACGCGGATATTGTAATTCATGAAGCGACGTTCACGGATGAATACGCGGCAGGTGCAAAGGAATTTGGGCATTCGACAATCGTTGAAGCAGCAACCGTTGCCAAGGAAGCCAATGCGAAAAACCTTATTGCCAACCATATTAGCGCACGCTTCATGCCAAGTGAAATGCAAGCTTTCGTAGCAGAAGGTACCGACGTATTCGAAGCCATTTCAATTGCAGATGATTTCGCGCGTTACCAGTGGAAACACGGAGAATTGATCAAGCTACAAAAAAACTAAGCATCCAGATGGGCTCACTTTCGAAGGGGACCATTAGGATGCTTCGTTTTTTATTTTGATGAACCTAATTGACGTGAACGGCTTTCCGCACTGATTAGGCAGTCCGAGATAATCGTTTTGAAGTTGTGGTCTTCTAATGACTGCAAACCTGCTGCTGTTGTTCCGCCTGGGCTCGTAACATTTTCCCGCAATACACTCGGTTCTTCGCCAGTTCTCTTTAGCATAGACGCCGCACCGTAGATCGTTTGGACGATCAATTCACGCGCATCCGTCGCATCTAGACCTTGCGCTACCGCTGCTTCTTCCATCGCTTCTACCAAATAGTAGATATACGCAGGACCGCTTCCTGAAAGGGCGGTTACGGCATGTAGATCATCTTCTTCGACGACTTTAACGATACCGATTGCATTCAGCAAACTCAAAATCGACTGTTGCATTCTTTTTGAAACCGCATCATTAAACGCAATACCGCTTGCTGATTTTCCAATGGTTGCGGACGTATTCGGCATCGAGCGTGCAATCGGACGTTTGCCTAAACCTTGTTCAAATGTAGCGATGGATATGCCTGCAATGACGGAGAGAACCGTCGTATCTTCTCCAAGATACGGAGCAATATCCTCCATCACTTTCCCTACATCTTTCGGCTTTGTTGCGAGCACAACCAAGTCGACTTTTTTAATGAAATTTCGGTCTTCGCATACTTTCGTAATGCCATAACGCGACGCCAATTCATCTAAACGCTCTGTATCTGAACGATTCATCACATAGACATTGTCTTCATATATGACTCGTTTATTGACAATCCCCGCAATAATTGCTTCTGCCATTTGTCCAGCGCCTACAAATAAAATCTTTTCCATGTCTTACATCCTCCCCAAAATAAAAAAGCGCTCCCGTCCTGTGTTTCAGGACGAAAACGCTCGGTTTCCGCGGTGCCACCTAAATTTGCTGTTTGAGACAGCACAACTTCAAGTCTTCTTTATCGCAGAAGGTACGGTCGTGTTTCCACGACAGCTCGAAAGTAGGTTCGAAGGGGAGTGGGATACATGACTTGCAGCCTCGGCCATGCTCTCTTCTATCCGTCACCCGTCTACTGATCTTTCTCAATGCCCGTTCCATACTATTTTCATGATTATGTCATGTACTCAATGAAATGTCAAATTGTCGTTAGCTGTCGATGAACAAATACACAATGAATAAAACGACGACAATCGAGATGACCAACGAAACAATCTTCATCACACTCAATGGATAATTTCCAGACACTTTTCCCGTTTGTCCATTAACTATGAATTGATAAACTTTTTCCTTGAAATGAAACGAAGAAATCCAAATCGGCAATAAAATATGTTTATATGTAATGTCGGTATAATCTGTCGAGACGTTAACTACTTGTACGATATCGCCGGCTACACTGCCTTCGATTCCGTTGACGATACCTCTTGTCATGATGTCCTTAGCTTGCGAAAATCCTTGTTGCAATGAAACGGAATAGCGCTCAGCAAGGAAACCAGACATGTATTCTATTTTATAATCGGTTAAACTCGTTAATTGGAAAGGCTGCACTTTCTGTAGCAGTTTCGGTTCGACTGTGTGTGACGCTTTGATGAGAACATCGTCAAAGAATTCACGATAAGTACCGCTTTCCTGATGCCAGCGGATTTTCTGCACTTGCTCGGTCACTTGTCTAGCCTTCCCGTCCTCATAGACCGTCCGTGTTTCAGTGACGTAGTAGTAATTCCCGACATTTACGACGTATTGTGACTCTGTCTGACTGTCATACGTCCAGTACGGCAAGTAGGCACCAGATATTTTATTCATTCGATACGTTTTCTTCAATGTATTCGGTGCGAAGAAGTGTCCTTTAATCCAGTCTTTAAACTTCGCTTGTGCTTGTTCCTCGGAGACTTGGAATGGAATCAATAACCCAGGTTGGATCCCGGCGTCGTCATTCGTGACGGATATGTGAGAAGATCCGCAAAATGAACAGAAATCCGCGACAATATGTGCGTCCAGTACCGATTCGGCCCCGCAATTATCACAGGAGAAAACCCGTTTTTCTTCATTCCATACATGCTGAAGATTAGTTCCTGCTTCATCAAAATCGAGTTCCACTTGATGATCGAATGTAGCGTCAATCGGCATTTCATGGCTACAAAAAGGACATTTTAAACCGCGTGTTTCTGGATTATATTCCGTGTTACCGCCACAAGAAGGACATTTAATGTTTGCAGTATCTTCTACGACTGTGTGTGATTCGTCAAATGAAGTCAACGTCCATCCCTCACTTTTCGTCTAACGGCTCACCGCATTCTGCGCAAAATTTTGCGCCTGGCAGATTGGCGTGTGAACAGGCAGGACAAATTTTCTCTGTAACTTGAGATGTACCGCAACTGCTACAGAACTTCGCATCTTTTGGAATCAAGGTCTCACACTTGATACAAGGTACTTTATCGGTTTCAACGGATTTTCCGCACTGACCACAGAACTTGGCATCTGCGTTAATCGTAGCCTGACAATGTGGACAGGATTTCGTTGCGGCTTGTGCTGGAGGCTGCGGTGCTTGGTTTTGATTCATCGCATTCGCCATCACTTGGCCCATTCCCATACCCGCTCCCATGCCGACGCCTGCACCCGCCATGCCGCCTTCATTTTGTGCGGCATCACGCATTGCTTCAGCTGCCTGATATTGCTGGTACTGCTGCATATTGCCGAGCACACCCATAGATGTACGCTTGTCCATCGCTTCTTCGACTTCTTTTGGTAAAGACAAGTTCTCGATATAAAGTGACGTAATTTCAAATCCGAAAGCAGCGAAACGAGTCCTCATTTTCTCTTTGCTTTGTTCACTTAATTCGTCGTAATGCATCGACAAATCCAGTGCGGGTATTTGAGACTCTGCGAATAAATCGGATAATCCTGAAATGATCATTTTCTTTAAGTGACCTTCAATGGAATTCGTGTCGTATGAACTGTTCGTTCCAAATAGCTCCCGCAAGAATACGGTAGGCTCCGATACACGATACGAATAAATACCGTACCCACGAAGACGGATCATACCGAAGTCTGGATCGCGCATCATGATAGGGTTCGATGTCCCCCATTTTTGATTGACGAACTGCTTCGTATTAATGAAATATACTTCCGCTTTAAAGGGTGAATCAAAGCCGTACTTCCATGACTTTAACTTCGTTAGAATGGGCATATTCTGCGTGTACAAAATATGACGTCCTGGACCAAAAACGTCTGCGATTTCGCCTTCATTGACGAAAACTGCGACTTGAGATTCGCGGACCGTCAGCTCAGCGCCCATTTTGATTTCATTATTGTGCACGGGAAACTGATAGACTACTGTATGGGCATCTTGTGCTTGCCACTCGATTACTTCGATAAATTGGTTTTTGAACATATTGAAAAACCCCATTGTTTTCCCTCCCACTCGACATCATGTTGTAATTCATGCGATTTCTTGTAGTATACCATACGAAGAATAGACAAAATGGTTTCACTTTGCGTAAAATATCTTTTGGGAAATGAACAATCAAGACGTGACGCACATGTAAATAAGGAGTACAATAGACTGAACAGTCATTCATTTCATAGGGGGAACAGTATATGATCACAAAAATTATTACACCTACGCCATTTGCGGTAGGTGACGTGAACTGCTTTTTACTAAAGGGCGACACATTGACTTTAGTAGATGCAGCAACGAAAACACCAGAAGCGCGTGAAGTGTTGCAGATGAAATTAAAAGAAATGGGCTATACATTCAATGATATTGAGCAAGTATTCGTCACGCATCACCACCCCGATCACTGCGGATGGGTCGAGTTGTTCGACCGTGCGGAAATTCTTGGTCATCCATATTTAAACTATTGGCTAACACGCGATCCCGAGTTTTTGGATCGACATGACCGTTTCTATGAACAATCATTAATAGAAGAAGGCGTACCGGAGCACTTTTTGAAATGGGTGAAACGTTTCCGTCGATCTGTCGACATGATGGGAGGGCGTCCCGTTGATCGCCTAATGAATGAAGGGGACGATCTGCCGGGACATCCAGGCTGGAAAGTCCAAGAGTCTCTTGGCCACGCACAAAGTCATTTATCATTGTTCAATGAAAAGGAAGGCGTGTTAATCGGTGGTGATTTATTGCTTGAGAAAGTGTCCTCCAATCCATTGATTGAGCCACCATTCAAGAAAGAACAAGGACGTCCGAAGTCTTTGCTTCAATATAATGCATCACTGGAACGGTTATTGGATTTGCCGCTGTCACTCGTTTATGGAGGTCATGGTGGCGAGATTACGAATCCGCATGCGCTCATAACAGAACGTTTGGCGAAGCAGCGCGACCGCGCGATGAAAGTTCTCGCGATGTTGGATGAATCGAAAACGGTCTTTGACGTAACGAAGCTATTGTTCCCAGCAGTCTATGAGAAAGAGTTGGGATTGACGTTGTCTGAAACGATCGGGCAGCTGGATTATTTAGTGGCGGCAGAGCTAATCTCCGAAACGGTCGACTCAGCAGGAGTTCATCACTATGTCCGCATCTAAAACCGTGCTGATCACGGGAGCGACGAGTGGAATTGGGTTAGAATTAGCGAAGCGCTTGGCGGTATTGAACGAGTATCGTGTCATCGCAACGGGACGCAATGCTAAAGCGTTGGAAGAGTTACGCACACTTGGCGTAGAAGGATACTGTGCTGACTTGCGGGATGCGAAGCAACTCGATTGGCTTGTTTCTTGCATTGGCACACCGGACCTCATCGTATTTTCTGCTGGCGTAGGGAAGTTCCATCTAGCACATGAAACGACTGATGAAGACACGACCGCAATGCTCGAAACAAATGTACTCGTGCCAATGCAACTAACCGCACGTGTAGTCCCTGCAATGATCGAGCGAAAGTACGGTCATCTAGTCTACATCGGTTCACAAGCAGGAAAAGTAGCGACACCGAAAACATCGGTCTATGCCGCAACAAAACACGCACTGATCGGCTATACAAACGCCGTGCGTATGGAAGTCGCACCTCATAACGTCGACGTATCCGTCATCCACCCAGGACCAATCGACACCCCATTTATCGAGCTGGCAGACGTCACCGGCGGCTACAAACAAGCAATGGGCAGCCAGTTACTATCAGTAGACACAGTCGTGCGCGCTGTCATGGAAACGATCGAGCGACCAAGACGTGAAGTAAACTTGCCAAAAATTACAGGTCTAACAAGCAGACTCTACGCATTGGCACCTAGTGTAGTCGAAACCATCGGGAAACCGTTTTTTTATAAGAAGTAATAAGAGCGCTGTTGCTAGAAGTCGTGACGATACGGCTTGTGGCGTCAGCGTTTTTTAGAATGGATTAGTAAAAATGGGTTATGTTACAGCACTCGCTATCGTGCTGGCGGATGGCCATCGTTTGGTTATGGCCATTTTCTTAACGCGTATTTATCGATAGAACAACTTAGTAGTTGATCGTAAGTGGAAGGTGGCGACTCCCGGAGGATCAGCGTGCGCCTTGAGACCCTGGACGTAGCGAAGCGGAGGAAGCGGCTCAAGCCACGCCCTCGGGAAAGCGTCCACCTGGAACGTCGATCAACGGTGCCATTCCACTCACGTTTCAATAGAATTACTAATAATATTATTATGTAAACTATAATGCACTTCATTACTAAGAAGTTGGAATATTCTATCATAAATGCTATAGTGTGAATGATAGAATTCACACAGTAGACATAAAGGAATAACCTCAGAAACGTTGCAAACCTACTACGATCCAACACCCTGACACAACTCTGAGTGACTACCATTATCGGAAACTTACATTGAATGAAAAAGGGTGGGAATCGTATGCTAGCTAAAGAACACGAACAAAATATTTGGAAATACGCATTCGCAAGCGTCGCCGTCACCGTAAGTTCTCTCGGCTTTGGACGAATGTCTTATGGAATCCTTATGCCTTTCATGAAGGAAAGCCTTGCCATGTCCTATAAACAAGCAGGACTGCTCGCAACGACGGTATCAATCGGCTATTTACTGATGGTAATCTTTGTTGGATTGCTCGTGACTAAATACGGGGCGAAAAAACTCGTGATTTTTGGAACGGGGCTCGTTTCATTTGGACTATTTATGCTTTCATTCGTCGCTAGTTATGGTTGGACTCTTTTCTATATGCTACTGCTCGGAATAGGAACTGCTTTTACCTATACGCCGCTCATCACGATACTCGTCGGTTGGTTCCCAAGAAAGCGCGGTATGCTGATCGGATTTCTCGTTAGTGGATTGGGGCTAGGAACGCTCATTTCGAGTGCGTTAATTCCGTTTTTCACTACATGGTTTGGCGATATGGGGTGGCGCTATCTATGGTTTTTCTATGGGGCTGTGTCGATAGTTTCGATAATAATTGCGATAATCATTTTACGTGATCCGCCCATCCCGTTACTACCAAAAGAAACGCAGAAACGCTCATTTTGGACGAAAGTATACTTAGATAAACGCGTACTTCGTGTCGCCTTCATTTACGGACTCGTTGGCTTTGCTTATTTGGTGCCACAAAGCTTCTTGTTCAGCTATATTCTCGAAGTGGGATTGACGAAATTCCAAGCAGGTCAGATTATGGCAATTAGCGGAATCATGGCGATCTTCAGTGGTCCGTTATGGGGCGGTGTTTCTGACCGCATCGGACGAAAATCTGCGTTGCTAGCTACACTCGGAATTGGTGCAGTGTCACTCATCATTCCTGTGATTATCCCGGTGTATAGTGGATTGATCGTTAGTCAATTCCTATGGGGTGCGACAATTGTCGGGATGCTGTCGCTTTGCCAAGCGTTATCTACAGAACAAGTCCATCCGACATACGCACCGGTTGCACTAGGCTATGTAACGTTTTTCTTTGCGGCAGGACAATTGCTTGGGCCCGGCATCGGTGGTTGGATTATCGACCGCTTCGAGCAAATACCGCTCGCATTAATTATGTGCAGTGTCCTACTCGCCTTGGCGTTCTTGCTGACGATTCGAATGAATGCACATGCAGCGGATGAAGATGTGACGGAATTGGAAGCGAAGCCCGTGTTGGCTACATTTTGTAAGAAAGAAGCTTCTACGAAGGAAGTATAAAAGAGCATTGCTTTCATAATGTGTATTTTTTAATAAAGTACATGAGCCCGACAACAGCAAATTTGTAAAAATAGAAGGTACCAGCATCCCATAATTGGAGGGATCTGGTACCTTTTCAACTCGTTTAATGGTATAATAAGTAAACTTGATTTGAATACTTCGAACCACTACCAAAGAGCAGTAAAGTATAAAATATGGAGGTGAGAGATTATGAAAAATGACGTAGAGAGAGTAGCTAAAAACCCACATCTATATACTAAAGACAATATAATTCATTACGTGAGCAATGGGTTCCTGGAATTGACTGGATATAAAGAGTGTGATGTATTAGGAAAATCCCTTATTGATATAGACGCATTATTACGATCTGAACACCAAATATCTATTCAGGAGATTAAAGCGACAGATTATGTATATATTTTCACTAGTAATAATTTGCCAATGGAAGTTGAAATAAGTATTGAAATCGTAAATAATGCAGACGTTAAAGTCTATTACTTTAAAGAGATGAAAGATTCAGCATTAAAATTTACATTGGATAACTTTGTTTGTACTGATACGTATAAAAATGGATCTGTAGCGATATTTAGCTATCCCGATGGTATTCTACTACAACATGACGAGAACTATATTCATACATTGTCCTTAATGCACATGATTTCGGAAAAACCACTAGGTAAACATCCTTCATTTTCGAATAATATTTTAGATTTATTAAAACAAGGCACTTCTCTCCATGAATTTGAGGTAGAATCCAAAGGTTCTAATGGAGTAGCGACTTATTGGGATATAAATGTAAAAATGATATGTGGAGATCAAAACAACAAGTATGTAATACTTTCTATTTACCATGTGCCAGACATGACCCGTGAAAGAAAATTTACGACTAAACAAAGATGCGAAATGGAACTAATAGTTAGCAATACACCGAATGTTGAAAATACCATAGATACCGTGGACAATATGTCAAATAGTATAAATGACATAGATAAAGACGGACGACATACGCATATAAATCAAGTCGGCAGGCAAAACTTATCCCAACCTATTCCAGAGCAAATTCCGGATATACACTCCGTAACAAGTGAGTTTCTCACTACTTATGTTGGATATGATGGAACGCCTATTTATGATGAGCAAGGAAATATAGACAGTGGTATTCTAATCTATAAAAGTTTAGAAAATATTTATAACACTGAAGAATATAAAGCTTTGCAGGAAAATGTAGAAGATATTTCACTTTACTATGCGTCATTCTCTCACAAAGACTTCAAAATAACCTATATTAATGACTATGCATTTGAAATCTTTAAAAAAGAATTACCAGATGTACATACAGAATTAGATGTAATCGGGAAAAGTTTTTTTGATTTTTATAAGACTGTAGATGTAGATGAATTGATTAAAGACATCTATAAATCTATTGAAAACAAATCCTCGTATACACATAAACTTAGTTTTCGTGTAGATGGGACTACTCACTATACAAAAACCATTTTCCAACCTATGTTCAATCAAGATAATGAAGTAGAAAAGATTATTGCTTTGGGGTTAGATATATCTGATGAAGTATTAGCTAACAAAAGAATGGAAAAACTTCTTACAACCCAAGAAGAATTATTCATCAACACATCTCACGAACTAAAGACACCATTAAGTGTAATATTTAGTGGAGCTCAATTATTGAATTTATATTTGGAAAATGAATCTCTGGAAGATTGTAGAGACGATATTTTTAATATTAATAAAACAATAATAGGGAATTGTTATCGACTAATCAAACTCATCAATAATATATTAGATATTACAAAAATAGAATCGGGACTAAATGAATTATACTTATGCAATTACAATATTGTGGAGATAATAGATAGTATTGTACATTCAGTTTCAGAATACACCAAGTGCAAAGGTATTCAAGTTATATTTGATCCAGCTGTGGAGGAACTATTAATGGCATTGGATGTGTATAAATTTGATAGAATTTTACTCAATCTTATTTCGAATGCAATAAAATTCTCTATTACGGGTAAAGTTATATTTATAAAGCTAGAGGTAACAGATCATCAAACAGTAAGAATTTCTGTAACGGACGAAGGTATAGGTATAGCTCAGGAGAGTATGGAGGCTATATTCGGAAAGTTCATACAATTAAACAGGAGTTTAAATCGTATATCTGAAGGCACTGGGCTTGGTTTACCTTTAGCTAAGTCTATGGCTGAACTTCATGGAGGGAGTTTAACCGTAGAAAGCATTCTCGATAAAGGGAGTACATTTACTATTGAACTTCCTGTTAAGACAATAGATATTACAAATAGTAACCAAGAAGATACGACTGACATTGATCGAGATGAGATAATAAAATATGAATTCTCAGATCTATATTAAAAATGAGTGCCTATGTGAGAAACTTACGTGAATGTACAAACATCCATGAAAGTTTCATGCATAGGTACTTTTTTTATAAATTCAATAAACATGAAACGATTTCCTACCTGATCCGTATACATAGTATAAAACAAAATTTAGTAACCGGAAAAGAGTGTGGGATATGTTGAGTTTACTGCTATTTTCATTACTTGTAGGGGTTGTGGCGAGTGCAATTATCGTGCCCTTCCTCTCTGTCAATGATAAAAAGGAACTGTTGTCTTTTAATCGGTGGGTCGCGTTCGGGACACTAACGGTGATCAGTACGATTGGCGTATTCGTATTTTATTATGTGACGAATTTAGATCGCAACTGGACATCGCTGTGGGCATTGCTCCTCGTCGTCGCTATTTTAGGAGCAGTGGTTTCTCATGGTATGGAGCGCAAAGTCAAAATGGTTGTATCGTTGGCAGCATTACTCGTTGGAGTATATGTTTTAAGCGCACCTCTCTTTAACGCAGATAAAAAGTACGAAACTGTTGCGATGACGCAAAAAGTGGAAATTACTGCGTTTGATGAAACGAAAACGCCGGCTAGTGTGCCACCGAAGTTTGCACGGAATAAAATGAAAAAAGCATTTGGTCAAGTACCGGATACGAGCTATTATGAACTGGGACATTTACAAATTCAAAAAGTGAATGACGAATTTGTTTATATTGCACCTGTAGAGTTTTCAGGGTTTTTCAAGTGGTTTAATGGGAAAACGACGCCTGGTTATTTCACGATGAGTGCAACGGATTCTTCGGATAATCCGAAGTTCATTAAAACGGAAATGGCGTATACGACGTCTTCTTACTTCCATAAAAAAGTGTATCGTAAAATGCGTATGGAAATGCCGAATTTGATTTTCTATGGAGATGTTCAATTAGAAATTGACGATGAAGGCAAGCCGCATTATATTCGCACGTATGGAGAATTCATTTCGGCGCGTAACGGATTTAACGCTAAAGGAATTGTTATGTTGGATCCTGAAACAGGTGCTACGAAGAAATATGCGTTAGAAGATGTTCCGGAGTTTATTAATGGAGCGGTTTCACCAGAAGCGGTTAGTCTTCAAAATAGCTATTTCGGGAATTATATTCATGGTTTTTGGAATTCACTTGTTGGGAAAAAAGATGTGAAGATTCCTTCCGATGAAGGAACAGAAGCGAATGTCAGTCCGATCTTTGATGCGGATGGACATATGTATTACTTCACGGATTTCACTAGTCCAAAAGAAGGTGTCGATTCCATGCTTGGCTATGCATTAACCGATGGTCGAACAGGGGAAGCGACGTATTATACAGGGGATTTGGAAGAGTCGTACATGGATTCACAAGGTGCGCTCCAGATTATTGAAAAGAAGTTTATCGAAAAGAAATGGAATGGTGAAATGCCTGTCTTGTATAACTTCTACGGTGAAGCGAGCTGGTTGACGCCGGTATTGGATTCGAATGGATTCTTGCAAAATTATTTCATTGTTTCCGCAGCGAATCCTGAGATTTCTGTATTTGCCAATTCACCAAATGAGGCGTTGAAATTGTATAAAACAGCACTTCAGCGTGGTGGTAGTACGGTGGATGGAAGTTCAGATGCAGAAGAAGCGAAAGCAACGATTACTGCGATGCGCGTGTTTAAGGAACGCGTCGGTGATTTTACTCTCGTTTCCATTCTCGCAAAAGACGGTCGAAACTTCCTTGTTTCATCGGAAGTCGAACCTCTTTCGATTTATGTGGAAGAAGGCGATCAGCTAACTGTGACGTATTTGGAAACGGGTGAGTTGTTCCTACCTGTGAAAGAATTGGTGAATAACAGTGTGAAATAAATAAGTGTGAAATGGCCTGGCAGCGCATTAGCGTTGTCAGGCTTTTTTATAAAGTAATCTTGTTATTTTACATGAAAAGACATTACATTTCCAAATTATCGAAAAAATACATATATTCATGCGGAATGTATTGAATAGCTAAATGAACTATGGTAAAGTCGGGGTGTTCTGGTGGGATTAATTATATATTGTCAAATGAGGAAGTCCGTTGTTAAATAGGACAATATTGACAATTTATATTCACTATGTTCATTTACTAGATGCTAAATTTACTAACTTCATGTATAGGGGTGATGAAATGGCTGATAACAATAATCCAAAAACAGAAAGCCATGATCCAGGGCGTAGAAATTTTCTGAAAAACACCGGTCTAGTTGTAGGTGGCGTAGCAGGTGGATCTTTACTAGGTGGTTTATTTACGAATCAGATGAAATCAGATGACGGGAAAAAAGGAACAAGCGATGAAACAGCCAAAGTGGATCCGTCCCATGCTCGGGTATTTTTCGGACGCTTTGAAGACTTTATCGTGCTGGCAGCGGCTACAGAACTGATTTTCCCTGAAGACGACAACGGCCCTGGCGCTATCGGTTTAGATGTACCGTATTATATCGATAAACAACTGGCAGGGACGTGGGGCATAAATGGCGACGACTATCGTCAAGCGCCTTTTACCAATTTGGAAGGTTTGAAGAAGATACAAAAAGATGATGAAAAAGTCAATCATGCACGAGCGAACCGAGGAAAAATTTTCTTGGAAGGATTACGCTTGATGAATGCAGAGAGCATGAAGCGCTTTGACGCTTCGTTTGACCAAGCAACTGAAGAGCAACAACATGAGATCATGGGCGATCTGGCAGAGGGAAAACTCGACATGAAATCTACTCCTTCAGACGCGTTTTTTGCGCTTCTTAAGCAAGCAACATTAGAAGGTGCGTTTTCAGATCCTTTATATGGTGGCAATAAAAACATGGACGGTTGGCGTATGAAAGAATTTGCTGGTGCTCGACCATCGTATGCAGACGTCATTGAAAGTGAAGAATTTGTTAAACTAGATCCCATTAGTTTGACGGACTATCATAGAAAGAAATAAATTCAACATTTTCAGGAGGTAGAAGATATGGCTGAAGAACTAAAAAAAGTGGACGTTGTCATTGTAGGTACGGGCTGGGCAGGTGGAATTACGGCTGCTGAACTGACAAAAAAAGGCTACAAAGTAGTGGCGCTTGAGCGAGGGAAAGAACAATCACGTGAAGATTTTATCGGAGCAAAAGATGAATTAAAATATTCCATTCGTTACGAAATGATGCAAGATTTATCCAAAGATACCGTGACGGCAAGAAGTAGTATGGATGAAACAGCGAAGCCGGTACGCAATAATAACTACGCACGTTTTGGGAATGACACAGGCGGGGCCAGTGTTCATTGGAATGGCGTAAGCTTACGTTGGTTACCTTACGACTTCGAGATACATAGTCAAACAGTTGAAAAATACGGTGCTAAAAAAATTCCTGAAAACTGTACAATTCAGGACTGGGGCGTTACGTACGATGACATGGAGCCGTATTATGATAAATTTGAAAAAACGGCTGGCGTTTCAGGAGAGGAAAACCCTGTCGGACCTCCACGTTCGGATAAATATCCAAACCCGCCTTTGAAGACTACTCCGTCGATCGAGTTGTTTAAAAAAGCTTCGACAAATCTTGGATACCACCCGTATCGTTTACCAGCAGCGAATATGTCTGAGACCTATACAAATCCAGACGGTGAGACGATCAATGCGTGTATGTATTGTGCGTTCTGTGAAGAGTATGGATGTGATTTCGGTGCCAAAGGTGATCCAATCGTTACGGTATTGGAAACCGCGAGAAAGACCGGCAACTTTGAAATTCGTAATGAATCTACAGTAACAGAAGTTATTCATGACGGAACGAAAGCAATCGGATTGAAGTATATTGATAACATCACAGGTGCTGAATATATCCAGCCTGCAGATATTGTCGTGTTAGCCGGGTTTGTTTTTACAAATAATAAACTATTATTAAAGTCTAAAATAGGCAAGCCATACAATCCGGAAACACAAGAAGGCGTGATCGGGAAGAACTTTACAGGTCACTTTAGTAATATTAGTACGTACATCGGTGCACGCGGCTTCTTTGATAATGAAAAGTGGAATTTATCGATGGGTACAGGGGCTCTGGGAGCAAAAGTGGATGACTATGCAGGTGATAACGTAGACCATACCGACCTGGACTTCTTGCATGGGTATGAAATTCGTTACTATCATTTAGGGCAACGTCCAATTGATAATAACCACGTTCCAGAAGGCACGCCTGCTTGGGGTAAAGAATACAAAGAGAAAAACTTGTTTTATCATAACCGCAGTTTAATCATTCGAGCGAAAACTGCTTTCCTGCCTAACCGTTATACGTATCTAGATTTAGATCCTACGTATAAAGATGAGCTAGGTGATCCGTTGATTCGTGCTACGGTGCACTATGAAGAGCAAGATATTAAACGCGCGCAGCACGGCGTGGAAACGTGTAAGGAAATTATGACAGAAATGGGCGCGGATATTATTGATCTAGTTGACGTGCCGGATGATGTGAAGTTTGACAGCAAGTTCTATACAAACCACTTCCTCGGTGGTGCGATCATGGGTGAGGATCCCGAAACATCTGCTGTTAATACGTATTCACAAATGTGGGATATGGAGAACTTGTTTGTGCTTGGTGGATCTTCCTTCCCGCATAACAGTAACCATGACCCGACTGAAACAATCGGTGCATTCGCTTATCGTGCTTCAGAAGGTATGATCGAGTACCTTGGCGGTGAAGGTGGCTTATTAGTAGAAGCTAAACAAACAAGCAAAGCGTAAGTTCACAACAGTATGTGTATGAATGTATTGTTATCATAGCCTAGCGTCGCCAATGCGATGCTAGGCTATTTATATACGTTACGATTTCAACTTCGCAATCTCTTCTTCGGTCAAGTAACGCCACTGACCGCGTTCAAGTGTTCCAAGCTCAATATGCTTGATTCGCACCCTTTGCAAATGCGTGACGGTATATTGAAATCGTCTGCACATTCTACGGATTTGACGATTTAAACCTTGCGTCAATAGGATGCGAAACGTACAGTCACTTAAACGCGTTACGGAACAAGGGGTTGTCGTTGTATAGCTTTTTGTTCTGGGATTATAAATATCGACACCGTTTGAGAGATCGTGTATAAACGTATCCGTGATTTTTTTATTGACAGTTACAACATATTCTTTTTCTTGCTGGTTTTCTTCTTTCATTAAATCGTTTACAATACTGCCATCATTGGTTAATAAAATGAGACCTTCCGTTTCTTTATCTAGCCGTCCAACAGGGAATAAACGTTCAGGATAGGAGACGAAGTCGATAATATTCCCCGCAATAGTAGGGGCAGCTGTACATGTGATCCCGCTCGGTTTGTTAAGTATCATATAAATATCTGGTGCTGTGTGCCTGATAGTGTGACCGTCTACTTCAACATGATCACCCTCTTCAATAAAGCAAATAGGGGACGCAATCTCACCGTTTACTAGCACCTTTTTAGCTGTAATATAGCGCTCCGCTTGTCTTCTGGAACAGAAGCCGGCAGAACTAATGAATTGATTCAACCTCAACGTGTTCGCTCCTTGTCTATCTAGACGTTTCTTTTATTATACCATGTTAGCTACTTCGCATAATGACCTCATGTGGATTGCTATGTAGAAGGGAATCCACTTGCAGCTTCATTTTCTTTACAGTATGTAGAAAACACACGGTTATATTATAATAATGATATATCATGCGTAAAGACGAAAAATATAAGTGAATTGCCAAACTTAGAGATCAAGAGGTGCTATCAATGAATATTAAATTCATACTATTAACCGAACCAACCCCCAAGCTTGTGAATACATTTAACCGATGGGGGAACGACGTGAATTTAAAAGCCTTGTCGCAACCTAATCGAAGTAAAGCAGAATTGGAACGGGAAACTTTTTTGACTATAGAAGATGTACGACATCGTTTAGAATACCAACATGTATACCTGAAGTATTTGGACAATCGGCTAATCGGTGAAATGAGTTTTACTGTCGATCCAGGTCATCTAATTAACAAGAATTCAGAAACGGCATGGATCAGTATTGTGATTGGTGAGCCTGCATGTCGTGGAAAAGGAATTGGTGTGATTGCTTTGGAGTATTTGGAAGAGCAAGTGAGAAAGTATGGTCTTAAGCGAATGGAGTTAGGTGTATTTGAATTCAATAAGCCAGCGTTGAAACTTTATCAAAAGTTAGGGTATCAAGAAATGGGACGTATAGAAGAATTCACGTATTATGAAGGAAACATGTGGGCGGATATTCGGATGGAAAAGTGTTTTTAATTTTTGAGCGAAGATCTTCGTGGTCTTTAATTTATATAATAAACAATTGAGTTGCTTTTTTATTTAATCTCTGTTATATTTAAAGAGTATTATCTTTGTTCTTTTTCAGATCGAGAATATATTTCATGGAAATATATTTTGTTTTTCGTCTAAAGTTTTGAGCAAGTATAGTAACTTATTGTGTGGACAACCGCACTAGGAGGCAATTAATTATGGAACAAGGTACAGTAAAATGGTTTAACGCAGAAAAAGGTTTTGGCTTCATCGAACGTGAAGCAGGGGAAGACGTATTCGTACACTTCTCAGCAATCCAAGGCGAAGGTTTCAAATCTTTAGACGAAGGTCAAAGTGTAACATTTGAAATCGAACAAGGACAACGTGGCCTACAAGCTACAAACGTTCAAAAAGCTTAATAACAGCTTGAAAAAGACCCTACTTGTGGGGTCTTTTTTTATTTGGTAAAATTTATGTATAACTAGTGAGTAGATCGATTGTTCACATGAGGGGAGTGTTAAAATGGAAGTAGTATACATTGCAGGTGGCTGTCTATGGGGAGTACAGGCTTTTGTTAAAACCTTACCCGGCGTGACACGTACGGAAGCGGGAAGGGCGAATGGATCCAGTCATACACTAGAAGGTGATTATGACGGCTATGCTGAATGTGTAAAAACAGAATTTGATCCTACAGTGGTCACAATCACGGAACTAATGGAGTATGTATTTGAAATCATTGATCCGTATAGTATGAATAAACAAGGAGCAGATGTGGGTGAGAAATACAGAACCGGCATTTACAGTGAAAATCCCGAACACTTGATAGAAGCGCAAGCGTTTATTAGGAAGAGAAGAGATGCGGACCGTATAGTGGTAGAAGTGCTACCGCTTACAAATTACGTGAAAAGTGCAGACGAACATCAAGACAGACTGGCTACATACCCGACTGATTATTGTCATATACCTGATACATTGTTAAACAAGTATACGAATGAAAGATCCTAACTTGAAGCTAAATTGATTAAACGTTCTGATTAGTGAGTTGATTTGTGATGGACTCAGTTGACAAAACTTTCTTATTTGCGTAACAAAGTTTACAGTAGAGAGATCAAAGGAGAGTGACATACAGTGAAATATTGTAACACGTGGGATTTAGATAGTATTTTTGCGGGCGGAACCAATTCAGAGGAAGTACAAACGAAACTTTTAGCTGTCAAAGAAGATATTGCTCTTTATGCAGATCAGTTACACGCTTGGAATCATGATCCGGCTACCGACGCCTCTACTTTGCAAGATCTATTGAAAAAACAAGAAGTCATCGCTAAAGGTCTCGGCCAAGTAGGAACATTTATCAATATGTGGCGTGATGCCTTTATGGATGATCCTTATGCAAGCGTTGTCAAAGGTCAAGTAATGGAGTTAAGCAGTGAAATTCAGCAATTATCTACGCTCTTTACTAAAAAATTGGTAGCGATCTCGGATGAGAACTGGCAAACACTTCTTGCAGACGAAACTTTACACGAAATCAGTTTTTCATTAAATGAAATACGGGAAGAAGGTAAACGTCTATTATCTGAAGCGGAAGAAAAGTTGATTGCTAAACTAAATAAAGACGGTCTTGCTGCATGGAGTGAATTGTATAATACAGTAGGCTCTACTATGACCGTTCCTTTTACAGATCAAGACGGTAAAACTATCGACTTGTCTATTGGGCAAGCGATGAACAAAATGTACGCGGACTCTGATGCAGAAGTGCGAGCAGCACTTTTTGAGAATTGGGAAAAGACCTGGTCAATGAATGGACCGATCTTTGCAGATATCTTGAATCATTTAGCGGGGTATCGCATAACGTTACAAGAGGTTCACGGAAGAGAAGGCCATTTAGAAGAGCCACTTGAATATAACCGGATGTCTGAAGATACGCTGACTGCGATGTGGTCCGCAGTAGACGCGCAGAAGCAAACATTTATTGAGTATCTAGGAAGAAAAGCGGAGCTATTTGGCATGGATCAGCTCGGTTGGCAAGACGTGGCGGCGCCGGTTGCGGTAGGCGAAACCAAGCCAACCCGTTTCACATACGATGAAGCTTGTGATTTTATTATGGACCACTTCGCTTCGTTTGGTCCAAAATTAACGAAGTTTACGAAACATGCACTGGAAAATCGTTGGGTGGAAGCAGAAGATCGTGCAAACAAACGTCCAGGTGGCTACTGCACCAGCTTGCCTGAATTTGAAGAGTCTCGCATTTTCATGACTTTCACCGGTTCACCAAGTGATACGAGTACATTAGCACATGAATTAGGCCATGCATTTCATAGTCACGTAATGAAAGATTTACCGGCACTAAACCGCAATTATGCGATGAATGTTGCAGAAACAGCGAGTACGTTTGCTGAAACGATTATTGCGGATGCTACGGTGAAAAATGCTGCATCGAATGAAGAAAAAATCTCTCTACTAGCCAATAAATTAGAAGGTGCTACCGCAATGTTTTTAAACATTCGGGCTCGCTTTTTATTTGAAGACCGCTTTTATACTGAACGTGCAAAAGGTATTGTATCAGAAAATCGTCTGAATGAATTAATGGTAGAAGCACAAAAAGAAGCATTTGGTTCCAGTCTATCCTCTTATCATCCACATTTCTGGGCAGCTAAGTTGCACTTCTTTATTGATAGTGTGCCGTTTTATAACTTCCCGTACACATTTGGCTACTTGTTCAGCTTAGGAATCTATGCAGAATACTTGAAACAGCCTGAAGGGTTTGAAGAAAAGTATATTGCGCTGTTGCGAGATACAGGATCGATGAATGTAGAAGATCTAGCGAAGAAACATTTAGATGTAGATATTACGAAAGAGGATTTCTGGGCAGCCGGCATTGCGTTAGTTGCCAAAGACGTAAAAGAGTTTATTGAACTCACGCATACCGTACAGAGGTAACTTTGAATGCAAAACTCCCGCTCCTTTTATAAGAAGCGGGATTTTTTATTTGCTTTACTTATGTTCTTTCTGGCTGAACTGATCCATTATGTAACCAACTACCGCTGCGACGAACGCCGGGATCGCCCACCCAAGTCCTTGTTCGAAAAACGGGATAATGTGTAGCCACTCGGTAACGCGATCCAAACTGTACCCCGTGCTAGTCAATACTTCGTATAACGCAAAAATAGTGGTAATGGATATGGAAAGCCGATACATCATCTTTCCGCCACCTACAATATGTTGGATTAAAGACAGAATGATTAACACGATAGAAATCGGATAAATAAATACTAATAAAGGGATGGCCAATGCTAAGATAGCATTTAATCCCAAATTAGATACTAATAGGGCGAACAATACAAAAATAGCCACATATGCCTGATAACTGATCTTCGGATATATTTCATTGAAGAATCTTGAACAGGCATTGATTAGACCGACACAAGTTGTTAAACAAGCCAGCATGACGATGATTCCGAATAAAAGTCCACCACCGCTTGGGAACAACATGCTAGCTGCTTCTGTTAATACTTCAGCACCGTTTCCAAAAGTTTGTTCTTTTGGAATCACTTTGCCAATCCATCCTAGAGAGAAATAGACAGTGGCCAATCCGATGCTAGCTATGATGCCAGCGCCAAACGTGCCTGTAACCAATTCCGACTTCGACCTTGATCCTTTATCTTTCAAAGCGTTGATCACCACAATTCCAAACGCCAGTGCTGCGACAGCGTCCATTGTGAAATAGCCTTCCAAGAACCCGTTGACAAATGGTGCAGAAGCATAATTTTCTTTTGGAGCAGAAGAAATATTATCAAATTTGATAAATGCTTGGACGACTAGCACTCCTAAAACCAATAATAGTATAGGCGTTAAAAATTGACCGATACGATCTACAATTTTTTTAGGGTTTAAACTGATATAGTATGTCAAAGCGAAAAATAGGATAGAAAATACAAGTAAAGGGAGACTGCCATCCACTTGAACTATTTGTTTAAATCCTAACTCATAGGCAACATTTGAAGCCCTTGGTATACCGTAAAAGGCGCCAATAGACATATAGATGATAATCGCGAAAACTATTCCAAACACTTTATGTACCCGGCTACCCATTGATAATAGACCGTTATCGGACAAGGCGATCGCCATGACTGCCATGAATGGTAGTAGAACGCCTGTAATGAGGAATCCGGTAATAGCAGGGACAAAGTTCGTTCCTGATTCTAACCCAAGAAATGGGGGAAAGATGAGATTTCCTGCTCCGAAAAATAAAGAGAAGAGCATGAATCCTGTGAATAGTATGTGTTTTTTACTCATTAGAGTACCTCCTGATGTTGATCTAGAAAAAATGAACGTATATAAGATTGAAATATAGTGTAATTGTAATATAGAATATTGAGACTTTGCAAAATATAACGTGAATTATGTCGATTATTTTATCGACACCGTTGATGTTGTCCTATATATCACTCCAATAATGATTTCGACCCTCTAGTGCAGTGGGCTTCTTCAATTTACACGTGTGTTTTTTTGCGCATAAAAAACTCGCCCCTTAAATAGGGACGAGTTGTACTCGCGATACCACCTATGTTTCAAAAAGCTCCGTAAAACGATGAAAGATCAGACTCTCAGTCATCGTACGATTAAACGTGTTCCATGTAACGTTGGAAATCCGGCAAAATTTACTATTTTCAACTTTGCATCTAAGAGATGATTTTCGGATAGGATCTGTCCATCGACTTTCACCAAATGCCGACTCTCTGTGGAACAAGCTTCCTATCGTACTTTTTCTCGTCACTGAATATTATATACTACAATACAATTTAACAGACAACTAGTTGAAAGGTCAATGCCTTTTACTATATTCGGAATATTATCACGACATAATTTGCTGGAATAGCGGGAATATTCATCCGTATCTAGAAATTCCTTACTTATTTTGCCTGATTCTGAGAAAACTCATCACTACACACCGACTTCAAGGGCTTTTTCTAGTTAATACGTTTCCTTACAATCAACTAAGTAGTGCCAAGATTAACGTAGAAACACTCAAAATACATGTCATCGTACGTACGTTGTTCAGCATGGTCCAACGGGATTCAAAGCGGATTCTTAATTCATTCCATGTAGTAGCGCTTGTAGGTAACTCTGCAGAAATTATGGCTTTATTTAACGGAAGATTTCCTAAGAAAGTGATCAGTAACGTAGCGATATAAAAGGTTAGCGCAAAAGATCCCAATAGGATTTGATTGAATTGTTGCGATGAAACAGCTACTACGACAAATCCGATTTGTGCTATGAGGGCCCCATTTGAAATGACGAGGAAAAGCGGATTGGCTACGGATGAGGTCAAGTGTCTAATGGCGAGCACGAAAGTACGGTCCTCTGATTTACGTAAACCCGGCATGACAGAGTTGGCATAGGCAAAGACGATTCCAGCCATCATTCCAGTTGTCAAAATAGCAAGACCCGCTAAGACTTTGAAGAGTGGCGATTCATTGTCTCGGTCTTGAACATTCTGAACTGGCAGCGATCCGTCATGTAAGGCAACGGGGTTCAGCTCACTGTGGGGTACGTGATCTGAAGCAAGAGCGATCGATGGAATCAGCAACATGCAAAGAGTGACTAAGACTGCACGAAAACCTGTATATAATCCATTCATAGGTATTCAACTCTCCTTTATTATGTGCAAGTTATGCATGATCGTGATTGGGAAGTAAATGAGGGATGGCTGTTTGAATAAATTCTTCTGGTGTAATTTCGTCACTCTTTCTTTTCCATTCTACAGAAGCTCCGTAAATTCCCCAACTTAAGATGACAGCTGTAATTTTCAATCCTTCATCTTCTTCTGAGTGATGTTGTTTTAACAGCATTCTATAAAAAATGATTTCGAGTTGTTCTCTAATATTCCGAGCAATCGTTTCTTCGTATCCTCTGTGACAACGATTCGATAAAGACTTTTGGAAGTTGGTGATCGCTACAAAAATGCTTGTGATCGCATCTTCATTTAATTCGTCTTGTGGATAATTGCTGCCATCCAAATTGATCCATAATACTTCAGATAAGACTTTTTCCAATAAGTCATATATATCTTCAAAGTGATAATAGAACGTCGCACGATTAATCATCGCTTCGGCTGCAATATCTGTGATGGTAATATCTTTAAATTCTTTTTTACCCGACAGTTCCATAAAAGAATCCATGATTAATTTACGGGTTCGTTGAATTCGTGGGTCAATCTTTGGTTGATTCATGTTGATTTCCCTCCTACTTTTTCAACAATTTCATCCATGTGTTGTATAAGCGACAAAATGGAGTTTCTATTGGTGTTGATCATTTTCATTATGTTATAGAATTATGTTGTAAGCAAATGATTAACTTGTGAACTCCTGAATACTTCCTACACGTAGAATACACAGTAGGAGTAAGCACGTTTAGCAACTTCATTCAAACGGACGAAAGTGGTCAATACGTATTTTACAGAAAAGGGGAATAATACATTGAAAAACAACAATCATATGATGTGTGATATGGAAACAGGTATATGTGGGGAAGCTGGAAGCGAGGAAATGGAAATAATCGATTTTAACCAGCCGGCAAAAGAGATTAATTTGTACTATGTGACAGATCCTATTTGTTCTCATTGTTGGGCGGTTGAACCTGAGCTCCGTCGTTTTGTTGAGCAATATGGCAGTTATTTCAACATGCACACGGTTATGGGCGGATTATTGGAAAAATGGCATGACGGGCCGATCGATCCGGGAAACGGAATTTATAAGCCGGCTGACGTCGCAGGTCACTGGAGAGAAGTTGGAGAACATACAAGAATGCCGATTGATGGTAGTCTAATGATTGATCATCCAATTCAATCTTCGTATCCACCATCTCGTGTGTTTAAAATTATTCAAAAAAACCATGGGGACGCACTAGCATCTGCTTATTTACGTCGTACAAGAGAAGAGCTATTCGTATTCAACCAAAATATTTCGGAACGCTCTGAAATGGTGGAGATCGTCAATACTCTTGGTCTTGACGGAGAAGCGATCGTCAATGAAGCGGAACAACCAATCGGACAGCAATTACTGAATGAAGACTTCGCTCAAGCTAGAAGTTTAGGCGCTAGAGGTTTCCCAAGCATTATTATGATCAATGCGGACAATAAAGGCGTGAAAATTGTAGGGGGTCGTCCACTTGAATCATACGTTGATGGATTAAAGAAAGTGCTAGACGTCGACACACTACAACCGAAGCCACAACCAGCACTTTCTAGCTTACTTGAAAAAGAAAGACTCCTTTTCTCGAAAGAAATTGAAGTGATGTACGATGTGGAAAAATCCGATGTCGCTTCCTATGTAGAGAAGGAACTTTCATCTGACGGTTATGAAGCAAAAGAAATGCTTGGAGAAATCTATTTCACTACTACTGAACCAAAAGGAGAATGATGATGAGCTATATTGTACAAGTCGATTTTAAAATGAATGGACCATTCGGAGAAGAAATGGCAGAAGCGTTTGCTGACTTAGCCAAAAGCATCAATGAAGAAGAGGGATTCATTTGGAAAATATGGACGGAGGATCCTGAAGCGAATGAAGCGGGTGGAATTTATAATTTCGAAACAAAAGAATCAGCTGAAAAATATGTAGAGATGCACACAAAGAGATTAGCTAGCTTTGGCATTATGGATATTAACGCAAAAATATTTGCTGTCAATGCTACACTTACTGCGATCAATAAAGGGCCTGTAAAATAAATAACTAGAAGTCTGTGTGTAAAACACGTTACCATACAATCGACTACCTTTTGGATAGTCGATTGTATTCTATATGATGAAATGGAGGCGTTACTAGTGTTACAAAAACTTGCAGCAAGTAAGCATGCCGTGCCGTTTAGAGGACCCTTCACCATTACACGCGTTCAACCAGGTGATATTTTAGGAGATACTACGACAGATACGGCGTTTGGTCCGTTAGCGATCATTGATCATGCAGTGATGAAAAAGGGGTTAACGATTAACATGCATCAGCATATCAATGATGAAATTTTGAGTTACATTAGCTCGGGCGTCATGCATCATCGAGATTCTGCAGGATTTGAAGCGCCCATTGCTCGCGGAAAATTAATGATGATGAATGCAGGTGCTGGGTTTTGGCATGAAGAAAAAGTAAAAGAAAATGAAGTGGAAATGCTTCAAATATTTGTGCGGCCGAATGAAAAAGATTTACCTCCAGAAATTCAATTTCATGACAAACCGTTAAACAATGAAGACTGGTATGTCATGGCAGGACCTGAAGGAAGCGAAGCCCCACTTTCTGTACGGCAACACGTCTACATACTAGATGCGCATCCTAAAGCGGGTGAATTAGTAGAGGTGCCAGCCTATGCAGGTCTCACTCCTTTTCTATATGTCATGAATGGAGAGATCACGATGCAGCATCTCACAGTTGGCAAACAAGAAGCGGTGACCGATGTAGTCAACCCACTCCCGTCGTTTGTTGCGAATGAAGATACTACTATCGTATTGTTCTTTGTGGAGTTGAATGCGCCTATGTCTATGGATGGAACTATTAGTGGATTAAAGAACGACCCAGCGAATTAATTAATAGAAATTTAAAGTGTTGACAATGAAATGCACCCGTGATATATTTATATCGAATTCGAGATAAGTTAATTCATTGCAAAAGGAATTGAAGCTTGAATGAAGATTTTTCTTTTTTTTACTATTTTATCTCGAATTAATACTATATGAAAATGAGCCAATATATAGGAGGAAATATATGAACCATTTAAAAGGAATTCATCACGTCACAGCGATTACGAGTAGTGCAGAAAAGAATTATGAATTTTTCACCTATGTACTAGGCATGCGTCTCGTAAAGAAAACGGTCAATCAAGATGATGTTCAAACGTATCACTTATTCTTCGCAGACGATCAAGGCTCTGCTGGAACAGATATGACATTTTTCGATTTCCCGGGGATTCCAAAAGGTACGCACGGTACGAATGAGATTTATAAAACTTCATTCCGTGTGCCGACAGATGCTGCACTTGAATACTGGGTGAAACGTTTTGAGAAATATGAAGTACAACATAATGGAATCGAAGAAGTTTTCGGTAAAAAGACGATTTCATTTGTGGACTTTGATGATCAACAATATATGTTAGTTTCTGATGAATTAAACGAAGGTGTTGAGTCAGGCACACCTTGGCAAAATGGTCCCGTACCGTTGGAGTTCGCTATTACAGGTTTAGGACCTATCCATATTCGCATCGCTGAATTTAAACAGTTTAAAGGGGTTTTGGAAAAAGCGATGTTCATGCGTGAAATTGCAAGCGAAGGGTCATTCCACTTATTCGAAGTCGGTGAAGGTGGAAATGGCGCGCAAGTCATTGTGGAACATAATGAGACGTTACCAGCTGGCCGACAAGGATTCGGTACCGTACATCACGCAGCATTCCGTGTGGAAGATACAAACGTATTGCATGAATGGATTGACCATATGCAATCGTCTGGTTTCAGAACTTCAGGATATGTGGATCGCTTCTTCTTTGAATCTTTATACGCAGCAGTCGCACCGGGGATCCTATTTGAATGGGCAACAGATGGTCCTGGCTTTATGGGAGACGAACCGTATGAGACAGTTGGGGAGATTCTTTCATTACCGCCATTCCTTGAAGGAAACCGCGCTGAAATTGAAGCAACTGTAAGGCCGATCGATACAGTACGTAGTACACGTACATTCGACAAAGAGTATTTGTAAGGAGTTGGAATTAAAAATGAGTTTTTTCAATAAATTATTCGGAACCAAACAACAGGAGGAAATAAAAATGACAAAATCAAACATTGGTATTATTTTAGGATCCACACGTGAAGGACGCGTAAGTCCACAAGTAGGCGCATGGGTGAAAGAATTGGCAGACCAACGTGGAGATGCGAATTACACGATCATTGATATATTAGATTATAAATTACCACTTTTAGGTGAAGCAGGCGGAGACGCATCAGGCGCAGCTGCATGGTCAGAAGTGATCGCAAAACAAGACGGTTTCGTATTCATCGTACAAGAATACAATCACTCCATTACGGGTGCACTTAAAAATGCATTAGACTACCTTCGTGTAGAGTGGAACGACAAAGCAGCAGGTATCGTTTCATACGGTGCAGTAGGCGGAGCGCGCGCTGCAGAACATTTACGCGGTATTTTAAGTGAATTATCTGTGGCACACGTTCGTGTTCATCCAGCATTATCACTATTTACAGACTTTGAAAATGGGACAGATCTCAAACCAGCTGATGTTCAAGCCGCTTCAGTCAATCAAATGTTAGACCAAGTGATCCCTTGGACGACAGCATTAAATACCATTCGTAAATAATGTTAGAGTATAAAGTTTTCTATATGGATCATAGTAATGGGACGGTTAAACTTATTTACAACTGATTCATATAGTATCAAATCAGATAAATTGAATTAGAGATAATTATAGTATATAATAATTTTAATATGTAAAAAAGAGGAGATTTTTAACATGACAAAATGGAATGTAGATGCAGCGCACACGAACGTAGGTTTTTCAGTTAGACATATGATGGTGTCCAATGTCAAAGGTAGCTTCACTGGAATAGAAGGTTCAGTTACTGGCGATCTAGACCATTTAACAGATGCGAAAATTCACTTCGAAATTGATGTGAACTCGATCAATACAAATAATGAAGATCGTGATAACCACCTTCGTTCCGCTGATTTCTTTAATGTAGAACAATATCCGACTATCACATTTGATTCGACGGAAATTGTGAAAACTGGAGACGATGAATACGATGTAACAGGTGATCTAACCGTTAAAGACGTTACGAAGAAAACTACGTTTAACGTAACACGTACGGGAGCTGGAAAAAATCCTTGGGGTGTAGATGTAGTCGGTTTTGAAACAGCGATAAAAATTTCTAGAAAAGAATACGGTTTAACGTGGAATCAAGCACTAGAAACAGGCGGCGTATTAGTAGGCGATGATATTAAAATCGAAGTAGAACTTCAAGTGAATCCGGCATAACGACTTGCGATTTCTTATTGTATAGAATTACTTGAACCGTGATCTTCCCCCAAAATTTAACTGGATATCTCGAATTAGCAATAAGTTGATTGGTACTAGTTATATACATTTCACAAGGAGTGAATATACATGAAAAAAACAACTGGAATCCACCATATTACAGCGATTGTCGGTCATCCTCAAGAAAATGTTGATTTTTACGCAGGCGTTTTAGGGTTACGTTTAGTGAAAAAAACGGTGAACTTTGATGACCCAGGTACGTACCATTTATATTTTGGCAATGAAGGTGGCAAGCCGGGTTCAATTATCACATTCTTCCCATGGGCGAATGCCCATCAAGGGAAAATAGGAGATGGCCAAGTAGGCGTAACTTCTTATGTGGTTCCTACTGGTGCGCTACAGTTTTGGGAGCAAAGATTAGATACATTTAACGTAGCTGTCACGAAGACTGAACGTTTTGGTGAGCACTACTTACAGTTCAATGACCCTCATGGTCTTCAACTCGAAATAGTGGAGCGAGCAGAAGGTGAACTAAACGCGTGGACGTTTGGAGGCGTGACACCTGAAGTAGCGATTAAAGGATTCGGTGGCGCCACTTTATATTCTTCACAGCCAACTAAAACAGCTGAATTATTGGAAAAAGTCATGGGACTTGAACTCATTGAAAAAGAGGGAGACTATATCCGTTTCCGTTCATCCGCGGACATTGGAAATATAGTGGATCTCAAAGCCACTTCAGCCGGGACAGGTCAAATGGGCGTCGGAACCGTTCACCATATAGCGTGGAGAGCGATAGATGACCAGGACCAAGTGGAATGGCAAGAGCATGTTGCAGAAAGTGGGTACGGTGTGACGGCTGTTAAAGATAGAAACTACTTCAATGCGATTTACTTTAGAGAGCACGGAGAGATTTTATTCGAAATCGCGACTGATCCTCCTGGCTTTGCTCACGATGAGTCGGCAGAGACGATGGGACAAGAATTGAAATTACCAGCACAATATGAGCAACATCGAGAAGACTTAGAGCGCAGGTTAATTCCTATTACTGTACGTGAATTACAATAAATTACTGTGTCTAAGGCTCGATGTAACCACTAAAAAGAAGCTAGTGAACGGTGTGTAGATGTTCGTCCAGTTTTGTAAAGACGGCATGTCCCACCTGATCTAGCTTCTTTTTGTGAGTATTTTTAAAAAAATTTTTAAAAAGGTGTATCCTTATTCAGAAAGCTCTCTATATAGCTAGTGAAGAGGCAAATAGCTGTCGCTTACAACTAGTTAGTAGGGGGAAACCAATATGCAAATTATCCACGAATCATTTTTAAAAATTCATCCACACACAGCAGCAAAGATCGGACTTAATGAATCGATATTCTTACAACAAATCCACGAGCTGTCTTTTGGGCCACATGATACAGGAGAAGGAACGCAGTGGGTGAGTAGGTCGTATAAAGAGTGGCATGAAGTGATGCGTTTCTGGTCAATGGCTACAGTGATCCGAGCCATACGAAAACTGGAGAAATCCGGCTATATTTATTCGAAGCGACAGAACTTCGGCGAAAAGATGTATCTTATAGATTACGAAGTGTGTAAGTCAAACGCGATCCATTTGCTACAACCAGCGTGCGAAGAAGTATTGAACATCGACTAATGGGTGATATAGGAGAGTGGAAGCCTAGTGCTACCGCTCTTTTTTTGTGTGAATTTTAATTTGAAAAAATAATTTGAAAAAGAGTATCCTTATGCAAAAAGCCTTCTATATAGTAAGTGAAGTGCTATCACTTACATACTTTTTAGGAGGAATTCCATATGAAATTATTAATCAATGAACAACCGTTACAATTACTCCCATCACTTGTACATGTAGTCGGGTTAAATGAAGCGTTGTTTCTGCAACAACTACATTTCCGCTCACTCATTTCCAAAAATAAACGCGACGGTCATCTATGGGTGTATAAAACGGTTGATCAATGGCTAGCGGAGTTTTCATTCTTGTCACGTATGACGATCAAACGCACGATCTATAATTTGGAAAAACAAGGTTATCTCATTTCGACTTCCGAATACAACAAGATGAAAATTGACAAGACGAAATGGTATCGAATCGATTACACTAAACTACCGGTTCAGTCTATTCAAGATGATGCATCCGTGGAAGAGACGATCCCGACAAAAAGCGAACTAGAAACAGATCATGCGACGTCTCAAACAGAAACATCACTGAAACAAAAAGAAGAGAATGCGACGTTTCCATCTGATACAACGGACGTTTCACTTCGAAACGCTGTGTCGTACCAAAGTGAAACGAAGGACTGTACCGATATGGTACGGCCTATAACCAAAGAACGTAAAGAACTTAGAAGAACAAAGAATAAAGACCTTGTCGAGAAGCCTCTCGACGTTACGCATTTCGTCATTGCTTATTTGAATGAGAAAACCGGTAAGCAATTTAAAGCTACATCTGCAGCAACTAAAAAATTTATTCAAGCGAGAGTGAAAGAAGGTTATACACAACAGGATTTTATACAGGTCATTGATCTCAAAGTGTCGAAGTGGAATCACCATCCCGAGTACCGAGCGTACTTACGCCCGTCGACGTTATTCAATCCGACGAACTTTGAAAACTATTTGAATGAACAACCGGCAATCCCTGTACAAACTGTGCAAAGGCCTGTGCCTCACTCACCAGTATTGGATTTTAGTAAAGGAGAAGATTTAGGCTAGGAAGCGTACGTAAAGGCGAAAGTATATCTTTGAAAAAAATACTTGTTTTTGAACTCGAAAGATTGACACGTCGCGTATAAAAAAGCATGATAGGAGTAAATGAACGGTATCCACAGTATCGAATTCACGCGATCAACGAAAGAGGTTTTGAGATGGAAGAACAGAAATACGAATACTTGGCAGATAATCCGAATAGTAACGTATTGCCCATTATGTTGGCTCTCATCATCGGTGCATTTTTTGCCATTTTAAATGAAACATTATTGAACATCGCACTTGTTACACTGATGGATCAATTTTCGATCACATTACCAACGGTGCAATGGATGGCGACAGGCTTCATGCTCGTCATGGCGGTTGTCATTCCCATCTCGGCTTTACTCATCCAATGGTTCACGACGAGGCAGCTATTCCTTGGTACGATGACCGTATTCACGATTGGAACGATTGTCGCGGCGAGCGCACCTACGTTTCCGATTCTATTAACCGGTCGACTCATTCAGGCTGTCGGAACAGGGTTACTGATGCCGATCATCTTCAACGTCTTCCTACTTATTTATCCGCCGCATAGACGCGGTAAGATTATGGGCATCATCGGACTCGTTATTATGTTCGCGCCAGCGATTGGTCCGACATTATCAGGCGTGATCGTGGAATATCTCGGATGGCGCTATTTATTCATCCTCGTCATTCCGTTCGCATTATTTTCGATCGGATTTGGATATAAATACTTGATCAATATTACAGAAGTAACTAAACCGAAAATTGATTACCTATCATTAGTGTTTTCATCAATTGGTTTCGGATCACTCGTTTACGGTTTCAGCTCAGTCGGTGAAAGTGCAGATGGATTTGCGAATCCACGCGTCTTGCTGTTGATAGGTGTCGGCGTAATCGGCATCGTACTTTTCGCTAGTAGACAATTGAAGTTGAAAGAGCCAGTCATGGATATGCGCGTATTTCGTTACCCGATGTTCACACACGCGGTATTCTTGTTCCTGATCATTATTATGGCAATGTTCGCTTCAGAAATCATCTTGCCTATCTATATGCAAGGACCACTTGCACTTAGCGCAGCGACGGCAGGTTTGATCCTTCTACCAGGCAGTATTTTAAATGGTATCATGTCACCATTCATGGGGTCGTTATTCGATAAATTCGGACCGCGAGTGCTGATGATCCCAGCCACGATCGTGCTGAGTGGGACGATGTTCATGATGAGCCGATTGACGCTCGACACACCGGTTTGGGTGGTGGTCGCAAGTTATATCTTGCTGATGCTCAGTGTATCTGCGATTATGATGCCGGCAGAGACCAATGGACTGAATCAATTACCTAAGCGGTTATATCCGCACGGCACGGCCGTTATGTCGACGCTGCAACCTGTGGCTGGAGCTATTGGCGTGTCGGTGTTCATTAGTATTATGAATGCGAGACAACTGCACTTCTTAAAGAAATCTACGACGCCTGAAGACGCATTAACTGCTGATTTGGCTCTCGTTGCAGGAGTGGAACTGGTGTACTTTATCGCGTTTGCTATGTCGCTTGTGGCGGTTGTACTGTCGTTTATTGTGTACCGTGCGACACCGCGAGAAGATGTGGAAGGAAGTAAGTAAATGAAAAATCCACAATCCTTTAAATGGATTGTGGATTTTTTTATGTAATTGTATTAGGAAACTATGTGAGAAACGTAATAAGCTCAACAGGTTGACTTTCAAATCCGATACTATTAATATGAATTAGTAAACCAACTAAATTAATAGGAAAAGGATGTTATATAATGACGACTATAAGAGTACAGCCCGTCAACGACGTAAAAGGTCCTGTTGAACGAGATGATCTTCTATTAAATCCACCGCAAAAACTCCTCATTGCGGGTGGGGTACTTGTGGCAGTCGTAGTATTCGCTTATGTACTAGCTACTCAGCATATTTCACAATCGCTGCTTCTTGGTATTGGGTTGTTACTTGGCTTCACGCTATTCCATGCACGCTTTGGCTTTACGTCCGCATTTCGACGTATGGCGTCAGTCGGAAATGGCCAAGCGATGCGATCACATATGTTAATGCTGGCAATAGCGGTGACGTTATTCGCACCGATTTTAGCGTATGGCACGACATTTTTTGGTGGCCCGGTCGCTGGCTATGTTTCACCTATAGGCGTTAGCCTCATCGTAGGTGCCTTTATTTTTGGAATTGGCATGCAGCTTGGTGGTGGTTGTGCATCCGGTACATTGTACGCTATAGGTGGCGGACGCACGGTGATGTTCGTCACACTGGCGTTCTTTATAGTCGGTGCGACGGTTGGCGCGTACCACTTACCATTCTGGACCGAAGAAATGCCTGCATTCGCTCCGGTATCATTGGCTACGTCTACTGGTTTAGGTTATGGTGGCGCTTGGCTCGTGTCGATTGCGCTATTTGGATTCATTGCCTGGATGACTTTGATAATCGAGAAAAAGAAAAAAGCACCCAAAATGGCGGCACTTCCTACTGAGAGAGGATGGAAACGAATTTTCCGTGGATCTTGGCCTTTATTTGCAGCTGCCATTGCATTAGCGGTTCTGAACGCATTAACTCTCATGACGCGCGGTACGCCGTGGGGCATTACATCTGCCTTTGCGTTATGGGGTTCCAAGATAGCTTCTGTACTCGGTTTTGATGTAGCGAGCTGGGGGTATTGGCAAGGGGCCAACGCATCTGCACTAGAAGCATCCATTTTTGCTGATTCCACAACGGTATTGAACCTTGGGGTTATAATTGGAGCATTCGTCGCTTCAGCAGCTGGCGGTTTATTCAAGTTCACACGCGTTACAGTTGGCAATTTCGCGGCTTCTGTCATTGGGGGATTGATGATGGGCTACGGCGCACGCCTTGCATTCGGCTGTAATATCGGCGCTTACTTCGGCGGCATCGCTTCATTTAGTTTGCACGGATATATTTGGGGGATTTTAGCCATGGCCGGGACATTTTTAGCTCTATATCTCCGACCGTTATTTGGCCTAACGGTTCCGAAATCGAATGATTCTGTATGCTGACGAAATAAGTAGATAAATATGTTAAAAGCACCGGATCCACAAAGCGTTTTTGTGGATTCGGTGCTTTTCATCTGTATGTCTCATAACAACATCCGCAAATACTTCTCAAAGTTCACTCCTGCTTCTACTGGCGTATCATACAAATCGGTATCCTTTATAGCAGCCATCAAAAACTTCTCTGCCAATGTAATCGCTTGTTCTGTTGACATACCACGCATTCTGCCACCCATAAGTACCGATGCGAATAAATCTCCGGTGCCCGAATAGCTTTTGCCGTTGTATGGTACGAAGCTATAATGAGTATCCGTCTGGCTAATAGACATATTTCCGACGACGCCTTGACGTCCAGGTGGATTGATGCCTGTGATGACAATTTCTGCGCTAGTTTTCTGCTGAAGTTGTTGGCCAACTTCTTGCACGGCCTTCAAATAATCCCGTTCGTCAGGAAACCGTAAGAGCTCATCATATGAATAGCCAGTCAATAAGCAACACTCCGTCATGTTCGGCGTAATAACATCTGCCCGCGCGACTAGAATTTTCATTTGTTCTAAAAGCTCTTCGTCAAAATTATCATACGCTCTTCCATTATCACCCAGCACGGGATCCACGAGCAAAACCGTCTGATCACGATAAAAGTTTTCGAGAAACGTGAGGATATGGTGAATTTGCTCTTTGCCAGTGATATAGCCGGTATGAATGCCGTCAAACGACATATCAAGATTCTTCCACTCTTCCGTGTAGAGCGACATAACATTCGTAAGATCATGACAATAATAGCTCGGGTATTCTGTTTGTGCAGATAAAACCGCAGTAGGCAGTGGACACGCCTGCACGCCCATCACCGAAAGCACTGGCATGGCGGCAGTGAGTGAACATTTACCGAATGAAGATAAATCTTGAATAATGGCAACTTTTTTCATATGAAATCCTCCGTCAATCGCTATGTATTATACGTATCATAGCATAAATGATCTAAAAAAAACTGTAATAAAAACCAACTTGCAGAGCCCACTCTAGCCACATGTAACGGCAAGTAGTATTCGAATAGAGGAGCTTAAATCGCCATGATGGGTGTCTTTCTAATGTATGGACCCAGGTATGTTTGCATGTGAAATGGGAATGCTGAAAACCTAGGAAGGTGAATAAGATGAATTCTAGTTGTTCAGAAAGTTGGTCGGAAGATCCGACACCAAAAAGTCAGCAAGCTTGCCAAGCGTGTGGGCTATATAACCAAGGCTCTCGTATGATTTGGGGAGAAGGAAATCCGCAGGCTCCGATTATGATCGTTCTTGATAATCCCGGCGCGCTAGAAGATCGTGAAGGGAATCCGATGGTTTGCGGAACGCGCCAAACTTTGAGACAGACCTTATCGACTGTTGGTTTAGAGGAAGAGTTGCTATACGTAACGTATATTCTGAAAAGACGGCCCCTTCGGAAATATGACAAAGAGAAAGTGCGATCCGTTTGCATTCACCATCTAGAAGCTCAATTGCAACAGCAACAACCTTCTCTTGTTGTCTGTTTAGGCAATGTGGCAGTTCAATCATTTTTTCGAAATCCTGAAGTGGATGTCAAAGGATTGCGTGGGGAATGGCATGAAGTAAGGGGCTTTCAAACTTCAGTTGCGTATCACCCGCTTGCGGTAAGACGTCGTCCGAATCTAGCTACTATGTTTGAGCAAGATTTATCGTTGGTGGCGAAGGCATATCTTGAGTTGAAAAAAGTATAATGTTTTTCTAATCGAGAGCTACTCCATCCATGTAGAAATTGAAAACGTAATTAAAAAATGGTTAGTAGGCTGGTACGAGATCACCACGGTGTGTCACTCGTGCCGGTTAATTTCTGTTTGATCAATTTTTTATACAAATATTAAATATAATACAATATCTTCCACTTTAAAACTTCATTTTACTGTCGAAAATCCAAAGACTATTCTATTAAGTGATTACGTAATTTTATTGTACAACTAGCTAAGACTATATGAATATAAAATTCAGCATTCACTTTTCTATAGATTCATGATTTAATAGAAGATAACTAAAAAATAAGAAAAAGGGGAGTGTTATTAGATTGTCAAAAGACATCCAATTATTATAGTATGTATAAGTTTGAAGTTCAGCTTGTAACGAAAACTACGAAAGGATGAGAGGCTATAATAAAAGAATTAATTGTTTAGTGCTATATTTATTGTAAGCGCTTTCTCTGGAAGTGGCGTGAATTAATTATTTGATATAAATCTATATATTATGAAAATATTAATATTACTGAATTTATTGGTTTTCTCACAGATAAATAGGGTACTATTAATATGCACGAAAAATTGGCTATATAGCTAACTTAAAAAGGGAGATGAAGAGAATGAAGAAATTTAAAATGATGATCTGGTTACTAGCTGCATCTGTACTAGTACTTGCCGCTTGTGGAAATGATGAAGAAAAAACATCTGAAAGCACTGCTGAAGATCAAGGCTATAATTTAGTTAATGAAGGAAAATTCACGTTTGCTGCAAGTGGAGTGTACAAACCGTTTAGTTTTGAAGAAGATGGTAAACTTACAGGCTTTGATGTAGAAATCGGCAATGCGCTTGCTGAGAAAATGGGTCTGGAAGCGAACCCTGTGACGAATCCATTTGAAACGATTTTACAAGGTCTTGTTGGAAATAAATTCGACGCAATTATTGGTTCGATGGCGTATACGAAAGAACGTGCAGAGCAAGCGGATTTCACCGAGCCTTACTATTATTCAGGTGGCATGATTTTTGTTGCAAAGGATAATAACGACATTACATCTCCGGAAGACTTAGATGGAAAGAAAATTGGCGTAGTAGCCCAGTCTACATATGAAGAGCCAGCTAAAGAATTGTCAGATGATATCCAATATTACAGCAGCGACGTAGTAGCCTTAAAAGATTTAACTGTTAAAGGTCGTTTGGACGCCGTCATCACAGCAGACATCGTAGGTTATGAAGCGATCGACAATGGATTTGAAATCAAAGAGATTGATAAGCCAATGTGGGTAGAACAACCTTCAATCGCGGTAAACAAAGAAAATCCAGAATTAACAAAAGCGATTGACGAAGCATTACAAGAAATGATTGAGGATGGGACATATGAGGAAATTTCGGATAAGTGGTTCGGTCGCAATTTACTAGATATTGATTTAGAAGGTGTCGAGTTATTGGAGTAAGTACAATTTCCGCCTATTTCTCAGAAAGTTGGTGTGCCGGTGCCTGAATTCTTATTAACATTTTATGACGTATTCAAAAATACGTACAAAGGATTTTTACAAGCAGGTCTATTAACCATTGAAATTACAGCAATTGCAGTAGTCATTGGAACGGTCTTAGGTGTCATGTTCGCACTGATGAAGATTTCAAACTCCAAAATACTGCAAACGATCGCGAATGTGTATATTACGCTAATTCGAGGAACACCGTTAATTGTTCAAATTATGTTTCTATACTTCGGGATCACATCGATCATTGTATTGGATAACTTTTGGGCGGGGGCTATTGCTTTAGGTGTTCACAACGGTGCGTATATTGCAGAAATTTTCCGTGGATCTATCCAAGGAATTGACAAAGGGCAACGAGAAGCAAGTCTTGCACTGGGGATGAATCGATCATTGACGATGAGACGAATTGTCTTCCCGCAAGCTTTACGACGGGCAATTCCACCGCTCGGAAACCAATTTATCATCACATTAAAAGATTCATCTTTAGTCTATGTAATTGGTGTATCTGAAATGTTTGGTGTGGCAAACCGTGTAGCTGCTTCTAACTTTAAACAATTTGAAACATTTCTCGTAGTAGGTCTTTATTATCTCATTCTCGTTCTGATCTTTAGCGCTCTATTAAAATGGTATGAGAACAAATTGGATGTAGATAAATAATGGGGGCAGATACAATGATTAAGGTAGAAAATGTTCATAAGTCATTTGGTGAGTTGAAGGTGCTCAAAGGTATTGATATGGAAGTACATCGTGGGGAAGTGGTAGTTCTCATAGGGGTTAGTGGTTCGGGAAAGAGTACCTTTTTACGCTGTTTAAACTTTTTGGAATTGACGAATGAAGGCGTTATTACAATTGACGGAAAGCAAGTGAATCAGAAGAAAGACAACTTAGCTAAGATCCGTGCGGAAGTAGGGATGGTGTTTCAACACTTCAATTTGTTTCCGCATAAAACGGTAGTAGAAAATGTCATGGAAGCGCCTCTGATGGTCAAGAAAATGGACAAAGCACAAGTAAAGAAGATGGCACTCGAAATATTAAAAAAGGTCGGTCTATCCGAAAAAGCAGCAGTCTATCCTAATAAGTTATCTGGTGGTCAAAAACAACGTGTTGCGATCGCTCGAGCACTTGCGATGGAACCCAAGGTATTGCTATTCGACGAACCCACTTCTGCTTTAGACCCCGAACTGGTTGGAGAAGTGTTGCAGGTGATGCAAAACTTGGCCGAGGAAGGGATGACGATGGTCGTCGTTACACACGAAATGAAGTTCGCAAAAAACGTTGCAGACCGAGTGATTATGCTAGATGAAGGAGTCATTATCGCAGATTCTGATCCGGAGACGTTCTTCAATCACTCAACAAATGAACGAACACTGCAATTTTTAGAAATGGTGGACGTATAAGATGGGTCAAGGCTCTATTTCGAAATGTACAAAAGGTACTAGATTCCCGAACAGTTTCCTGTTCAGGATTCCGGTACCTTTTTCGTTTTTCGTATAAATAAGGAGTTTTTAAGGAGTTATTCTATATGCGTTTTATTGGATGAGTAAAGGGCAACATAAAAGTAAAGACGTATATATAGATACCTATTTTTAGAGACATAACATGATGAAACGGAAAGGAGACATACACTGTATGAAAAGTTATGGGAGATTTTTAGCTATGATCGCAACGTCTACTGTCGTGATGTTTGGACTCATGTACGTAAACACCTACGCATTCGATCACGTGTTTTTTAGTGAAACCCGCCTATATATGGCCTTGTTGATGGGAGCTGTGATGGCGATCATCATGATGGGGTATATGTGGAAAATGTATGAAAGTAAAAAGATGAATGTCGGGATCATGGGGGCGAGCGTCATGATATTTGCTTTATCCTTATTTTTGATTCGAAGCCAGACAACAGTAGATGACACTTCCTGGATGAAAGCAATGATTCCCCATCATTCCATTGCCATTTTGACTAGCGAACGAGCAAATATTTCTGACCCGCGCGTTAAAGATTTAGCAGATGGAATTATTGAAACGCAAAGAAAAGAAATTAAAGAAATGAAAGAGTTGATTGAGGATTTGAAGAAGAAAGACGAGAAGTAGGAAACAAAGCGCAAGGAGTGTACCGATTTTCTTAAAGTTTTAGAAAATCGGTACTTTTTATTTCGCGAAATTTCTAAAGTATTTACTGAGAGAGTTGGCATCTCCCGAACAAAGTTTGTATTTATGAAATTTCCCAGGAAACGTTGAAGCTTTCGACATATATACAAACGTCATTTTCGGATGACTTAGCGTAGCGGTCAAACAGATTTCCACCCGAAGTATAAGTGATTAACTTCCAATGATTCTGGCCATACTGTCGGTAGAAATGGAAAGCACGTTGTCGAGGAGGAATACAGTGGAAAAGAAACAACATAAACAGCAGGATAGTCAAATGGAAGAACGAGAAATACTTACGACACGCCAAGGGCATCCTGTACAGGACAATCAAAACATTAGGACGATTGGCGACCGTGGCCCTGCTACGCTTGAGAATTATCATTTTATCGAAAAAATCTCTCATTTTGACCGTGAGGAAGTACCTGAACGAATTGCCCATGCAAGAGGCTCGGGTGCGTTTGGTTACTTTGAAACGTATGGGAAAGTTGGGAATGAGCCAGTCGAAAAGTACACCCGTGCCAAAGTGTTTTCCGGTGCTGGAAAAAGAACGCCTCTCGTCGCGCGTTTCTCTACCGTAGCTGGTGCTAAAGATTCGCCTGAAACGGCACGAGATCCACGAGGCTTTGCGGTGAAGATGTATACAGAAGATGGTAACTGGGACTTGGTAGGAAACAATTTGAAAATATTTTTCATTCGGGATGCGATGAAATTTCCTGACATGATTCATGCATTTAAAGCCGATCCAGCTTCCAATATATCGCATCCACAGCGCATGTTTGATTTTGTGTCTCGATCGCCAGAATCTATTCATATGATCACATTTTTGTTTTCACCATGGGGTATTCCTGCAACGTATCGTCATATGCAAGGCTCAGGTGTCAATACGTACAAGTGGGTCAATGACAAAGGTGATGCGGTTCTAATCAAGTATCATTGGGAGCCGAAGCAAGGAATCCGTAACTTAACTCAGCAAGATGCTGACGCGATCCAGGCGAAAAACGTTGCACATGCTACGCAAGATTTATCTGAAGCGATCGAACGTAAAGAATATCCTGAATGGGAACTGTTCGTGCAAATTATGGAAGATGGATACCACCCCGAACTTGATTTTGATCCGCTCGATAATACCAAGCTTTGGCCGGAGGAACAGTATCCATGGCTACCAGTAGGGAAGATGGTATTAGATCGCAACCCCGAAGATTTTCATATGGACATTGAACAAGCCGCTTTCGGGACCGGCGTACTGGTAGACGGAATGGATTTTTCCGACGACAAAATGCTTCAAGGCCGCACATTTTCGTATTCGGATACACAACGTCATCGGATCGGCACGAATTATCTCCAGTTACCTGTAAATGCACCGAAAAAAGCGGTCCGGACCAACCAGCAACGGGGTCAAATGGACCAACGTGATCCTCGCGAGTCAGGAGAAAACCCACATATAAACTATGAACCATCCATGCTCGGTGGATTTAAGGAAGCAACAGGAGAAAGCCGCCCTCCGCACAGACCTACGTACAACGCAGCAACACTGAGTGCACCAATTGACCGACCCAATAATTATGGGCAAGCCGGCGAGACTTTCCGCCAGTTTGAAGAGTGGGAACGAGAAGAATTAATCAAAAACCTCTCTGATGCGTTAGCAGTGTGTGATGTACGTATTCAAGAAGCGATGATCGAACACTTCACGCAAGCGGATTATGAATACGGGCGTCTTGTACAAGAAGGTATTGAACGGAAAATGAAGGAACTAGAAGGAGTGGCAGCAGAAGCTGACATCCCGGGTCGTGAGGCGGGACCATCAAAGTTTGGACAAGGTACACCTGATTCTAAAAAGGCAGTGAAAGAAGCAGTGGACAAAGGTCGTGAAGCAGATCCATATTAAGGAAAAAGTACAGCGCTTTTTATCCAAATCGATAGGTGTTGTGAATAAAGAGTGACTAGCATCTGTATAAGACACTTATGTGATTGTGTAAGCAAACACATAGAGTTCTTATACAGGTGTTTTTTATTTCAAACATGTTGAAGAAGGCTCTAGACTTCCTATTTATGACCTACTCTCACCAGTTTTCCTTTCAGTACCGTTTATATGAATAAAATATAGGGAATGAGAAATGTGGGAGGGGAAGAAATTGCCGAAACTAACGAGTAATCATCAAGAATATGAAGTCAAGCTGGGGAAGCATATCATTTTCTTCAATAAAAATTACCGTTATATTTTCATCATTAACGAATTAGTATTAGGAGTTATATTTATAGTCGGTAGTGTGTTCTTCTTTTTTGAAAGCTTAAAGACTGCTGGGATCATTCTATTTGTTGTAGGGAGTGCGCAGCTCTTTATTCGGCCCATATTGAAAATACTTCATGCGACTACACTGAGGAAAATTAACCAAGCGAATCAGAGGTATGAAATGATGGATTAACAGACTAAGCTGTAATGGGGTGCTGAGGCTTTGAACCATTCAAACCAAAGTCCATGCACTTCGTAGTAGATGACTAACGGGATTCATTTAGGCATAGTATAGAAGATCATTTGTTGTAGAAGACGAATGAGTAGAGTGAAGGAGGAATCTATATGAATAATGGACAAGCTCAACCGAACGAGAAAGCTGGGGGAAAAGAGTATATAGAAACACCTATTAAAACGATTTTCAATAAGTTTGCCAACCAAAAAGACGTATCCCTCATATACGGAGACCCAATTGAACTTGGAGTGCAAAAAGTAGTGCCTGTGGCGAAAGTTAAATATGCAGTAGGTGGGGGTGGTGACGGGAGTGGAGGAGAAGGTGGAGGCGGCGCTTTTACGATTCAACCTATTGGCGTATATGTCATCACACCAGACAAAGTGAAGTTTGAGTCTCCTTTGGACGTGAAGAAACTAACCGCGTTGACTGTCGTGGTGGGTGGAGTTCTAGGATTATGGGCGCTTTACAACGGAAAATGAATCCAATCTGGAAAATCGAATTGCACATGTGCGAAAATCAGCTTTGTAAAAGCGTGTCCTGTAGGTAACTACCTAACCTAGAAGACACGCTTTTTTATATGGATAGAGGGACGGTTTCGATTGGATCTATTTACTTGTCCACGCTCGATTTAATCTAGCGCTTTTTCACTTTTCTTTTTTCAATCGGAACGTCTGGCATTGGGGCGGGGTTGTATGGTTCTACATATAGACCCGAGTAGGATTTATACCATTTGAAAATATGCTCGACAATTACCTTGATGACAGCATAAGCAGGAATTCCTAGTATAACCCCTGGCACACCGAATAATTTCCCAGCCGTCAGCAACACAATAATAATCGTCACGGGGTGTATTTTCAAATTACTACCTAAAATCAATGGTTGGATCAATCTGCCTTCAAGTGCTTGTTCAACGGCAAACACAATAATCACTTTCACCAACATGAAAGGTGAAGAGGCTAACGCAATGATGACGATCGGAATAATGGCTAGGAACGATCCTAAATAAGGAACTAAGTTTAGTACCCCTGCTACTATCGCAAGTAGAACGGCATACTCAAGTCCAACAATCGCGAGACCAATCCAAAACATCAATCCTACGAAAAACGCTACTAATAATTGCCCGCGGATATATTGACTAATTTGCGTATTCATTTCTTTCAATACTCTATACGTATTGGCACGCATCTTGGTCGGCAACAACTTCATCATATGATACGGCAAATCACGCCCATCTTTTAATAAAAAGAATAAAAGAATCGGCATAGTGAGCAATGCGATAATGACATTGGTCACCGTTCCGAGCACACTACCGATTCCAGAGAAAGCAGAATCCATAAAGCCCTTCGTTTGTTCGGTAATCGAGTCTATAATACTTTGGTCGATATCGTCCAACTTTCCTTGCAATTGAGAAAACAGATTACTACTTAATAGGCTATCAAATTGTTCTAGTAATTGAGTCCAATAGTCGGGCCAGTTTTGAATGAGGCTTGAAGCTTGCTCGCGTATAATCGGAATTAGAATGATCACGCCCCACACGACTAATCCACTGATGACTACGAAAACGAATGCGATCCCCAAAACCCGTTTGACCTTCTTTCTTTCCAGTATATCGATCAATGGATTTAGTAGATAAAATAAAATCCCGGCCATAATGATAGGTAATGCGACTACACTGAGAAACTCTTTTATAAAATGGAACATATGCATAACTTTCGAAAAAACTAGGAAGTTCAATAAAATTAATAACGAAATCAATAATATAGCGACTACTTTATTATCCAAAAACCAGTTTCGGAACCAAGTAGTCATTGTTCGTATTTTATCATTTTCCATGTTTCGCACCTCTTCTCGTGAAATAATCTGGACCTACATCCAATTTACGATTCACCAGAAATTCGTTTGCTAGTATCTACATCTTGACCCGCCACACGCTTTTCAAACGTCTTCCGCCAGCTTGGGGACAACTCTTCAACTTCTAGCAGACGACGAACTGCTCCTAAATCTTGCTTGTCATGATGCATTAGCCGATTCGCTTCCGCTACTGAAATAGCAAGTGCTTGGCGTGTTAACGGAATTAACTGATCCGTTGGCGAAACCAACCCTTCTTGCAACACACGGAAATAAAAGCCCGTAAAGCCTGTATCCTGTACAAGAAGCGGCATATCTTTCCGTTCATAGACAAGCGCTAACTTAAAACAAGGCTGGCGAGGCTGACTCACTTGAACAATCGCTTCACCCAGCTGAAAGGAGTCTCCAATACAAACATCTTCTTCAGTCATCCCTGTTAGAGTAAGGTTCTCACCGAACGCACTGTACGGAAGCGTTCTTTCCAATACGCGTTCCCAATGAGAATAATGTTCATACGGATACACACAAACCGCTTTATGAACACCGCCGTGATGAACGAGATCTCCTTGACCATCCCCAGTAAAGTTGACAGAGGATAAAAAAATCGCTTGCTGCACCCGCTCTTTGAAAAAGCCCGTCGTCACAGATTTCTTTCCGAAATCCCTATCTTTAGGTTTCCCTACATTTAATGAAAGAATTTCAACCTTGTTCATGGAATCAACCTCCAGTAGAATCAATATATTACTTGGGTATAAGTGTATCACTATCATGAGAACTTGGTAAATTCCAACCTTTTAGGAAAACATCAAGAATTCAATTTTACCTAAAAAAAACCTATCAAAATCGAATTTCTGTAATTCCATTCCTCATACTTACGACATTACTTTCTTTACACGTTTCTTTTTTCATATCGACGATTACCATTATGTATCTAAATACCATTCTCAAACGAACCGGCCGGAATGCAATTAAAGAAGTAACCTTTGTAAAACCAGAAATTGGTGCAGAATAGGAAGGCGACAAGCTATCGTGTCTGGATATCAATATGATATGGTCAATCGCAGTGTGTATTATTGGGCTAGATTATACAGTGAGCAAAACAAAAAAGGAATGGCATTTCATTGAAATCTTCCGGCTTTTCCTACTTGGTATTCTTCACTCAACTTCTAGCTACCAACGCACACTTTCAATGTCGTACTTGTCATGATGCATCAGCTGATTCACTTCTACTACTAAGGTAGCCGGTACTTGGCGTGTTAAGGGAACTAGTGTATCTGTCGGAGAAACCATACTTTCTTTCAGCAACCAAAAGTAAGAACTTGTAAAATCTGTATTCCGTACAAGAAGCGATATATATTTTATTCATAAAAAACCCAGGCTAACGAGATTTATTATTGCTCCCGTAGTCTATTTGGTGTTTTAGTAGACAAGACTTGCGGATGTACTTCATTTTAATGCTTCGAAATCATTGGAAGCTAGGCTTAAAAGTTATGGAATTTATTCAGTGAAATAGATATTTATTGTCCATAGGTGAAGTATGACGATTATAAATTCACTTGGATAGGCTTATTTTTTCTGTGATTTAGTATGAATCAATTCAATAGTCAGATTCTTGTGATAATTCTTTGATTTGATAATGAAAGAAAGCTATACTTTGTTTTGTATAAAATTTTTGGAGGTGTTGGGATTTGAAATTATTTAAGATTTTGATATTCGGAGTTTTATTAGTTTCGTTGTTGTTTCCACAAAACATCGGGTTTGCAAACGAGAAAGAGAGGGCAGGTGAGGTGGAAATTATTCGTGATGAATATGGTGTACCCCATATTTATGCACAGAATAAACTCGATTTATATGAAGCTTATGGTTATGTGATGGCAAAAGATCGACTTTTTCAGTTAGAGATGTTTAGACGGGCAAATGAGGGAACAGCTTCAGAAATATTAGGAGAAAAATTTATAACGCGAGATGAACAATCTAGAAGAGATGCATCAAATGATGAGGAAATTGGAGACATGTTAGATCGCCTCAGCAAAAACGATAAAGAGCTAATTAATAAATTTGCGGAAGGTATGAGTCTTTATGTAGAAGAAGCATTAAAAGATCCTGATAACAAAATCACAAAGGAATTTCATGACTACGGCTTCTTGCCACAAAAATGGGATGCGACAGATATTATTCGAGTTTATATGGCGACGCTTTCATTCTTTATGGATAGTCATCAAGAATTGACAAACGCTGAAATATTAAAAAGTCTTGAAAGTGAATATGGAAAGGAACAAGCTGCAAAAATGTTTGACGACCTAGTTTGGTTGGATGATCCAGAAGCGCCTATTACGGTCGAAAGTAATGATGGTAAGGACGGAAAGACATCTTCGAACGCTGAACAGCATCTTTCCCTTGCAGTAGTTGATTCAGCAAAACAAGTTAGAGAAGATCGAGAAAATTTTATATCTCTAACTGAAGAACTTGGTTTACCATTGAAAATTGGAAGCAATACAGTTGTCGTAGGTCCGGACAAGTCGAAAACAGGAAATGCGTTACTGTTTAGTGGTCCACAAGTTGGATTTATCGCTCCAGGATATTTATACGAAGTTGGTTTACATTCACCCGAGATTAATATAGAAGGATCAGGATTCATTGGCTTTCCCTTTATTATGTTTGGTTCCACCGATAAGTTTTCATTTAGTTCAACTGCTGGATACGGAAATATAGTTGATATCTTTGAAGAAAAATTACATCCAGACGATCCTACAAAATACTTCCATAACAACGAGTGGAAAAACATGGATAAGAGAACCGAGACGATTAAGGTTCGACAAGAGAACGGTGAAATGAGAGAAATTAAGAAAGATTTTTATAAAACTGTACATGGACCTGTGATTAGTTTGGATATAGAAAATAATATAGCTTACAGTAAAGCGTGGGCATTCCGCAATACAGAGGTAGAAAGCATGGCGGCATACATGAAAATGAACTGGGCTAAAAATATTGAAGATTTTAAACAAGCAGCAAGTGGTTTTTCGATGTCCATAAACTGGTATTACGCTGATACCGCTGGCGATATTGGATACATTCATCTAGGTAGAATTCCTGAAAGAAATAAAAAAATTGATCAAAGGTTACCTACGCCTGGAACTGGTGAATATGACTGGACTGGTTTCCAACCATTTGAAAAGAATCCTCAAATGATTAATCCATCAAGTGGTTATATCGCTAACTGGAATAATAAGCCGACAGCAGGCTGGTCTAATGGTGAAAATAACTTTGTATGGGGTAAGGATAATAGAGTCCAGCAATATATAAATGGTTTGGAGTCGAAGGACAAACTTACGCTTGAAGATATCAATGATATTAACTACGCCGCAAGTTTCGCACAACTTCGGAGTCATTATTTCAAGCCATTATTAATCAAGACATTGGAATCACATTCAAGAAATAATAAAGATTACACGTATTTAATTGAGGAATTGAAAAAATGGAATAATCTAGAGGAAGATAAAGATAAAGATGGATACTACGACGCGGGCATTGCAACATTCTTTACAGAGTGGTGGAAGATTACGCACGAAAATTTGTTTGATGAAAAGCTTGGGGAAATGTGGGATCTTACAAAGCCGATTACCGATCAAAAAATGGGTGCAACTCTTGCCTATAAAGTTTTAAATAAGGAAGAGACAAATTATAACTGGATAACTGATGATGTTGAGCAACTAATGTTAGACGGTGTTGAAGAAGTATTACTGAAACTACAAAGTGAGAAAGGTATGGAAGTGGAGAAGTGGCGTTCTCCAATTAGAACCATGACTTTTGGTTCCACATCATTAATTGGTGTGCCGCATAGTTATGGATCGGATAGACCCATTATAGAAATGAACCGTGGTAGTGAGAATCACTATCTTGAAATGAAACCAGAAGGTCCAGAAGGTTTTAATGTAACTCCGCCTGGACAAATCGGCTATATTCAAAAGGACGGTACGATAGATCAACATTATGAAGATCAGATTAGTTTATATGAAAACTGGGAGTTTAAGAAATTCTTATTTAATAAGAATGATATAGAGCAAGCTGCTGTGTCTTCTAAAACCTTAAAACTGAATACTAAGGAGAAAACGGTATCGTTCACTGATGTTTCGAAAGAACACTCCAATTATTCAGCGATTGAATATTTGTCAAATAAAAATATTTTTAAAGGATATAATAATAATGAATTCCGGCCTGAGAAACTAGTAACACGTTCACAGGCAGCTATTATCATTACACGTGCTTTAAACTTAAATCTTGAGGATGGTATTTCATTTGAAGATGTAGCCTCGACACAAAGTCCATACATTGAAGCCGTTAGAAAAGCGGGAATAATGAACGGCTACTCTGCTACTAGATTTGGTCCGAATGATCAATTGACTAGAGGTCAAATGGCGCTTATACTATCACGGGCGTTTAAATTAGAGAAGACTGCTAAGGTGGTCTTTTCGGATATAACAAAGGATAAGGATGAAGAGAAGTATGATGCGATCCAATCACTTGGTTCTCTAAATATCTCTTTAGGATATTTGGATGGAACATTTAGATCATCAAAACCTCTTACTCGTGGACAAGCCTCTGAACTACTGTTCAGGACCATGAAACTAAAGGGGAGTAACTAACCTCGCTATGTTCAAAAGACTTAATGGATGATTAGAGATTATTATTTCTGAAAATAATTAAATCAACTCAGTATTCTTCAAACTTAGATAAAGAACAGATTGTAGAAAAGACATATGTAGTGATTTGTTAGGTATATTCCTGGCAAATCACTATCTTTTTGACTGTATTGTTAATTCCATTAAATCAATTTGGATAATGAGCGTTTGTGTAAATAAAATCATCACTATTTCATTTACGATCAAGAACTTCTCTGGATCACAAGTCTAAAACGTTTTACAAATCCTCATATGAACATCATCTTCATAAAACCTCGCAAATCAAGAATTTAGACGCGCATCCATCCTAGCCGAAGAAGAAGGAGAAAACCGAACTGGATACACCTCACCTAATTCCTTCCGAACTTCAATCGTCAACAGTACACTCATTTCCCTTCATTAAATGTAGTCACACCCGTCACATAACCAACTAGCTTTTCCTGCCCTAAACACCTCCCCACTCGCACCCCTCATACAATCAATGCTATAATAAAATCATTCTATATAATCACTATCTGTGCAAAGATTGATGGAGGGAACCTTACATGAAAACCGAAGCAAAACTACAAAAAGAAGCGATGAAAGTCTTAAAAGAGACAAGCCGTACATTTTACATACCAATTAAATTACTTGAACCAAACGTTCGCGAAGCCGTTGCGTCTGCGTACTTGTGCATGCGGGCAATCGATGAAATCGAAGACCACGAACAACTGGACGTGACGATCGTTACCGACTTGCTGAACAAAGTAAGCGACATTCTCGACCATACGATCGCAACTGGCGAATCGATGGCGTCTGCACTAGACGAGTTATTCGCACCATACCGCGACCAGTTGCCTGAAGTGACGTTGCGTCTCGCTGACTGGGTAGAGTTCTGTCCGGAAACGGCACGTAATAAAGTACTCGAATCGACTGCGATCATGGGGCGTGGCATGGCGGAGTGGGCAGGTAAGGACTGGGTGATCGAGACGCGTGAAGATCTCGATGATTATACGTACTATGTCGCTGGACTAGTGGGCGTTATGCTTGCGGATATTTGGCGCTGGTATGATGGTACGGAGACGGATCGTGACCTAGCGATTGGTTTTGGTCGCGGGTTGCAGTCTGTGAATATTTTGCGTAACTACAAAGAAGACGCAGTGCGTGACGTGAACTTCTTCCCGAATGACTGGAAATTGCCGGAGATGTTCGCGTATGCGGAAGAGAATTTGGCACTCGCGGATGCATATATTGAAGACATCCATACGAAGACCATTCTAAACTTCTGCAACATTCCGTTGGCGCTTGCGCATAGTACACTTGATGCACTGAAAGAAGGACGCGAGAAAATGTCGCGGGTCGAAGTAGTATCGGTCGTGAACAAAGCGATTCTAAAATGATGTAGGGTTAATCGAGTGAATGGAGGATGGCGATGCTAGATTTACTGATCATTATGTTCGAACGGGTCGGAATGATTGTGGCAGTCGCTTTCCTTCTGACTCGTTTTCGATTTTTCCAAAATATGATCCATCAAGACGTATTGGATCGTCGGCAAGAGCTGACGGCGATACTCTTTTTTGGATTATTCGGGGTTTTTGGAACGTATTTCGGTGTGGCACTGGATATGCAGACGCTTCAATTTGAAAATATGTCGTGGCAACTCGCTAACGATGAGGCGATTGCAAACTCCCGTGTGATCGGAGTGGTCGTCGCAGGGTTGCTTGGTGGCTATCGACTCGGAATCGGTGCTGGACTCATCGCCGGGATTCACCGGATGTCTTTAGGTGGATTCACGGCTATTTCGTGTGGAATTGCTACGATTATTTCAGGTGTTCTGGCAGGTTACTTCTATAAGAAGGGCAAGCATATTAGCCCGCTTTTGGCCTTCACGATTGGAGCGGCTGCAGAAGCGTTACAGATGTTGCTCATTCTTCTCATTGCGAATCCATTTGAGAAAGCGTTTGCATTGGTTCAAACGATTGGCATGCCGATGATTTTAGCAAACGGTATGGGGACTGCATTATTTATGCTGATTGCGTATAACGTCATCAGTGATCAAGATAAAATGACGGCAATGCAAGCGCAGAAAACATTGCGCATCGCGGATCAAACGCTTGGCTATTTACGGACAGGTATGCGAAAAGATACCGCTTCGGCCGTGTGCGGTATTCTGATGAACGAGTTGCAGCCAGGTGCTGTCGCAATGACAGATAAAACGGATATACTGGCGTTTGTTAGCTCTAAAGGCACGATTATGCAAGGCCCGATTCAGACGGATTTAACGCGTCAAGTGATTCAGGAAGGTCGACTTATTGTGACGGATTCCTTCACGCATGAGCAGCCGGGTGTATCGTCTTCCGGAGCGACGGTCATAGCACCGCTTAAAACACGTGGCGAAACAATCGGGACATTGAAATTATTTTATCCTTCGCGTAAAGCGATTACCGATGTCACAATTGAATTAATTGCAGGACTGGCTGAATTACTCAGCAACCAACTGGAAATTGCCGAAGCGGATCATGCGCATCAACTGGCGAAGGAAGCGGAAATTCAGGCGTTGCAAGCGCAGATCAGTCCGCATTTTCTGTTCAATTCAATGAATATTATCATTTCATTGATACGGACAAATCCGGATGAAGCACGGAAATTGCTGTCGTCGTTGTCGTTCTTTTTACGTCAGAATCTTGAAGGTACGACGGCGAAAATGGTGACGTTACAGCAAGAGTTGGCGCACGTCGAAGCGTATTTGATGATTGAAGAAGCACGTTTCATTGATAAACTGAAGATTTGTATTGACGTCGATCCGAGCGTCCTGCAGGAGAAGATTCCGCCACTGACGTTGCAACCGATTGTTGAAAATGCGATTACGCACGGTATTAAAGAATTGGACGCAAATGCGATGGTCCATGTGTCAATACATGAAAGTAAAGACGCCATTCATATTGTAGTGGAAGACAACGGTGTCGGAATTGCTCCTGAGCGTCTCGCTACGCTTGGAAAAGATCAAGTCGAATCGGGAAAAGGTACAGGGCTCGGTTTGTATAATGTCAATCGACGTTTACTGATGACGTTTGATGAGAATTCAGGACTCGCAATAGAAAGTACACCGGGTAAAGGAACGAAGATTTCATTCTACATTCCGAAGTCGGAGGTGAACGGATATGACGGAAATGATTCGCGCATTGGTCGTGGATGATGAAAGGTATGCGCGCGAAGAAATGATTTATTTACTGGAGCAATTTGAACGAGTGAAGATTGTCGGAGAAGCGGATTCCGGGGAGTTAGCGATTGTCAAGGCGATGCAACTGCAGCCAGACGTAGTGTTTCTTGACATTGAAATGCCAAAAGTGGACGGCATGGAAGTAGCCAGGACACTTGGCTCGCTAAAGAAAGTGCCGCTGATCGTATTTGCGACTGCCTATCCGCAATTCGCGGTCGAAGCGTTTCGTGTTCATGCGATAGATTATTTACTGAAGCCGTACGATGAAGAACAATTGCAGCAGACAATTGCGCGTGTGGAACAATTGTTGTTACAGCCAAAAACCGATGCGTCACCGAAACGAATCGATCGATTGCCGGTCGAAATGGATGGTGAAATTTACTATATCCCGATTGGCGACATTCTCTATGTACACCGAGAAGAAAATTGGACGAAGATTGTTACGCCCACGCGCGATTATGAAACGCGCATGACATTGAAAGAACTCGAGAATAAATTGACCCATTCATCGTTCTTTCGCATCCATAAAAGTATACTCGTGAACCTCGTGCATGTCAGTAGTTTGACGCCTTGGTTCAATGGAGCGTATCAGTTAGAAGTCGATCAACGACCGGAGAAATTGTCAGTTAGCCGAAATTATGTAAAAGAATTACGCCAACGCCTCGAAGGATAAAAAATCTCGTAACATGTTAATCTCTCGGAGTGCATCTCACTTCGCGATTCTGACATGTTGCGAGATTTTGTCATGATTTGGACACCTTTCTATTATAGTTAATGTAAGCGTTATCACTTTGAGGGAGGTTTACAAGCAATGATTACATTTTTATTTTCTATCGTATTATTAATTGTTGGCTATTTTACGTATGGTAAGTACATTGTCAAAATGTTCGGCGTCAAGGAAGAACGTGCGACACCTGCGTATACGAGCGCAGATGGAGTTGACTATGTGCCGATGAGCACTAGCAAGAACTCGTTGATTCAATTACTAAATATCGCAGGTGTAGGCCCGATTTTCGGACCGATTATGGGTGCGTTATACGGACCCGTCGCATTTATCTGGATCGTTGTTGGCGCGATTTTCGCAGGCGCTGTACATGATTATTTGACTGGTATGATTTCCATCCGAAATCGCGGAGCACACTTGCCTGAACTGGCAGGAAAATTCCTCGGGAAATTTATGAAACATGTCGTCAACGCTTTTGCCCTTTTATTACTCGTTCTAGTCGGTACGGTATTCGTTTCGGCACCAGCAGGATTGCTGTACAACCTAATGAATGGTTGGATGGCTCTAGGAATCATTTTAGCACTTATTTTCCTTTATTATATTTTGGCCACACTATTACCGATCGATAAGATCATCGGTCGTTTCTACCCAATCTTCGGCGCATTACTTGTAATCAGTGCGGTCGGGATCGGTGGCATGATGGTCATCAAAGGTGTGCCAATTCCGGAATTGACATTTGCGAACTTACATCCAGATAATATTCCGATCTTCCCGTTATTATTCTTGACGATCTCGTGTGGCGCGCTATCTGGTTTCCATGCGACGCAGTCTCCGATTATTTCCCGGACAACGAAGAATGAAAGCCAAGGTCGCAAAATCTTCTACGGCATGATGATCGCAGAAGCCGTTATTGCGATGATTTGGGCAGCAGCTGGTATGGCGTTGTTCAACGGTGTGACGTTAAGTGAATTGCTTGCAGCTGGCGGACCGGCAGTGATTGTCAGCGAAGTATCCATCACGATGCTTGGTGCTGTCGGCGGAACACTTGCCGTGATTGGTGTCATTATCTTACCGATCACTTCAGGCGACACAGCATTCCGTAGTGCACGCATGATTATCGCGGACTACATCAAATACCCGCAAGCTAAAGTCATGAGCCGTCTAGTGATCGCGCTTCCGATGTTCGCTATCTCGATTGTATTGACACAAATAGATTTTAATATTCTGTGGCGCTACTTCTCTTGGGCGAATCAGTCCACAGCCGCCATCGCATTATTTGTCGGTGCGATGTATCTCTTCATTGCCGGTAAGAACTACTGGGTCGCACTTATACCCGGAACGTTCATGCTGATGGCGACGACGACGTATATATTAAACGCAGCCATTGGATTTGGCTTACCGATGAATGTCGCCTTAATTGGAGCGACTGTCATCTCGATCTTCCTAGTCGCCCTATTCTTCAACGCGGCAGTAAAAGCTCGAGCTGCACAGCTTCCATTAGAGGAAGATATTACGAACTGGGATTCTACAACAACGATTTAATACGATATAATGACCACCTGTTGAGCTTCGGTTCAGCAGGTTTTTTTATGTAGATTTATATAGGGATTCTAGTTGTGATACACTATTTCTATAGAGGAAATCCAGTTTACACGAATGAAGAAAAATTACATGATAAGCATCTATATTACAAGTTAAATAACTTTAGTAACTAATAGTGTAAATATACACTATTGATGTAAAGGAGGAATAAAACGTTGAATAAGCAGACGGTTATGAACTTAGTGTCACCTCGCTTGAAGTTAATTCGAACAGAAATGGACTATACGCAAGATCAAATGGCGGAGATCATAGGCATCTCAAAAAAGACGTTAGTGCAGGTAGAGAAAGGTCGACAGGAAATTAGTTGGGCTACGACAGTAGTGGTTTGCGCATTATTTCGCGAGAGCGCTCTATTGCGATCGGTCATGGGAGAAGATCCAATTGAGTTGGCTGAAATCGCAGTACATGCAGAGATTCACTCGCGAGAAACCGCTGCGAGTGCGTCGATTAACTGGTGGACGGAGATCGGACAATGGCAGCAATATAAATTGCAGCAACATACCGCAGGTGGACATTATCGCATAATCGGAGCGGATCATAAGCGTTTATTTAGTACGGGAAATCGTGAAAAAGCTTTAGCTGAATTTAAAAAATATATGGACATACTCTAACCATTATATGAAAATAACGTATGAAAAACAGATAAAAACCGGCTGTACTCTTTTAAGAGTGAGCCGGTTTTTCCATGTGAAATGAAAATTTTTGAGTGGTTGTCCATATGCCTTTTTCGTATGTTCGCTCTTCGAATTTTACGTGATCTTCGCTATCTATTGTCAGCACCGTCGTGCAGCGTGTGCCATAGTCTTTTGACGCGATAAATATCGAGGATAGTAAACTTTCGAGATCTTCACCGACGCCAGTATCAGGCAGTTGGTCGGTCGGAAATCGTTCCGCTCGTTGCATCATACCGAATAATACATCCGGATCGACCGTCTCCGTTTGCTCCAAATATTTCGCCAACAAAGCTTTCGTTTTATCCACTTTAGGCCACGAAGTATTCAGAAAGGCATTACTAAGTCCGTGTGTGCCATGGGTTAGCTGTTGGATCGATTGCTCGATGTTCGAGTAATAGAACATCTCTTTAGCTGACCCAGCCAGTACGTTGCAGCCAGCGTAATCCTCTCGGTTTGTATGCAGTTGCTCCATGAACGCACGTGCCGATAGCTCCGATTGTAGATAGGAAGAGACGATGTGACCGCGTGAGAGTTTACCTGTTTCCGGTCGTGTGAAGTCACGATAATTTGTCAGTGCAGCGACTTTCCCTTGTTTCGTAATACCGAGCCACGTGCCCATTTGTTCGAGGTCGCGTCCTGCTAAAATGTCTGGATGATCGCTCCAGAAGTTGGCGGGTGCTGTCGGACGTCCGTACGCTTCATCTCGGTTCGCCATCATGACGAGTTGATACTTTGGATGGCTTTGCAATTGAAATGCCAGTAAACACATAATGTCACCCCGTTTGTGTATGTATAAAATCAGTGTATCACGTGCGAATTTGTTTGGCGACTGTATGATAGTGCTGTAAACAAGAGGAGCAAACAAAATGATGTATTGTTTGCTGAACTATTGAAGTCAAGAAGTATACGGGGTATCATAGATCGTATTGGATAAACAAATGACGGCTTTGTTTGTTAAGGCTGAAAATATAATAGGAGTGTGGACTGCATGGAGTTTACGGAAACGTTCTGGGATGCTTCATTAACGGAATTGAAGCAAGGATATATAGAAAATTCTACATCGTACGATTGTTTATTATGTGGTAAACAAATCGAAAAAGGCGTGATATACCCGTACGAGAATGCGTTGTATGAGGCGGAGCGATTTATGCACGTGCATATCGAACATTCGCATCAGTCGGTATTTGCATATTTGCTTGAACTGGATAAGAAGTGGTCAGGGATTACCGATCATCAAGGTGATTTATTGCGTTTATTCTATCAAGGGAAAAGCGATAAAGATATACAAGAAGAACTGGAGATTGGCAGTGCGACGACTGTGCGACATCATCGCTTTGCATTAAAAGAAAAAGAACGACAGGCGAAAGTGTTCCTGGCGATGATGGAGTTATTGAAAGAACGTGATTCGTACGAGCAGGCGTTTATTCCGCCACATAAAGCGTCTCAACTATTCCACGATGATTACTTGGTGGCCGAGGATGAGCAACAAGCGATACTGCGGACATTTTTCCCTGAAGGAACCGATGGCCAGTTAAAAGAGATGCCATCGACGGAAAAACAGCGGCGGATTATTGTTCAGGAAATTAGTAAGCGCTTTGACGGAGATATTTCGTACAGTAAGCATGAGATGAATGATCGACTTTCCGAAATCCATGAAGAGTTCATTACGTTACGGAACTATTTAACGGAATATGGTTATTTCGGTCAGACCCGCAATGGCAGTCAATATTGGCTGAAGTGAGTGGCTCGCGCGAAACGTTTCGGGTTTAGAAATAGCGGAGGTGGGAAGACTAGGAGTAATCGCGAAAGGAGCGGAAATAAATGACTGCAAAAGACACAGTACAGAAGATCTTAGATGAAAGCATGATCGGAACGATGGCGACGGTGGATCATAATAAACCGTACAGCCGGTATATGACATTCATGAGTGATGGTTTGACTTTGTATACACCTACTAATAAACAAACCGAAAAGGTAGATGAGCTACAAGATAATCCGTATACGCATATTCTTCTTGGCTATGAAGGTGAAGGATTTGGCGATGCATTTGTCGAGTACTCGGGTCGTGTCACCATTTCCGATGACGACAGCTTGAGAGAGAAAATCTGGAACGATCATATGAAGCCATGGTTTGACGGTCCTGAAGATCCGAATCTAGTTATTTTAAAAATTGAACCCGAATCGATTCGTTTGATGAATAAATCGGGCCAACCCCCTGAAGATATTTCCCTGTAAATAATTACTATACCAAAAAAGTATACATGAATAGTATATCCCGAAAGTGAGAGGTCGCACTCTGATTTTCGGGATATTTTTGTCTAGTTGGAGAATTCACCACAAGTATGCGCAAATCCCGTGAATTACCATTGCTTGAACGCAATAAATGGGGTTATACTACTCATAAGAACACTTGTTCCTTTGAGAGGTGAATGCTAGATGAAGCCATTACCGAATAGAAAAATTGCATGCCTCGATATGCGCAGCTTCTACGCGAGCTGTGCTGCGGCAATGGAAGGACTCGATGTAATGGAAGTGCCGATTGCGATTGTCGGCAATATCGAAAGAAAAGGCGGTGTCGTACTGGCTGCTTCACCGCCATTGAAAAAACGATTTGGCGTGAAGACCGGTATGCGACTATATGAGATTCCAGACGATCCAAGTATTCATTTAATTGAACCGAAAATGCAGTTTTACATCGATGTGTCGATGGAATTAACAAAATTGTTGAACCGCTATGTGCCAAAAGAAGCGATTCATGTGTACAGTATCGATGAAAGTTTCGTCGACTTTACGGGTACGGAAAAGCTGTGGGGACCTCTTGAGACGTTGATTTTCCGAATTCAGGATGAGTTGTACCGACAATTCGAGTTGCGTTCAGCGTGCGGAGTCGGGCCGAATATGTTGCTGTCGAAGCTTGCGTTAGATCTAGAAGCGAAGAAAACGGGGATTGCGCATTGGACGTATGAAGATGTGCCAAAGAAGCTATGGCCTATTGCTCCGCTTCATAAAATGTGGGGCATCGGTAAGCGAGTGGAGCGAACACTGGAAGATATGGGCATTTATTCAGTCGGTGATCTCGCACACACACCGCTTGAGAATTTGGAGAAGAAGTTCGGTGTGATGGGCAATCAACTGTATTATCATGCGCACGGTATCGATTATTCCGACCTCGGTTCCGTGTTGATCGAGGGGCAAGTGAGTTACGGCAAAGGCCAGACATTGTTGCGCGATTACACGAAGACTGACGAAGTGTTGGCTGTTTTGCTTGAGATGTGTGAAGATACGGCGATGCGCGCGCGGCTTGCGAAAAAGAAAGGGCGCACGATTACATTGTCGTTCGGTTATTCAAAGCACGCACTCGGTGGCGGCTTTACGCGTCAAAAAACGTTAGCGGACGCGACGAATGAAACGATGGCAATTTATCGTGTCTGCCGAGAACTGTTTGAGACATTCCATGACGGGCGTCCCGTGCGCCATATTTCCGTCAACTTGTCGAATCTCGAAGAACATGACAGTTTTCAGCTCAGTTTATTCGAACCGATGAACTGGAAGCAACAGAAACTTGGTCAGGTGATGGATGAAATTCGCGTGAAGTATGGATCTGCCGCGATTCTTCGTGCAGTGTCCGTTACGCCAGGCGGTACAGCGTATAGAAGGAATCAATTAATCGGTGGTCACTATAAATAAAAACTAGTCGAATGAAGTCGTATCATCTCGCTATTATAGAAAGGATTTAGTTCAAATGCTGAAATATCCCAGTCCCGGAACTTTCGATATGCTAGAAGTTTTGCTAAACTCAAATAGCGAGCATGGTAAAAAATACTGCAAGAGAAGTGGTGCAGAACGAAGGAGGAAAGCCAGTGAAAGTATTACTGGATTTACGCTGGTTTTTTTCTGAGAGAAAAAAACAATACAGCATAGGGATCACAGCCCTGATGATTGTTGCGTTACTGCAACTGGCACCGCCGAAAATTATCGGCTTTATTGTCGACGCGGTGGCGAAAGATGAATTGACCGCGGAGATGCTGACGCGCTGGATGATTATTCTGGCAGTAGCGGGAATCTTGATGTATGTCTTGCGCTATATTTGGCGCGTGATGATATTTGGCTCATCGGTATACCTCGCACGCGTCATGAGAGAGCGTCTATTTACACACTTCACGCGCATGTCGCCTTCATTTTATCAACGACGACGTGTGGGAGATTTAATGGCGCACGCAACGAATGATATCAATGCGGTGCAACAAACGGCGGGGTCAGGAATTCTGACACTTTTCGATTCCATTTCGACAGGCGGTTTCGTCATCTTGATGATGGCGTTTTCGATTAGTTGGAAGTTAACACTGATCGCTCTTTTACCGATTCCAGTGATGATCATCCTGACAAGTTATTATGGACGATTATTACGTAATCGATTCCGCGTGGCGCAGGAAGCATTCTCTGATTTGAACGACAAAGCACAAGAGAGTATTTCAGGCATTAAAGTGCTGAAGACGTTCGGTCAACAAAAAGAAGATGTCGAATCGTTTACGAAACGTTCGGAACAAGTCGTCAAGGAAAATATGCGCGTGGCGAAAGTGGATGCGTTGTTTGACCCGACGATTGCAGGGATTTTTGCGATCTCATATGTGCTATCCTTTTATTTCGGCACACGCTTCATTTTATCAGGTGAGTTGTCGATCGGGGATTTGGTTGCGTTCACTTCTTATTTGGGCCTGTTAACATGGCCGATGCTAGCAATTGGTTTCTTGTTCAATATTGTTGAACGAGGAAATGCATCGTACAGCCGAATCCAGGATTTACTTTCGGTTGAGCCAGGCATCCAAGATCGTCCGAATGCGGTGAGTCAATTGCCGCAAGGAGATATCGTCTTTGATATCGATACGTTCAAGTTCCCAGACGATAAGCGAGCATCACTGCGTAATTTACACTTTACGATCAAGCAAGGAGAGACACTTGGCGTGATCGGAAAGACCGGTTCAGGGAAAACCGCGATTCTCAAGTTATTAATGCGAGAATTCGAAGGGTATACAGGAAAAATTACGTATGGAGGCATTCCGATTACGCGGTATAAGACGGAATGTTTGCGCCAAGCAATCGGTTATGTGCCGCAAGACCATTTCTTGTTCTCGACAACACTTGGTGAAAATATTGCCTTTACAAACCCAAAGATTGATCCAGAGAAAATTGTGGCGGCTGCGAAATCTGCCCATATTCACGAGGATATTCTGACGTTTGAAGAAGGCTACGGGACGATGGTTGGAGAACGTGGTGTATCGTTATCCGGTGGACAGCGCCAGCGCGTGTCGATTGCACGTGCGTTGCTCATGGATCCGGAGCTATTGTTGCTGGATGATTCATTATCCGCAGTGGATGCCCGGACGGAAGAAGCGATTCTTCGTTCATTGAAAGAAGAAAGAACGGGGAAGACGACCATTATTACGTCGCACCGATTAAGTGCTATTCAGCACGCTCATCAGATTATTGTTCTCGATGAAGGAGAAGTCGTTGAAATTGGCGACCATGACAGCTTACTCGCACAAAACGGGATGTATAAAGAAATGTACGATCTGCAACAGCTAGAGTCGATCGTAGAGCAAGGGGGCGGCGCAGATGAATAACAAACAGAAGATGTCCGCCAGAGATCAGTTCAAAACGTTCATGCGGCTAGCGAAATACGTCTTGCCGATGAAGAAAAGTGCGCTGATTGCGATTCTATTATTGCTGTTGACGGTGACATCGACGATTCTTGGGCCCTTAGTGATCCAGCGATTCCTCGATGACTATGTCGTACCACTAGACTTCCCAGTGAAAGAAGTATGGATCATTGCACTCATTTACATCGGGCTACAACTCGTCAACATTGTCGGGTCATATTTCCAAACATTGCGATTCCAGGAGCTCGCACTCTCCATTATCCAGCAAATCCGGATCGATGCATTCTCGAAAGTCCAGAAGCTTGGACTACGGTATTTCGATCAGACACCTGCTGGCGGAATCGTTTCACGTGTAACGAATGATACAGAATCGATTAAGGAAATGTTCGTCAGTGTGGCGGTTACGTTCATGCAGGCGATCTTTGGAATTGTCGGCGTCTATATTGCGCTCTTCACGCTGGACGGGAAACTCGCGCTTTATACGCTGATCCTATTGCCGCTATTCGTAATTCTTGTATCGGTCTATCGCTATTACAGTGCGGACTTCTATCAAGATATCCGCGAACGGCTCAGTCAGCTGAATGCGAAAATCTCCGAGTCATTGTCTGGCATGGATATGATTCAGGCCTTTCGCCAGGAGAAGCGCTTATCTGACGAATTCATTGAAGTCAATGAAGGGCATTACCGCGTCGGATTGCGAAATATTCGTTTTGACAGCTTGATGCTTGGGCCATTCATCGACTTGATGTATGCAGGTTCGATCGTTGCAGTACTCAGTTATTTCGGAACGGCATCGCTTACGTCGGTCGTCGACGTCGGGATTATTTATGCGTTCACTACATTGCTAAGACGTTTATTCCAGCCGATTAATCAAGTGATGCAACGTTTGTCGATGTTCCAGCAAGCAATCGTATCCGCGTCACGAGTTTTCGACCTGATCGACAACTCAGAAATTGAGCCAAAGCAAAAAGCACTATCTGATCAGAAGATCCAAGAAGGTACGATCGAATTCCGTAATGTGACGTTTAGTTACGATGGCAAAAATGATGTATTGAAAGATATTTCCTTTACCGCGAATGCAGGCGAAACAGTCGCACTTGTCGGTCATACAGGAAGCGGAAAAAGTTCGATCATCAATTTATTCATGCGTTTCTATGAATACGAGCGTGGCGACATCTTCATTGATGGGGTATCGCTAAAAGAGTATCCGATAGAGGAATTGCGGAAGAAAGTAGGTCTCGTCCTGCAAGATCCGTTCATGTTTTACGGTGATGTCGCAAGCAACATCCGATTGCATAACGAAGAGTTAACAGATCAAGATGTGCGAGAAGCTGCAGAGTTCGTCCAAGCCGATCACTTTATTGAAGAGTTGCCGAACGGCTATGAACAGAAAGTGACAGAACGTGGTTCGACGTTATCGAGTGGACAGCGTCAGTTGATTGCTTTCGCCCGGACGATTGCCATGAATCCAAAAGTTCTTGTGCTCGACGAAGCGACAGCGAATATTGACACAGAAACGGAAGTAGCCATCCAGAAAAGTTTAGAGAAGATGCGCGAAGGTCGTACAACGATTGCGATTGCTCACCGTCTAAGTACGATTGCGGATGCAGAATTAATTCTCGTACTCCACCACGGCGAAATCGTCGAACGTGGGACACACGCGGAATTACTTGCGCAAAAAGGCTTGTACTACACGATGTATGAATTGCAAAACGGCGCGCAAGTGTAAGTTTCCGTGATTGTCAAAAAGATTTCACAATCAAATGGAGCGTAATCTAGCCTCTTGTTTGGTACGATAGAGTGGGAATGTTGGCGTCCGCCGACATTCTACTTGTCCTACTGTTAAAGGAGGAATTTTGTTGGGGACGGATGTTAATATTTTCTTTGCGTTTGGAGCAGGTTTCCTGAGTTTTATTTCTCCATGCGTACTGCCACTATACCCGGCCTTTATATCGTATATCACCGGCATGTCACTAGATGAACTCGGAGATAAGAAAAAAGGAATGAACCGTGCGGGCATGTTGCACACGTTGTTCTTCTTACTTGGATTCTCAATTGTATTCATTATATTAGGATTCAGTACGTCCTTTATCGGGTCCATCTTCTTGCAATATCAAGATTTAATTCGTCAGGTAGGCGCGATTTTCATCATCATCTTCGGACTGATGACGATTGGATTATTTAAACCAGAATTTCTCATGCAAGAGAAAAAGCTACAATTTAAGAATCGTCCCGCGGGTTACTTCGGTACGGCGCTGATCGGTCTAGCATTTTCTGCTGGATGGCAGCCGTGTATGGGGCCAATCATCGGTGCCATCATCTATCTGGCTGCGACGAATCCGGCATCTAGTATGTTGTATATGATGCTCTACGTACTGGGTTTCGCGATTCCATTCTTCTTCTTGTCATTCTTCATCACAAGAATTGGCTGGATCCGCAAACACAGTATGAAGATTACGAAAGTAGGCGGCTACTTGATGATCGTCTTCGGTATCATACTGTTCTTTAACGGAATGGTCTATTTCACAAGTTGGCTCAGCCCCATTTTTGGCGACTTCCAAGGCTTTTAATGTAAGCTGGTAAGCAGAAAAGAGGTGTATGATGAAAGAAATTACTTCTTTTGACGAATGGCAGCATGTATTGAATGAGACGCCACAGTTTCTGTTGTTCGTGAAGACGAATAATTGCTCCGTCTGTGAAGGGCTTTATCCGCAAGTGGCGGCACTCGAAAGTGAGTATCCATTTGACTTCTATCGGGTGAACGCAGCAGAAGTTCCAGAAATGGCAGGACAATTATCACTCTTCACGGCACCGGTCGTCTTGTTATTTAACGAACAGAAAGAGTTGACGCGTTTCGCACGGATTGTTCCGATGAATGATTTGAAGAAACGTCTCGATGAGCTGGTGCAGTGGGGGAACGTAGATGCATAAGATACAAGAACTGATAGATTATGTCTTCACAAGTATTCCTTCGATTTACTTAATCATCGGTTCGACGGTAATTTTCGTCGTCATGACGACAATTGTCTACACGATGCGAGCGAAGGCGTCGAACAAGCCGATTGTGGCGAAGAAAATCATCTTACCGCCACTGTTCATGTCGACGGGAATGTTCATGTTCTTATTCGACGAATTCCGTGTGCCATGGACACAAGTGCTCGAGGCGAGTCTCGTAGGGCTACTATTTTCTGCGTTTTTGATTTACACGACAACGTTCGAGATTAAGAACAACAGGATCTATATGAAGAAGTCGAAAGCATTCCTGATCATCTTGCTCGGCCTGCTAGTCATTCGCATGGTCGGCAAGATCGTCCTCAGTAACACGATCGATATCGGTGAGCTCGGCGGCATGTTCTTCATCCTCGCATTCTCGATGATTCTGCCGTGGCGAATCGGTATGTTGGCGAAGTTTAAGAAGCTTGAGAAGAGTATAGTATGAAAGAAGTCGTCCTTGTGGCGGCTTCTTTTTTATGTTTGGAAATGAAAATAGAAGGCTGGTATTCGTTTTAAGTAGGGGATTTCGATACCTTGCAACGTAAGGCGTATATACATAGTGTGGGTCGTAGAAGTTAAGAAAGTAAATAGCTCTGAGGCCCGTGCACTGAAAGTAAGTTTACAGGCTATAATCATCAATGTAAGGATGGCAATGGAAGATGGGGGCGACTCCCGGAGGATTAGTCCGATCAGGTGAGACAATCAAAGGGAGCTTGCGACCTGATTGGCTCACCGCGGGCCGTCCCTCATCTGTAGTTGCCATCCCATGATGTATCTTTCTCTGACACAGCTAGTAAACCTAATCTTACAACCACGCAAAAAAACAGGATGCCTCCTTCACTAGGGGGCATCCTGTTTCTATGTTCACGTAAATAAATGTTCATACGGCTGAATATCAATTTCCATCTGGTTCAGCTTCTTGCGCAAGAAATTATGGTCGCGCTTTGGTGTAGCTAAAATATAACCTTTGATAATATGATCAAACTCAATAGTTTTAGCGCGGTCTTCTAACGCAATCTCACCGATCTTGGCACCGATCTTCTGCTTCGCCACGTCGCGGAACAACTCCGGCACAGGCGTAACCAGTTCGTTGAGCATACTTTTCGCTTCGTCATTCCATAAATGCAACGACTCATTGACATAATGCTCTTCCCAATCCAGCGTCGATTTTCCGTCTTCTTTCGGCAATACTTTTAGGAATTTCCGGAACATAAAGAACCCACCGATAGCGAATAAGCCGATCATCACAATACCCCAAAATATAATAAACCACATAAATAGGTCTGGCACGGTTTTTTCACCTCTTCCATTCTACCTTCCATTATAAAAGCAATTGAGAAATATTTCACTAACAAAGTATCCTTTTCGAGATTTCTGTCTATATAGGGGATGAAAGGAGGTGATACACATGGCAGCAGCACTAGAATTCAGCCAGGCTACGGCAAAGATCCACTTTAATGCAGGCGCTAACGAGAAAGGCCACTTCATTCGCAAAATTAAAACGTACAAATTCATCAATGATGATGCAACACCAGCAAATATGTACACCGCTTTGACACAACTTGCTTCCCTATCAAGCTACCCATTAATTCAGCTCGAGAAAGTTGTAACAGAAGATCTTCATAACTAAAACCGTACAGGAGGAGAGCGCACATGGCAAAAGTATTGGAATTAACCTTTTTAACCGCGGCGAATAAGCCAGTGAAATTAACGGTAGATGAACCGCATGAAGACCTTACGGAAGGGCAAGTCGAAGCGGTGATGCAGCAAGTGATCGCAAGCAATATCTTCCTCATCGAAGAATCTCCACTTGCTACGATCAAAAGCGCACGAATTGTCGCGCGTGATACACAAAATATCGTCAGTCGATAAGGGGTGGCCGGTTTTCAGTTACGTACTGGAAGCCGGCCTTTTCATTGAATGAAAACAGAAGAGGAGGAGTGAACAATGGAGGACTGGCTACAGCTTATACAAGATGTCGGATTTCCGATATTCGTATCGTTTTATCTACTACATCGTTTGGAAATAAAGTTAGAGGCGATTCATGGCGTTCTCTCGGACATCAAAAACAGATGACTTCATAGGAACTTCATGATTCTGACATGAATTAGCCAAAATGCGGGACGCCTTCACCTTGTATGCGTTGTCAACTTTCGTTATGATAAAGTGACTATAACAAGGTGGAGGAATCGAAAATGTATAAAAAGCTTTTGGTACCGTTGACACTTATATTCGTGCTGATGTTGAGTGCGTGTGGTGGAGGTTTTAAACCGGACCATAAATATAAAGTAGATTCATTTGAATTTACTAACCAACACAATGAAACGATAACCGATGAAGATTTGAAAGGCTCCGTATGGCTGGCACAGTTCGTATTCACAAACTGTACAACCGTTTGTCCGCCAATGATGAGCAATATGGTGACGTTGCAAGAAAAATTGATAGACAATAAGATCGAGGATTACAATATCGTGTCATTCAGTGTAGACCCGGATGTGGATACACCGGAAGAACTAGCGAAGTATCTCGACATGTTTAGCGCGCCAGATGAAAGTAAGTGGCAGATGTTGACAGGATACGAAATGAAGACCATTGAAAAAATGGCTGCTTCATCGTTTAAACAACTAGTGAAACAAATTCCTAACGACGATCAAGTCATCCACGGCGTCTCTTTCGGCTTGGTGAATCAAAACAATGAAGTAGTAAAATTATACGGTGGGAACGAAGATGTAGACTATGATACAATCGTAAAAGACATAAAAGCCCTCATCAAAGAAGGCAAGTAATCACTAAAAGGGGTGAGGCAATGAAGAAATTAAAGAAAAAGAGACTCAGTCGATCGGGACGCGTTATGGTCGCTTTTTTAGTTTTATTAGTACCTGTTGCTGTCACACTCTTTACGATTTCCGCCATTCTTTGGGTGAATTTCGGAAAACACGACACCATTACAGAAACTGCTACAGCGTTATTTCATATTCAAGACCGTAAAACGGGAGAAGCCGTACCACAAGAATTTATTCCAATCTATATCGAAGCAGCAAAAGAATACAATATTCCTTGGACATTACTCGCAGCACACCACCGCATTGAGACTAGGTTCTCTACAATGAAAACCGACGTCTCGCCTGTTGGAGCGGAAGGACCGATGCAGTTCATGCCGTGTACGTTCGTTGGCTGGGATTATCCTGGTTGTAAGGAGTTAGGCAAAGGAGAAATTCCTGAACGCGACAAAATTGATCCAGCTGTCATCGATCAATACGGTGGCTATGGTATCGATGCGAACGGTGACGGAATAGCAGATCCATTTGATATAGAAGATGCCATTTTCAGCGCGGCCCATTATCTATCAGATAGCGGGGCAGCGGACGGGAATATAGAAAAGGCAGTTTTTACCTATAATCATAGCGAACAATACGTAGAAGATGTATTGTGGTATTACCGTGAGTTCGAAGAGCAACGCATAGCATCAGAGAAGCGAGTGAAGAAATAAACGTAGAGCCCACCGAATTTGGTGGCTCTGCGTTTTTTTATTTTGTATGTATTTATTAGATACAATTTAAAAAGCGGGGCGATAGAGCGGTTCCAGGTCGTGATAGAGCGCATAACGTAAAGTATGAGCGGTGACGGGCTGTCATAGAGCGGTTGCCAACTACTATAGAGCGCTTCGCGGCGACCATAGAGCGGTTACGCATGAATATTGAGCGTTTAGCTGAATGAATAAGCGAAAAAGCGAACTCGTAGGATATTCATTTCCAACACGAAAAAAACGTGGAGATCACCAAATGGCATCTCCACGTTTTGATGTTTAGTTTTATGAAGCTTTGCGCATACTCTTCATAATCAAGCTAACAATGAATACAAGTACGATCGCACCGATTAATGCAGGTAGGAAGTAGAAACTAGAGATCTGTGGACCCCATTCTCCTAATAGTGCACCACCAATCCATGCACCTACAATACCTGCAATGATGTTACCGATAATACCGCCGGGAATATCTTTACCTACAATAAGTCCAGCTAGCCAACCAATGATACCTCCGATAATTAAGAACCATAAAAAGCTCATGTTGCTCATCTCCTTTTCAATATGTTATGTAGCTCTCGCTTAGTATTGGTATTGCCATTTATTTAATACCTCAAACATTTTTCGATAAAAAAAGTTCAGCCGGGGAAAAAACTCGCTGAACTTTTAGATGGTTTTATTTAGCTATGACGGTTGCGCCCAATGTGTGTTGGAAGTGGGAGAGAGCCCAGTCGTGGCCTATCGCATTGAAACTTGCGACGCCGCCTTCGTGGATGACCATCGTGTAACCAAGGTTGTACGCATCAACTGCAGTATGTAAAATGCAAATATCCGTACAGACACCCATAAGATGGATTTCCGTAATACCGCGGGCACGCAATTGAATATCGAGGTCTGTTCCAGCGAATGCACTGTAGCGTGTTTTATCCATCCAGATGATCTCTTGGTTGTGTTCGGTATACAGATCATGCAGTTTTCCATAAAGATTTCTGCCTTTCGTGCCTCGAATGTTGTGAGGAGGGAATAGCTTGCTTTCAGGATGATACGGATCATGTATTTCATGCAAGTCGTTGATGACGAATACCGGCAATTGCTGTTTCAAATAATCTGCTGCTTGATCGACAATATAGTCCTCAAGAGCGATTCCTGGCTCACCGCAAGTCAATGCACCGTCCTTCGCAACAAAATCTACTGTATAATCTACAATGAGTAACGCTTTCTCCATATAAAACATCTCCTTTCCTTTAGTTTCTCATAGTGGCGGCTCGGTGTCTAAACATATGTAAAGACATCTTTGCCTTCATTAATTTAGATCAAACATAAAATAATTATTTATCGTTTTCTAGAATAACGATATACAGTAAATGACATAAACGACATTTCTATACGTAAAAGATGCGCTATTTGAGAATGATAATGACTAATTGAGAATACTTAACGATATTTCGATTAGTCATAAGCTTTTCTTATGTATACCTATAATTTATATGTATTTTACTATTGTTCTTTGATATACTAAGATGGAATAGAGGAAAGATGTAAACTTTTCGTCTTTCAGTACATAAAGGGAGGAAACATAAAAATGGCAAAAAGCAATTTGCATAATAGCCGTCAGTCTTTCACAGTAAACGACAAGACGTATAACTACTACCGTTTGAAAGCTTTAGAAGAAGCAGGACTAACAAAAGTATCGAAACTTCCTTATTCCGTAAGAGTATTACTAGAATCCGTACTTCGTCAACACGACGGATACGTAATCAAGGATGATCATGTTGAAGATTTAGCAAAATGGGGCACTGTACAAAACGCAGACGCTGAAGTTCCATTCAAACCTTCACGTGTAATCCTACAAGACTTCACAGGAGTTCCTGTTGTAGTAGACTTAGCTTCATTGCGTTCTGCAATGAACGAACTAGGTGGAGATCCAAACGAGATCAACCCGGAAATCCCAGTGGATCTAGTAATTGACCACTCGGTACAAGTAGATAGCTATGGTACGCAACAAGCTCTACAAATGAATATGGAACTTGAATTCGAACGTAATGCTGAGCGTTACCAGTTCTTGAGCTGGGCACAAAAAGCATACGATAACTACCGTGCAGTACCACCTGCAACAGGTATCGTTCACCAAGTAAACCTTGAATATCTTGCAAACGTTGTTCACGCTGTGGAAAACGAAGATGGATCATTCGAAACATACCCAGATACATTAGTTGGAACGGACTCCCACACAACTATGATCAACGGGATCGGCGTACTTGGATGGGGTGTTGGTGGTATCGAAGCGGAAGCAGGCATGCTTGGACAACCTTCATACTTCCCAATTCCAGAAGTTATCGGTGTAAAATTGGTTGGAGATCTTCCAGACGGAACAACTGCAACTGACTTAGCGCTTAAAGTAACTCAAACCCTTCGTGCACAAGGCGTTGTAGGTAAATTTGTTGAGTTCTTCGGCCCAGGTGTTTCTAAATTACCACTTGCTGACCGTGCGACAATCGCAAACATGGCGCCTGAATACGGTGCTACTTGTGGATTCTTCCCGGTTGACGAAGAGTCACTTAATTACATGCGCTTAACAGGCCGTGACGAAGAGCACATTGCAGTAGTCAAGCAATACTTGATCGAAAACGATATGTTCTTTACTCCTGAAAAGGAAGAGCCGTCATTCACTAAAGTTGTAGAAATCGACCTTGGCGATATCGCTGCAAACCTTTCAGGACCAAAACGTCCACAAGACTTGATTCCATTGACTGAAATGCAACAGTCTTTCAAAGACGCAGTTGTAGCGCCAGAAGGAACACAAGGCTTTGGCTTAACTCCAAAAGAGCTTGAGAAAAAAGGTACAATCAAGTTCGAAGACGGACGTAAAGTAGAGCTTAAAACAGGTGACGTTGCGATCGCAGCTATCACTTCTTGTACAAACACATCTAACCCTTACGTCATGTTAGCGGCTGGATTGGTTGCGAAGAAGGCTGTTGAAAAAGGACTTACGCCTCCTGCATACGTGAAAACTTCATTGGCACCAGGTTCAAAAGTTGTTACAGGCTACTTGAATGAATCAGGCCTATCTGATTACATGGATCAAATTGGATTCAACACAGTAGGTTACGGATGTACTACATGTATCGGTAACTCAGGTCCATTACTTCCAGAAATCGAAAAAACAATTGGTGACGAAGATCTTCTAGTTACATCTGTCCTTTCAGGTAACCGTAACTTTGAAGGCCGCGTACACCCATTCGTAAAAGCGAACTACTTGGCTTCACCTCCACTAGTTGTAGCATATGCACTAGCTGGAACAGTGAACATTGACTTCGCTAAAGATCCAATCGGCACGGACAAAGACGGCAATGACGTATTCTTCAAGGACATCTGGCCTTCTACACAAGAAGTCAACGATGTATTGAACGCGACAGTTACACCTGAGTTGTTCCGTAAAGAATATGCTCGTGTATTCACTGAAAACGAAGCGTGGAATGCAATTGAGACGACTGACGATTCTCTATACAATTTCGATGAGTCTTCAACATATATCCAAAACCCACCGTTCTTCGAAAACCTTTCGAAAGAACCTGAGGATATCCAGCAGCTTAAAGGCTTGCGTGTAATCGGTAAGTTCGGTGATTCTATCACGACTGACCACATTTCACCTGCTGGCGCAATCGGTTTGAACACACCGGCTGGAATTTACTTGCGTGAAAACGGCGTAGAGCCACGTAACTTCAACTCGTACGGTTCACGTCGTGGTAACCACGAAGTCATGATGCGCGGAACGTTTGCGAACATTCGTATTCGTAACCAAATCGCAGCTGGCACTGAAGGTGGATTCACTACGTACTGGCCAAACAAAGAAGTTATGCCGATCTATGATGCAGCAATGAAGTATCAACAAGACGGTACGGGTCTAGCTATTCTTGGTGGTAAAGACTACGGAATGGGCTCTTCACGTGACTGGGCAGCAAAAGGTACGAACTTGCTTGGCATTAAAACAGTTATCGTAGAAAGCTTCGAGCGTATTCACCGTTCGAACCTAGTGATGATGGGTGTACTTCCACTTCAATTCATCAATGGTGAAAACGTTGAGTCTCTAGGCTTAACTGGTGAAGAAGAAATCAGTGTCAATATCGCTGAAGGCGTAAAACCACGTTCAATCCTTAAAGTTACAGCGAAAGCTCCAGACGGCAAGGAAACTGAATTTGAAGTACTAGCTCGTTTCGACTCTGAAGTTGAAGTGGACTACTACCGTCACGGCGGAATCCTTCAAATGGTTCTACGTAACAAATTAGCAGCAAAGTAATATGGAATAAATAAGGATGCCCGGCATTGCCGGGCATCTTTTTTGCGTGTTTTACAAGTAGAAGAATGGAGCAATAGTGAAAACCGTCACGCAGGCGCTCTTTAATTCACGTAAAGCGCTCATTGTTCATACGTAACTGCTCTTATCCAACTCGTAAGCGCTCTATCAGAATCCGCAACCGCTCAAACCCAACTCGTAAGCGCTCTATCAGAGACCGCACTCGCTCATACTCAACCCGCAACCGCTCTATCAGAATCCGTACCCGCTCATACTCAGCCCGTAAGCGCTCTATCAGAATCCGTGCCCGCTCATACTCAACCCGCAACCGCTCTATCACAGTCCGCATCCGCTCATACCCAACCCGTAAGCGATCTATCACAGTCCGTATCCGCTCACAACCTCACATCTCTTACCGTAAAAAACTCAAATGCACACCCCCCAACCGCGTCTCTCACCATATTTTCCACCCCATCCTAATGTCTATCACAAGCAATCCACTTTCCCATTCGCTATACTAGACCATGAGGTGATTATATGTTTACCAGTGAAAAAGAAATCGAAGTACGATACGCAGAAACCGATCAGATGGGCGTCGTGTATCATGCCAACTATTTAGTTTGGATGGAGATCGGCCGTACTGCGCTGATCAAAGACCTCGGATACGAATACGCACAGCTCGAGCGCGACGGTTACTTAGCGCCTGTAACCGAGCTGTCAGTAAAGTATAAGGCGGCAAGTACATATGGTGAGACCGTTACAGTCAAAACATGGGTGGAGTCTCACGGCAAGCTACGTACGGTCTATGGCTACGAGATCCTACATGCGGATGGATCGATTGCGGCAACGGCTGTTACCGAACACGTAATAGTCAAAAAAGAAAATTTCCGTCCCGTGTCACTACGCAAAATTCATCCAGAATGGGACGCGGTGTACACGAAAATTCAGCGAGGCGAAAGCTAGTGGCATTCGGAATTAATCGAAAGCAATTAACGGAGTGGAAAAACGCGGTGCAACGTGAGGAAATTGCCTTTTTGACACATTATTGGCTAGACGACCGGTTCCCGACAGTAAACACAGTCACGAAAGCGGGTTGCAGTAATGTGGAAAAGCTCATACAGTGGGGAAAACAGTATGGTTTGCAACCGGAATGGATCCACGCACGCGAAGAATACCCACATTTTGATCTGCTCGGTGAACGTCAAGTGGAGATTTTAAAGCAAGAAGGGCAATTACATCAATTAACCCAATTAAAAAATGGTAAGCATAACTCTTTATAGGAGTTGTGCTTACCATTTTATTTGTCATTTACGCTACATGATAGTCAAAGGATAACTCTTCCGTTGACGTATCCACATCAATATGCAGGTCATGTCCATCGAAGAACCATACATCGCGTTCTTCTACGTAATAATGCACACCGTTAACGATAGTTTCGACTACGAGTTCGTCTGGTTCTTCTTTCGTAACCCCTATAGAAAAGCCTTCATGCAACGGGCTCGACCCGCCGTAACGCGCGAAAAATTTAACATAATCACCCGTAGCGACTTCCATCTCTTCTTCAAACCATTGAATTGCTTGTTCGGATAGGTGAATATTCATGCTTTATACGTCCTTTCCAGTGGAACAACCTATAGCCATTTCACTTTCGGCTCGGTCCCATTTTTAATTCGACTAATATTGTCTCGATGGCGATAAAAAATGAAGAAACCCATCAATGCGACGACTAAAAATAAATAAAAGTCGCCACCCATAAAGAAATAAATCAGACAGTATAGTGGTCCCATGACCGATACGATGATGGATGTTAACGATACCATTTTCGTTAGTTTTAACGCAATTAAAAACGTAATGATGACCAATAAGAATATAGGCCAATTATAGCCAAGTAATACACCGCCAGAAGTTGCCACGGCTTTGCCACCTCGTAAACCTGCGAAAATAGGGAAGATGTGCCCAAGTACGGCGACGATTCCGAGAATCAACGGATGAATCGCTGTATCGTGAAAAAATGGCAATAACGGCAATAGTACAGCCGCTGTTCCTTTAAAGATGTCCAGCAGTGTGACGACGATGCCAGCTTTTTTTCCAAGTACCCGAAATGTATTCGTCGCGCCCATGTTTCCACTGCCGTGCTGCCTGACATCTGTTCCGTAAAAAAGCTTGCCGATCCAGAGTGCGGAAGGGATGGAGCCAAGCAAATAAGCTGCCAGAATGATAACGTAATTTTCCATAGTGAACCCCTTTATGCATGATAAACGATTTTATTATTAGTGTAGCAGATGCATAAGTTCTGGACAATAATAGAATTCTAGAGGAAGATAAAGAACAGCCGAAAAACGGAATTTCCGCATAAAACGTTCGGCACGTTGTCATCGTTTGCTCGTTGCATTCCGTACATTTCTTCTATACAATAGGTTGAGCTGAAACAAAACGTTGATTTGACAAGGTTTATCAGAAGATGTATGATTAAAATAACAGAACATTTGTTTGACGGGGGTTTCATTTTGGCGAAACAGAAAATACAAAATACGTATGATGATAGTTCCATTCAAATTTTAGAAGGCTTAGAAGCGGTACGAAAAAGACCGGGAATGTACATCGGTTCGACCGATACGAGAGGTCTGCACCACTTAGTTTACGAAATCGTCGATAACTCGGTGGATGAGGCGCTAGCAGGCTTCGGTAACGAGATTGATGTTACACTCCATAAAGACGGCAGCATTAGCGTACGAGACTATGGACGTGGTATGCCGACAGGAAAGCACGAGTCAGGGAAACCGACTGCTGAAGTTATTATGACTGTATTGCACGCAGGCGGAAAGTTCGGACAGGGTGGCTATAAAACGAGTGGCGGCTTGCATGGTGTTGGGGCATCCGTTGTCAATGCATTGTCCGAATGGCTGGAAGTGACGATCTATCGTGACGGCAAAAAATTTCTTCAGCGCTTTGAGCAGGGTGGCAAACCGGTAACAACACTTGAAGAAATCGGTAAAACTAGAGAAACCGGAACGATGATCCATTTCAAACCGGATACGACGATCTTCTCTACGATCAAATATCAATATGACACACTGGCAGAAAGATTGCGTGAGTCCGCTTTTCTATTGAAAGGCTTAAAGATTACACTAAAAGAAGAAGGTACGGACAAGCAAGACATCTTCCATTACGAATCCGGTATCGAAGCATTTGTTGCTTATTTGAACGAAGAAAAAGAAGTACTGCATGACGTAGCGTATCTTGAAGGCGAAGTGGACGGCATTGAAGTCGAATTTGCATTCCAGTTCAGTGATGGCTATGCCGAAACGATTCTTTCATTCGTCAATAACGTTCGAACGAAAGACGGTGGAACGCATGAAACCGGTGCAAAAGCCGCGATGACACGTGTGGTCAATGAATACGCACGTAAAGCGGGCTTGTTGAAAGAAAAAGATAAGAATCTCGATGGCTCAGATATTCGGGAAGGGATTGCCGCGATCGTTTCGGTTCGCATACCGGAAGAAATCCTGCAGTTTGAAGGGCAAACGAAAGGAAAACTCGGTACGAGTGAAGCGCGAACGGTGACAGATGCCGTCATATCGCAAAAAATGCTGTATTTCCTTGAAGAAAATGCGGAACTGAGTGCAAATCTTGTCCGTAAAGCAATTCGTGCCCACCAAGCACGTGAAGCTGCACGAAAAGCGCGCGAAGATGCGCGTTCAGGTAAGAAGCGCAAGAAATCCGATACCTTGTTATCCGGTAAATTATCCCCGGCACAATCCCGTAACGCGGCGAAGAATGAATTATATCTCGTAGAGGGTGACTCAGCCGGCGGTTCAGCAAAACAAGGCCGCGATCGTACGTTTCAAGCCATTTTGCCGCTCCGTGGTAAAGTCATCAATACAGAAAAAGCGAAACTAGAAGACATTATGAAAAATGAAGAAATCAACACGATTATCCATGCAGTAGGTGGTGGAGTGGGTGCCGATTTCCAAATTGAAGATGCCGCGTACGATAAAATCGTGATTATGACGGATGCCGATACCGATGGCGCGCACATTCAAGTGTTGCTCTTGACGTTCTTTTATCGCTATATGAAGCCGTTAATTGAAGCAGGCAAAGTATATATCGCACTGCCGCCTTTATTCAAAGTATTTAAAGGAAGCGGTAAAAGTGAAAAGCTTGCCTATGCGTGGACGGATGACGATCTAGAAGAAGCGATCGAAAAAGTCGGGAAAGGCTATATGCTTCAACGCTATAAAGGTCTAGGTGAGATGAACGCGGATCAATTATGGGAAACGACGATGGATCCATCGACACGGACGTTGATTCGTGTGACGATTGAAGATGGGGCGAAATCCGAGCGCCGGGTGACCACATTGATGGGAGATAAAGTCGAGCCACGTCGTAAATGGATTGAAGAAAACGTCGATTTCGGCTTGATTGAAGAACATAATATTTTAGACAATGCATATATACATGTTGAGGGGGATACGGAATGACACAGTCAGAAACGTTTCAAGATCTGCCCTTGGAAGAAGTAATTGGTGACCGTTTTGGGCGTTATAGTAAATACATTATTCAGGACCGTGCGATTCCCGATGCACGGGACGGGTTAAAGCCGGTGCAACGTCGTATTTTGTATGCGATGTTCCATGAAGGCAATACACATGATAAAGCATTCCGTAAATCCGCCAAAACGGTCGGTAACGTAATCGGTAACTATCATCCGCACGGTGATACGTCCGTTTACGATGCGATGGTTCGGATGAGTCAGTCATGGAAACTGCGTCATGAAATGGTAGATATGCAAGGAAATAACGGTTCGGTCGATGGAGACTCCGCGGCCGCCATGCGTTATACCGAAGCTCGACTTTCTGCTATTGCGAGTGAAATGTTGCGTGATATTCGTAAAGAAACTGTCGATTTTGCCTTTAACTTTGATGATACGGAACTGGAACCTACTGTTTTACCGGGACGTTTTCCGAATTTGCTAGTCAATGGTTCTACAGGGATCTCTGCTGGTTATGCAACTGATATTCCGCCTCACGCACTGCATGAAGTCATCGATGCGGCCTTAATGCGCTTAAAGAAGCCGGACGTCAGCGTAGATGAGCTCATGACAGTCATTCCTGGACCTGATTTCCCAACAGGTGCGATCATCCAAGGAACAGATGGAATCCGCACTGCCTATCAAACTGGCAAAGGGCGTTTCATTATTCGTGCGTTGTGGGAAATCGAGCAGTTAAAAGCAGGTAAATCTCAGATTGTCATTACGGAAATCCCGTACGACGTCAATAAAGCGAATTTAGTGAAGAAAATGGATGAACTGCGCCATGACCGTCGATTGGAAGGTATTGCGGAAATTCGTGATGAATCCGACCGTACCGGCATGCGAATTGTCGTCGAGTTGAAGAAAGAAATTGACGGCACAGCGATCATGCAGTATTTATTGAAGCATACAGATCTACAGATCACATACAACTTCAATATGATCGCCATTGCGGGCAGACGTCCGATGTTGATGTCACTACCTATGCTTCTGGATGCGTATATTGATCACCAAAAAGACATTATTACACGACGTTCCAACTTCGATATCCGCAAAGCGAAAGAACGACTACATATCGTAGATGGCTTAATGAAAGCTTTATCGATCCTGGATGAAGTCATTAAGACAATTCGCGCGTCAAAAGATAAAAAGGACGCGAAATTAAACTTAATCAATGCATATGAATTCACTGAAGTACAAGCGGAAGCCATTGTTTCCTTGCAATTATACCGATTGACGAACACGGATATTACGGAATTAAAACGCGAAGAACAAGAGCTTCGTGACTTGATTAAAGAATTAGAAGCGATCCTAGCAAGTGAGGCTAAATTGATATCCGTTTTGGTAAAGGAACTTAAAGGGATTCGCAAGCAATTTTCTGAGCCACGTCGTTCGGTCATTGAAGAAAAAATCGAAGAGCTGAAAGTGGATCTCGATATTCTCATTCCGAGCGAAGAAGTCATGGTATCTGTCACAAAAGGCGGCTATGTCAAACGTACAAGCATGCGTTCTTACTCTGCGTCAGGTGGAAAAGGTCAAGAAATGAAGGAATACGATTATAACCTAATCGAATCTGCCATGAATACACAGCATCACTTGCTGTTGTTCACATCACTCGGCAATTACATCTACCAACCGGTCCACGAGCTGCCAGAGATACGCTGGCGCGATTTAGGGCAGCATTTATCTAGCATTTGCGGACTCGAGCCAGGCGAAGAGCTAGTAGACGTGATTGCCCTTGAGAAATTCGATGAAAACAGCAGCGTGTTAACTGCTTCATCCAACGGAAATGTGAAAATATCGAAACTAACTGACTTCCAAGTGCAACGATTTAACCGTTCATTCAAAGCGATGAATATCAAAAAAGACGATCGACTCGTAGGTGCACGGGTGATAACGGGTGAAGAAGACGTATTATTAGTTAGTAAACAAGCATATTCTCTACGATTTTCGTTGTCAGAACTTGCCATTACTGGGATCCGGACAGGCGGCGTAAAAGGAATTAATCTGAAGGCTGAAGACGAGCTGGTGGCGTTTGAAGTCATTACCCCACAAACACGCAATATCTTTATTGCCACACAGCGCGGCTCTGTGAAGCGTATGAATATTTCCGAATTTGAAGTGAGTTCTAGAGCGCTTAGAGGCGTAACGATAGTGAAGGAATTGAAGTCTAATCCGCATCGAGTGATTGCAATGAAGACAGTGAAAGACGATGAAGAAATGGTTTTGCTGACAACACGGAATCATAATGTGGAGATTGATCCGATGTCGTTGAAGAATACGACTCGTCAATCCACGGGAAGTGCTGTCGTAGATGAAGCGAAGGACGGCAAAGTTGTCCAAGTGTCTACGGTTAAAAAAGAAAGTAAATAAGTGCATATTCATGGAGCTGTCCGGCTAGTCGAACTATAACGACTTGCTGGGGCAGCTCTTTTTTTGCGTTTGACGATGAATTTTTCCTACCATACAGCAAAAAAGCGGTGATCGTTCTTCCAAGTCGTGGTGATCTTGCATATTAGTCGGGTGTATGTATGCTAGTCAGAAAATAGCAAAAACGTAAAACGCTGTATTCTTCATGCTTTGTCAGGAGGTATTTTAGCTTTTCCACTACTAATAACATTAATTACTTACTCTATAAAAGTAAAAATAGTAAAAATAGTGCTTTGTTATGATTTTATACAAGTTAGGCAAACAACTAGCACATATGAGAGTGGAGAGGTGAAGAGTAGATGAAATTGGCAAACGAAGAGGTTGTATCGAATTTAGAATTGGATCCATTATTTCATCCACGTACGATTGCGGTTCTGGGAACTTCGGAGAATCCGAATAAAATTGGCTACTTGCAGCTGAAAGCATTACTTGACGGTGGATTTGCAGGAGAAATTTATCCGATCCATCGCAGTGCGCAACAAATTGCGGACTTAACGTGTTACCCAAGCGTCAAAGATGTACCGAATGAAATCGATCTAGCTATTCTCTGCGTTGGGATTGACCAAGTGGAAAAATGTTTGGTGGAGTGTGGTGAAAGCGGTGTCAAAGCGGCAATCGTCTTTGCTTCAGGTTATTCCGAAATTGGCGAAGCAGGTATCGTAGCGCAACAACGCCTGAAAGACATTTCCGACACGTACAATATCCGCATTATCGGTCCGAACTGTGTCGGCTTACTCAATACAACGAATGGCTTGATGGGAACCTTCTCGCCAGGGTTGACGAATATGCCGTTAAACAAAAAACGGGAAGCGGGCTTTGTTACACAAAGTGGCGCGTTTGGCGTGTTAACGTATATCGCCGCGGCTCAGCAAGGTTTAACGTTCAACTATTTTGTCAGTGTCGGCAATGAAGCCGATGTAGGCTTTGCGGACGTCATGGAATACATGCTGCATGACCCGAACACAACGATCGCAACCGGCTATCTTGAAGGAGAAAAAAACCCCGAGAAGTTACGCGAGTTGGCGAAATTCGCACTTGAGATCAACAAACCGATGGTCATCATGAAATCAGGACGAAGCAGTGCAGGCAGTCGTGCTGCAGCGTCACACACAGGTTCACTTGCAGGTGCCGACCAAGTATATGACGGATTTTTCAAACAAACCGGTATTGTCCGAGTGGAAGATTATGTAGACATTATTTCATTCTCCAAACTGTTCATGTCGAAGAAGATGCCAACAGGAAGAAATGCGGTCATCGTCACAAGCTCCGGTGGAAGAGGAATTAACGAAGCAGATCGCTGTGAATCATACGGTATAAACATACACCCGCTAAGCGATCAAGTGAAAAAAGAAATAGAGAAAAACATTCCGAGTTATGCAAGCGCTTCCAACCCGATTGATTTGACAGCAGCGGCTTCCATTACACACCCAGAATTATTTATCGAGCCATTGAAAGTGCTCGTCAACGATCCGGATACGGACATCATCATCTTCTCCGAATTTCCAATGAACTGGGATGAAAACACGCCCGAGCTACAAGAATTTGTGCAGCTTTGCGAGAACTCCGATAAGTTCGTTCTCGTGACGACGTTCCCGCTTGAAGGCATGTCCGTTCCGAAAGGCGTCGGATATCTAGAAGATCACGGTGTCGCGTTCGTGCGAGGCGACATGAACCCAATCCGCTCACTAGCTAAGCTTGTCGAGTATAGGGAAGCTTACGAGAAAGCAAAGAAACAGCGAATGCAAGCTGAACCTAAGAAAATCAATAAAACGAACATCCGTCATCTATTACTGGAAAACCAGACGTTAAGTGAGTCGCAGTCGAGCGAAATTTTGAATGAATACGGAATTCGCACAGCAAAACGCGCCATTGCACAGACTGCAGAAGAAGCTGTAGAATTTGCGGCTACGATCGGCTATCCCGTCGTGTTGAAAATCGATTCGCCTGATATCCCACACAAAACAGAAGTAGACGGCATCCGCTTGAATGTGAACAATGCAGAAGAAGTCAGAAAAGCGTTTGATGAAGTCTATCAAAATGCCACTCGAAACTGTCCAAACGCGACAATTCACGGTGTGTCCGTGCAAGAAATGTTAGCTGAAGGCGTGGAGGTCATTGTAGGCGTCACGAATGATCCGACGTTCGGTCCGGTCATTATGTTCGGTCTCGGAGGGGTATTCGTCGAAGTGTTCAAAGATGTATCGTTCCGCATAGCACCGATCACAAGACAAGACGCGATCGATAAGATGGAAAGTCTAAAAGGCTATGAACTATTAAAAGGTGTCCGAAATAAAAAGCCGGTCGACAAGGAAGCCATTATCGACGTGTTGCTAAAAGTATCCGATTTGATTCAAGACTATTCGAATGAAATCAAGGAAATTGATATTAACCCGCTCATCGTCTATGAAAACGGCATTGTAGCGGCAGATGCATTGATCATCACAAAGTAACGGGAGGATGGAAAATGGACTTAGATAAAAGCGTCATTGGTTTAACGAGTACAGAATACGTCTTTGAAGTAGAAAGTCGGCATGTCGGCCAATTTGCTGCGGCAATCGGAGACGACCATCCACTCTATTCGGATGAAAATTACGCCAAGCAATCGGCTTACGCAGGGTTAATCGTGCCGCCTACATTCCCTATTGCGATGAACGACGGCAAGACTAAAATGCCACTGGATCTCGACCAGCGTAGAATGTTGCACGGCGAGCAGGAATTCATCTACTACAAACCAATCCGCATAGGCGATCGACTGCGTTGTCAGATCAAAGTACACGATCTGTATGACAAAGAAGGTAAAAGCGGCAAGATGCAGTTTTTAAAGCTTGATACCGAAATGAAAAATGAAACAGGCGAATTGGTCTGTATTAGCCGAATGAATATCGTCTATCGCTCATTAGCGAACTAATGGAGGGACCTCATATGATCAAAGATTGGGTGTTGGAAGAACTAACCGTTGACCAAAAACTTGAACCGATGGTGAAGCCGCCGATTACGAAAGTGCAGCTCGCTCAATATGCAGGTGCATCCGGAGATTTTAACCCGTTGCACCTCGACGATGACTTCGCCCAAAAAATCGGCATGGACGGTGTCATCGCACACGGCATGCTGGTGATGGGTTTCCTTGGTGAGTACGTCATGAAAATTGCCGGTCAAGAAGCACGGATCGCAAATATAAACATGCGTTTTGGCAAAATGACTGTCCCAGGTGACGAAATTCGTTGCTCAGGTGTAGTAGAACGAACATATGAAGAAGAAGGCAAGCGGTGCATTGCACTGGAACTGACAGCCGAGAAAGTATCGGGCGAAGTGGTTGGATCAGGCAGCGCCATCTTACAACTAACATAATCGCCATCGTGAAATAGGAGGAATAGAACTATGGGAATTATTAAAGATCGCTATGCCATTGTAGGCGTAGGTGAAAGCGAACGCTCAAGAAAATCGGGGACAACGCCTCTTCATTTAGCACTCGATGCTGCCAAAGCAGCGATTAAAGATGCCGGTTTGAAAGCGACGGACATCGATGGATTTATGAACTATAACGAAGGAGATTCCTGTACGTCTCACCAGCTAGCAACGTATCTTGGTGTACGACCGAAATACGTCAAAGATATCCAAGGTGGCGGAGCGAGTACCGAGATGCTGATCGCCGATGCGGTGGCGCTCATTGAAGCAGGCCAACTGAACACAGTATTGATCTATCGTTCCATGAACGGAAGCTCCGGAACACGTGTAGGCCGAGGGTATGACCCGGATATGCTGCAAGGGGCACTAGCTGGCGGAAGTTTCGTTATTCCATACGGATCAGCGAGCCCATCACAATGGTTCGGCATGTACGCGACGCGTCACATGCATGAAACAGGTATTACGAAAGAACATCTCGGACATGTCTGCTTGAGTTTCTATGAGCATGCACAACGTAATCCGAAAGCGTTTCTGCACGGTAAACCGTTAACGATGGAAAACTATCTCGCTACACCGGATATTAGTTCTCCATTCAATATCCATGATTCATGCCTCGAGCTCGATGAAGGCAATGCGATCATCGTCACTTCTGCTGAAAAAGCACAAGACTGTACGTCAAAACCCGTCTATATCATGGGTATGTCTGCACGCCAATGTCACCCACACGCGCACTACTGGAATGATATTGATCAAGTCGCCTCCGATTATGTAGCGGAAGAGCTCTACGAAAACGCGGGTGTCACACCAGACGATATCGACGTGGCTTCCATCTATGACTGTTTCAGCTGGGTTGTAATGCGACAGCTTGAAGCCTATGGATTTGCGAAACGCGGAGAAGTAGGAGATTTCGTTGCAGAGGGCAACTTAAAGATGGGCGGGAAATTGCCAACTAACACAGCGGGCGGCATGTTGTCAGAAGGATACACGCATGGAATGAATAATGCGATTGAAATCGTCAGACAGCTACGCTATGACTATGAAGGAACCGACCGCCAAGTAGAAGACTGCAAGATCGGTATTTGTACCGGTTGGGCGGGACCCGATATTGCAGGCGCCATGATCTTACGAAACTAGGAGGAATAACTATGACACAAGCAACGACGGCTTACCAAAAACCGATTCCATTAAAGGATCTAGATAATGCTCCGTACTGGGACGCGGCAGACCAACATCAACTGGCTCTGCAAAAATGTGATGACTGTCAAGCCTATTCACAACCACCAGGCCCTACGTGCGCCAAGTGCGGAAGTGCAAATGTCCGCTTTGAACAGTTGGGCGACGACATTACAGCTACTGTCTACTCGTATGTAGTGTCCTACCGTCCATTCCTACCGGGCTTCCAAGATGAGTTGCCAACCATTATCGCACTCGGACAACTCGATCAAGTGCCGGAAGTAAAAATTATGGGCAACATCTTGAAGTGCGAGGAAAAAGATTTGGAGATCGGCATGCCCATTCGCATGACATGGGTCGATATTACAGAAGACCGTGCATTGCCACAGTGGATTCCGGCTACCAACTGATCGATGGATGAGATAGAAAGGATGAACGAGTATGGATTTCTCTTTTACGAAAAAAGAAGAAAAATTTAGAACCGAACTTCGAACATGGCTTGAAGCGAACCTACCTGAAGGGTGGCTTGAAGGCAAGCGCGACTTACCAGAGGACTTGGATGAATATTCCCGTGTGTTACGCGCATGGCAACATACATTGTACGAAGGCGGATGGGCTGCCATCGCTTGGCCGAAAGAATACGGTGGACGCGACGCTAGCCTCATGGAAGAAATCATCTACCATCAGGAAATGGTACGTGTCAAAGCACCGCCACTTATCAACTATATCGGGATCCATATGGTAGGCCCTACGTTGATCGACATTGGAACAGATGAACAAAAAGAGAGATATTTGAAGAAAATCCTAACGGGTGAAGAAATATGGTGTCAAGGCTATTCAGAGCCGGGCGCAGGATCGGATTTAACAGGCCTGAAAACACGTGCGGTAAAAGACGGCGATCGCTGGCTCATCAATGGCCAGAAAGTCTGGACAAGTTTTGGTCACGTGGCGGATAAATGTTTCCTACTGACACGAACGAGTACGCACCCAGAAAAGAAACACCGCGGTATTACGGTGTTCATGATGGATATGCACCAGCCGGGCGTCGAAACACTGCCGATTGTTCAGATGGATGGACATTCAGAATTTAATGAAGTGTATATGACAGACGCTGTAGCGACGAATGCGGATATCGTCGGACAAGTGGATTCAGGCTGGCATGTATTGATCGCTTTGATGCTTCATGAGCGTACAGGGATCGGGGCAGAACTCTTCACACTCGAAAAACAATTCAACGATACGGTGGAACTGGCACAGCAGTATAAAGTGAATGGCAAACCATTGATCGAAAATCCTGCCATCCGACAAAAATTGGCGAGTTTCTACGCTCGCGTACGTGGATCACTCTTGAATTACTATAAAAACTTGACGACTACGATTAAGAACGGCCAGCCTGGTGCGGAAACATCCATCGATAAGTTGGTCGTAACCGAGCTTAACCAAGCACTTTCGGCATTCGCAGTGGAAATTCAAGGACATCAGGGCGTGTTAGTTGATAAAGACGCTGTAGCCGATCCGAAATGGCAACATTTATTCCTAGCCTCATTCGGACAGACCATCGGTGGCGGTACGAGTGAAGTACAACGCAATACGATTGGCGAGCGGGTCCTGGGATTGCCAAAAGACATGGGACGTTAATAGAGTAGGAGGGATGAAATATGGACTTTTCATTAACAGAAGAGCAAGAAATGTTTCGGGGACATATTCGCAAAATGCTAGATAAATTCGGTGGCACACAAATAGCTCGGGAAATGATCGATGACAACCCGCAAAGCTTGAAGAAAGTGTACACGACATTGGCTGAACTCGGATGCAGCGGCATCAATATTCCTGAAGAATATGGCGGTATGGACCTCGAGGCACTTGATCTCGTGCCGACGTTTGAAGAGATGGGACGTTCATTAGTACCTGGCTTGTTCATGGAAACTTCCGCGCTAGCAGTACCGATCCTCAAGAAATATGCAACAGAGGAGCAAAAGCAACACGATTTGCCAGCGATCGCTTCGGGAGAAAAATGGATTTCATTCGCGGCATTGGAACCTTTCAATGACTTCTCACCAGCTGGTATCCACTGTACATTGGTGCAACAAGACGGACAGTACGTGCTCAACGGTACGAAGACGCTTGTACCCGAAGCGGAACTTGCGGATGCGTTCCTCGTACTCGTACGCACAAACGAGGAAGATCAAGAAGACGGACTATCACTTGTGCTCATCGATAAGACAGAAGGAATGAAGATCGAAAAACAATCATCCTTTGATGAATCCAAACATGTGTCGAAAGTTGAATTCCACAACTTCGTCATTGAAGAAAATCAAATTATAGGGGAACTGGACAAAGGCTGGACGCAGCTTCAAGAAGGTTTATTATACTTTAATGCTGCACTTAGTTCCTACATCGTCGGGGCAATGGAGCAGGTCGTCCAGATGGCGAACGAATATGCGAAGATTCGCGAGCAGTTTGGCCAAGCGATCGGCCGCTTCCAAGCGATCAAACACAGTATTGTCAACATGAAAGTGAATTTGGAAATTGCTCGTTCACTGAGCCATTATGCCAACTGGGTAGTGGATACGGACGAATCCGACCGAGAAGCAGCAGTATATAGCGCCCGTACATATGCGACGGAGAAATTCATCGAAGTCTCGGCACATAATATTCAAATCCACGGCGGAATCGGATTCACTGAAGAAATCGATTGCCATTTATACGTGAAGCGCGCGCGCTATTATGATCAGTATGTAGGCTCCACCCCTTTCTATCAAGAAAAAGTAGTCGCTTCACTAGGCTGGTAAATTGAAGGAGGAAACTATATGACAAACGTATCTGAGAAATCCAAATTGACGACATACGGTAACATCATCAACGGCAAGACCGTACAAGCGCAAGACGGGGCTGTATCGGACAGTATCGACCCGTCAACAGGCGAAGTGTGGGCAAAGATTCCGTCCAGTAAGAAAGAAGACGCGGAACTCGTCATCCAGGCGGCGCGCGGAGCATTTGAAGACTGGTCGAATCTACCGGCACGTACACGCGGCGATTATATGCGCAAGATCGGGGATATGATTTCCGATCATGCATCGGAGCTACTGGCACTCGAGACGCGCAACAACGGCTGGGTGCTCGACGAATATGGTTATCTCGCAGAAGTACTCAAGCAAGTTTGGTACGACGCGGCAGGTGCAGCCACATTAGTAGGTGCGCAAGGCCGTACCGTACAAATGGGAACGGGAGATTTTGGATACACTGTACGAAAGCCATACGGAGTAGTCGTTGGCATCTTACCTTGGAATGCACCGTTGTTCACATTCACGATCAAAGCGGCCTATGCACTTGCAGCAGGAAATACGGTCGTGATCAAGCCAGCAGAAAGTGGAGCGGTTGGGTCTCTACGCTATGGGGAATTAATTTCACACATCTTACCTCCAGGTGTGCTCAATGTTATTTCGGGGGCGGGTCGCGAAATCGGGGATTATCTCGTCAGCCACGAAGAAGTGAATAAAGTGAGTTTGACTGGCTCTAAGGCCACAGCGGAACGAATCACAAAAGCTACTGCTCATTCACCGAAGTCACTGATCTTTGAACTGGGTGGGAAGTCACCGAATATCGTCTTTGAAGATGCGAATATCGAGGAAGCGGTTTACGGTTTGATCAACGGAATCTTCACGCCAAACTCCGGTCAAATTTGTGTAGGTGGGTCACGTATGTTAATCCAGCGTTCCATTTATGATGAAGTGATCAACCGCTTGAAAGAGTTGATGACAGACAAAGAATTCGTCAAGCACGGCAATACGCTAGATACGACGAATACAATGGGACCGATCGCTAATGAAGCACAATTCAAGTCAGTCTGCGGCTATATCGACGAGGCATCAAAAGACGACTACGAGATCGTCTTTGGCGGACAGTATGGCGGGGAAGCCGTTCTACCTGGTCAGCCGGAATATGCGAACGGCTACTGGGTGCAACCTACGCTCGTGAAGGTAGTGGATAACAGCACGAAACTTGCCCGTGAAGAAATTTTCGGTCCGGTGGCGGTTGCGATTCCGTTCGATACAGAAGAAGAAGCGATTCACATTGCCAATGACACGAACTTCGGTTTAGCGGCGGGGGTTTGGACACAGAACTTGGGTCTCGCTCACCGAATGGTCGATCAACTCCAAGCGGGCAACGTATGGGTGAATACGTACGCTAGAGTCGGAGCAGATCTGCCGTTTAGCGGTGTAAAGGAAAGTGGGTACGGTACGGACTCGATTCTCGATTATTCACAGGAAAAAGCGTGTGTTATCAATATCAGGTAGTCCACTAGGAACGATAAGATCTGTGGCGGGAGAGCTTCGGTTTTGCGCCAAGCATGCTGAAAACTCCTTCTGCAGATTTTTCACATCACAGCTAGATTTGACATAATAAAGCGTAAAAACTAGTACAACATCGATAAAGGGAGGCCACTATATGAATGAAGCGGCATTGAAGGATCAATCGATTAATAGAGGTTTTTTGTTCATAAGTTTCGGAGCGTTCTTTATTATGTTAAGTTTAGCGACCCATCTTCCAGCCTATCCACATATGATAGCGGAATTTAATCTGACGCCGGGCTACGCAGTGTGGATGCAACTTGGTTTGGCTATCGGATTGACAGGTTTCCAGCCATTGCTCGGATGGATCGGTGATTCATTCGGATTAAAGATCGTGATCCTAATCGGTGGGATCTTTATGGTGATCGGTTCACTGCTTGTCGCGTTTTCCTTTTCATTTTGGGTGCTCGTTCTTGGATTGTTCTTCAAGGGAATCTCTGGAGCAGCGATTGCGCCATCGGGAATTGCCTACGCTGGAAAGTTCATGGTCGGTACCCAGCGCGCGAAAGCGATTGGAACATTTGCGGCATTCATTACGATCGGTTCAGTGTTCGGGCCAATTATCAGTGGCATGATCGTCGATACAGCCAACTGGCAAGCGAGCTTTATGTTCACTGCTGTTCTTGGCGGAGTAGGAATTGCGCTCTTCGCTTTTGTCCCACATGTCAAAGTACAGGCACGAAAGAAGTTGGATGTTCTAGGATTGGCTTTCGTTATCACACTGTTACTAGGACTACTAACGATTCCAACATTCATCAACAGCTTTGGTATTGAATCGGGTATGTGGATTCCTTCATTGCTAGTGTTCGTGGCAGCGTTGATTATTTTAATTTTTGTTGAGAAGAAACAAAAGGCACCATTGCTTGATTTGAAGTATGCGGTGAACCGTAATTTCTGGGTTCCGACGACAATTGCCGTATTCATTTTCCTCGGGTACACAGGCATCATGTACTTATTGACCTTCTTCGTCCAGAACGTCCAAGGTAAAGCGGCCACGACGGTCGGGTTTTTACAGATGGCGGTATTCCTTGGTACATCGGTCGCGGCGTATTTCAGCGGAAGAATTTTGAAGAAACTTTCAGCTCGAACGATTATAGGCTCAGGAATTCTCGTATTTGCTTCGGGAATTATCATGTTGAACTTCGTTACCCTGACGACACCGTTCATCTATTTGTTCATCTCCATGAGCCTGATCGGAATAGGGGTCGGTTTCCAAACGCCTGCAGTGAAAGGCTTGATCGTTTCAGAAGCGTCAATAGAACGCATGAACGTCGTGACGTTTACGAATACAGTGATTGAAAGCATAGCACAAAGATTGGGCGCCTCTTTTGCTTTAGTCGCTTTCTCGATCTTCAGTGCAAGTGGTAACAACGTCGGTGCAGTAGTCAGTACTTCCTGGGTCATCATGGGCTTCGTCGTCATCGCCTTGTTGTTCTTGCCGTTGATTCCGCGGACTATTCCTGGAATCCATACGAATGAAAACGATTTACTCGGGACGAAAATCATTCCGAAGCCTTTAAATATTGAAGAAATCAAATAAATTTGCTGTTGTGTACAGAGAGGAGTCTTTACTATGAATATTTATGTCTTACTGAAAAAAACATTCGACACGGAAGAAGCCATTTCCGTGTCAGGTGGCCAAATCGATGAAAGCGGTGCAGAGTTCATTATTAATCCATACGATGAATACGCCGTAGAAGAAGCCATCCAACAGCGTGACGCGCACGGTGGTACGGTAACCGTCGTAACCATTGGCGATCAGGACTCGGAGAAACAGCTACGCACAGCGCTAGCCATGGGAGCCGATCATGCGGTACTGATCAACACGGATGACGACCTGGACGAAGGTGATCAGTTTACGACAGCGAAAATTCTCGAGAAATTCTTCGAAGAACGCGAGGCAGATCTAATTCTCGCTGGCAATGTCGCGATCGACGAGGCAAGCGGTCAAGTCGGTCCTCGTCTTGCTGAGCGTCTGGATATGCCATTCATCACAACAATTGTCAAACTAGAAATCGTTGACGGACTAGCGACAGTCGAAAAAGACGTAGAAGGCGATCTAGAGAGAATTGAAGTATCACTTCCCGTGCTAGTTACATGCCAGCAAGGATTGAATGAGCCGAGATATACCTCACTACCAGGTATTATGAAAGCGAAAAAGAAGCCTCTTGAGCAACTAGAGCTAGATGATCTAGATCTCGATGAGGACGACGTAGCAGCTAAGACGGCAACCATTGCAGTGTTTTTGCCACCTACAAAACAAGCGGGACGTATTCTGGCAGGAGAAACAGAAGGCCAAGTGAAAGAGTTGGTCGATTTATTGAGAAATGAAGCGAAAGTAATGTAAGTGAGCTTTGAAATGGAAAGGGGTTTTATTATGAGTGAAAAAATACTAGTAATTGGTGAATTGCAACAAGGAAATCTACGAAAAGTAAGTTATGAGACCATCGCAGCCGCGAAACAACTGGATGGCGATGCGGAAATTATAGCATTGGTCATGGGTGACAGTGATTTACAAACACCAGCTAATGAAATGATTCAGCATGGTGCCGATCGAGCGATTACGGTAGCTCATACGAATTTAAGCAACTATACTTCGGAAGGTTATGGGCAAGTCATGATGGAAGTGATGCAAGAAGAAAATCCATCCGCGATCATCATGGGGCATACATCTATCGGTAAAGATGTAACGCCTAAAATCGCAAGTCGCTTAGAGCTCGGGTTGATATCGGATGCCGTGGCAATCGGAAAAGAAGATGGCCAAGTCGTTTTCACTAGACCGATTTACTCCGGTAAGGCATTCGAGAAGAAAATCATTAAAGACGAAGGGGTTCTTTTCGCAACGATTCGTCCGAATAATATATCAGCCATCGAGCGTGACACGAGCCGTACAGGCGATATCATGGCAAAAGAAGTGGATGTTAAAGACTTACGTACGATTGTCAAAGAAGTTATTCGCAAGAAAACGGAAGGCGTCGACTTATCCGAAGCAAAGATCGTCATCGCTGGCGGACGTGGCGTTAAAAGCGCGGAAGGCTTCAAGGCTTTGTATGAGCTAGCAGAACTGCTCGGCGGCGCTGTAGGGGCATCACGTGGCGCGTGTGACGCAGATTATTGTGATTACTCCTTGCAAATCGGCCAAACGGGTAAAGTCGTGACGCCAGACCTTTATATTGCAGTAGGCATCTCGGGTGCTATTCAGCACATGGCCGGCATGTCGAACTCTAAAGTAATTGTTGCCATTAACAGTGATGCGGAAGCGAATATTTTCAACATGGCAGATTACGGAATCGTCGGGGACTTGTTCGAAGTTCTTCCGTTACTAATAAAAGAAATCAAGTTAGAAGGTTCACTTGTATCCTAAATGTAAACAGCCCGTACAGTTCAATTCGTGAACTGTACGGGCTGTTTTGCCTAATTCGCTTACTCTATTATCGCAAAGGTGTATAGATAATTCTGTAAACTCATGATATACTACTTGAAACTTACGGTTTATCGGGGGGATAATTTTTGATCAATTACGATTTACTGTTGAACGATACGAACTACGAACTACTCCACCATCAAACGATTGCAAATAAAATCGACCGCTTCCAAGTGATCATCATTCATGACCGTCAACCAAACTTTTTCGATTATAATTACTTACTGAACTTCCCATCTGAAAACGTACGAAAAAAAGTGGACGCCAACCGCATTTTCCCGAGAGTGAAAAATGAGACATTCGTCGTCCGTCAGCAACACTACGATGAAAATGTGGACTTGTTTTTCAAGATGCGCGTAGATGCGAGGCGTGAACTACTCGCAAAGGCGACAGAATTCATGATCGCCAAATTTTTTAGAACCTATGAGAGTCATCTTTCACCATTGCTTGCGAATAAGCCAACACTCAAATGGGAAATTATTAATAAATTATATGATAAATACGATAAAATGCTGCGTGCACACGTCGGACTCAATGATGAGAATTCCTGGAATGTATTCAGCACATGGTATAGAACTTATTTGAAGAATTATACCGTCAACGAGTTAATCGTAAAGCATGGTTATGATATGCTGAACACTCTTGACAAAGAAGAGCTAAATGCATTATTCCTCGAAAAAATGAGCGCAAGTTTCACTTCTAACGATAGCTTTTTAAATACATTTACTTCTGATGTCAATATCTATATTGAAAAAATGGTGTCCGAAATACTCGCGAAGTTTGAATCGGAAAGAAACTCAATGGAGCAGATTAATGAATTACTCGGAGTTAGCGCACAATTTTCCATACATCAACCTATCGAAGCCACAGCAAAAACGAATAATCTGATCGTCATGAGTAATGTGGTGTATCAATTTATTACCGAAGCAATTTCTAACCAGAAATTCGTTTGTGAGTCTAATCAATGGCCGCGAGCCACCATTCAAGGCACTAGATTAACGGGTTCTCTGCAATTACTTCCGAACGAAGAAGATCAGACAGCCAGCCACATGACTCTGCTGCATAACTATGCCTGCGCCTTATCCGAAGTCGATGTCGATGTACTAGATTCGCTATGTCATTTGTATTTGGCACAATCCCCGCAGTCGGAAGTCCGAGTAGAAATTCGGTTTGATGATCTACTGACAATCCGTGGACTCAAACATAAACTTGGAGGAACCGGGCGAAGAGGTGGTTACGAAAAAGAACAACGCATCCAAGTGATGAAAGCGCTTTCCGTTATACAATCACTATGGCTCGAACTAGATAGCGTAGTAGTCTATGAACAAGGTAAACCCGTCAACAAGAAGATACAAGGGCGCGCGTTTCATTTCACAAATGAAGATGGAAGTTTGTTCCGATTTACTGAAGAACCACTGCCTGAGCGTTTATATGTCATGATCGGAGAAGTATTTGATCATTTTTTACTGGGATCTGCTAGACAGATAAAACTATTACCAAATCAAGCAATCGAATTCAATCCATACCAACGTAAATGGGAGAAAAAGCTCATTCGGTATATTAGTTGGCGTTGGCGTACACAAGCACGCAAAGCAAGTTACTTGCAGCCTCATAAAATCCGTACATTGCTCGAGAAAATAGGACTACAAGCCGACTCACAAGCTCCATCACGCATTCGCGATCGTCTGGAGAAAGCTCTTGATCTACTTGAAGAAGAAGGCATCATTACATTTTGGCAATACAATCAATGGGATGAAGACCATATGTCGAAAAAAGGATGGTTGCGTATTTGGTTAGATGCTACAATCATCATCGCGCCGCCTGACGAGATTGTGAGCTATTATGAGCCAATCGAGAGAAAGAAATCCACCAAGGTGCCAAACAAATTTACTTTAATCCAAACGAAAGAAGAAATCTGCCAAAACATCGGTAGTGATTTTAAAGAATGTCGAATCACTCGTGGCCTGACACTGAAACAAGTGTCCGATGAATTGAATATTTCAACCTCCTATATAAGCAATATTGAACGAGGCGGAGCGTTGCCGTCACAAACCGTCTATAAAAAGATGAAAAATTGGTTAAACTAAGGCGGCATAATAGTAAACATGTAAGTTGAAATCTGTTAACACAAAAACAAAAAAATATATTTCGTTAAAAAGCGAACATACAGACGCTATATAAGGTATACTAAGCAAAGCTCAGATTTTGTCGAGCTTTGCTTTTGTTGTGAATAAAAAGCAAATAATTACGCATTATATAATCTTACGAAACCTGGTTCCAAATAATCCTTGTTACATTACTTGCTTCGCATCATATACATCAACAAACTATAAATATTCCACGAACAGTAATCAAGGACAGGGGATAGGGAACAACAAGAATACTTTACGCAAAAATAACGGTTTCAGATGATTTATTAACTCACTGAAGAAAAGAAAGCAAAGTTTTTCTCGATAACTCATCTAAGATCTGTCTAATAAAGAACGTAAACATTAAGGTCCTGTATAAAGCATATAGAGCAAGATGTTCGTTAAGCTACGCATTATTTATAATGATTAACTGATTTGTTAGGCAGCAAGGTTGCTGAAGTTTCAATAAGCCAGGCTTCCTATAACAAAAAATGAACATACAAACACTATAAAAGTAATGGTAATCAGGATCATATTGAAGGAAAGAACTAAACATATTTAATATTCCCAAGAAACCTGGTTCCAAATAATCCTTGTCCAAGACATATCTACTCGCACCACATAACAGAATACGCCATATTTATCGCACGAACAGCAATCAAGGAAGGCGATTAGGGACCACATAAAGGACATCTACGATATACCCATTAAATCAATATGAGAAGGGATCAGTTAATTTTGGAAAAAGGATAACTAGCATGAAGAACGATGGATCAGCATGTTAAAAGCCAAACAAACGACACAATGAAAAAGCTGGTTCAGTTCATCTGGTAAGATTGATTGTCGACATAGTAAAACCGCATACAAAACTCAGTGAAGGAATGAAACATAACATAGTATATACACATGAAAAAGAACAGCAAACGCGTACATATCCAAAACATTGAAATGAACTGGTTAAGTCATTATAATAAGATGAGCGTGAAATTCAGCAAAAAAACCGCTGATATCTCACTATCGCAAGTATACTTACAAGTGAAACATTACTTCCTATAATTTATATTATGTTCGGGGCGTTCTACGTTCTATACATATTCTACTCACCATGTATCCTTCTCGCACTAGCTTTCTAAGCGATTCTTATGATCTTTAGTTTTGATGTCTGTAAAATCAATATGTCCTACACTGTACTCAATGACATCGTTAATGAATAATTTATGATCTTTTGCCAACTGCTTAACGGATTCCAATAATTCTTGGTCATACGTTGTTTTATATTGAATTCGATCTTTTGGACGCAAATTTTTGTCGTACTCAATAACTCCTGCAGCTAATACGTTCCGCAATCCATTTTCTAATAAATAATTGCTGTATGTATCATGCACTTCAGATAATTCTTCTAACTGCAATAAAATCTCTTGACTGATATTCGTGCGGAATTTAATCCGTGTTTCATCTGTAGTTTGAATCATTTTACCATTTACTAATTTCCACATAATTATTTCCTCCTTAGATATGAAAAACTCGTAAATGCTATATTCACGAGTTAATCTTTAGTAATCGATCCGTTTGTTGTAACGCCTGGATATTCGCAGAACCTGTTGCAAACATCGCCATACGTAATTCTAGCTCACGGACTTCCATTGTCTGGAAAACACTTTCAGCTGATTTAGTAGCTTCTTCTAAAATCGCTCGACCAAAACCGACAAAATCTGCACCTAATGCGAGACATTTTGCAGCGTCGACACCTGTATGAAGTCCACCACTTGCGATTAATAATTTATCGCTCATATGAGGTGTAACTAGCTGTAGTGAGTCTGCCGTTCGAATTCCCCATTCACTGAACGCTTCAGCTGCTTGCTGTTTGATCGACGTCGTACGATGTTTTTCTACTTGACTCCAAGACGTCCCTCCTGCTCCAGCAACGTCAATGAACGACACACCGATGTCTAGAAGTTTCTTAGCAGTTTGACCATCTATTCCCCATCCAACTTCTTTAATACCGACAGGGACCGTTAATTCATTGCACAGCTTCTCAATTTTACATAATAAATTACCGAAATTCGTATTTCCTTCAGGCTGAATAACTTCTTGTAAAATATTAATGTGTAAAACTAACGCATCTGCATCGGTATACTCGATAATTTGGCGACATTCCTCTGCGGAGAATCCATAATTTAACTGTACAGCGCCTAAATTCGCAATAATGGGTACTGTTGGAGCGTATTTTCGTAATGCAAAAGAAGGTCGGAATGCTTTGCTCTCGATTAAAGCACGTGTCGAACCTAATGCCAGAGCCCAGCCTCTTTGTTCCGCAGCAAGTGCCAGATTCCGATTAATCGTTTCCGCAAAATCTGCACCACCCGTCATCGAACTGACTAAAAAAGGTGTTTTGCATGATTTTTTAAAAAAACTTTGCTCTATATTGATGTCGTCAAATGATAATTCAGGTAAAGCATTATGCAGAAATTCATACTGCTCCAAACCTGTCGTAATCGCATTTCCAGTCACGTGTTCATCCAACACGATTTGAATATGCTGTGCTTTCCGGTCATTCAGTTGCTTGCCCATGATTTTAACTCCTATCTACTAGTAAACCCATTTTTATATTAGTCGGTTACTATGAATTATAGCGGTTCTACATCGATTACACAAAACATAAAAAAGCTCTGAAATGAAACCAGAGCTTTGTACGTTTTACTACATGGAAACTACATGTTTTCGCCACTTTTCATCCATTATTTGCCCTTGATGAAGGTATATTATGCGATCACCGAGGCGTTCTGCTTCCTCAAGATCATGTGTCACAACAATGAATGGAATGTTCCACATGGCATGTAAACGTAAGAGCTCATCTTGGCACTGTTTCCGCGTTTCTTTATCGAGTGCGGACAACGGTTCATCTAGCAGTAACACAGAAGGCTGTGTAGCCAGTGCCCTGGCTAGTGCTACACGTTGTTTTTCTCCGCCTGAAATTTGATGTGGATACTTCTGCAATAAATGTTCAATACCTAGTACTTGAAGCAACTGGTAAATCATTTCATTGCTTTCTTTTCGTTCATTCTTGCTCACACCAAACCAAATATTTTTCTCCACTGTCATATGCGGAAATAATGCGTAGTCTTGAAATAAATAGCCGATTTGCCGTTCGCGAGCGGGCAACGGCTTTTCACCCGTTTCAAAAAACGTGCATTCATTTGAACGAATCAGTCCGTGATCCGGCTGTGCAAGCCCTGCAATAAAGTTCAAAATCGTTGTTTTACCAGAGCCAGATGGACCGACTAACACTAGGATTTCATTGCGCATTGTAAAATGAATGTTCATCTCAAAATGCGCGAGTGGTTTATTGATTTCCACATGCAGCATGTCATTTCCCCCTTAGACTCAAGATTTTGTAAAACGTCTAATATTTCGCTTGCTCCACCAATTCACCCACAAAATCAAACTAAATCCGAATGTAATGATGATAACGACCCAAAATGTCGCTTTTTCCATTTGTCCCGACTCTACGGCAAAATAAATCGCCATCGGAATGGTGTCGGTTTTACCCGGTATATACCCTGCCAACATCAATGTTGCACCGAATTCCCCGAGGCCTCTAGCAAAGGACAGAACCAATCCTGCCAGTAACCCTGGCCAAGCGAGTGGAAATACGACTGACCAGAACACGCGCCATTCTGAAGCGCCCATCGTACGTGCAGCATTCGATAATCGTTCATCGAGACTTTCAAACGCGGCCGCTGCGCTTTGATACATTAAAGGAAAGGATACGACAATTGAAGCGATCACAGCACCGATCCACGTAAAAACGATTTGGAAATCGAACCATTCGAGCAACCAACTGCCAATCCAGCCCTTTTTCCCGAATAAAATGAGTAAACCGAAGCCAACAACGGTCGGTGGTAATACGAGTGGCAATAAAAACAAAGCTTCCAATATACTTTTTCCGAAAAAATCACGCTTTGCAAGTAAATACGCAATGAACACACCTGCTACAAAAACGAAGAAAGTGGAGATAGCAGCTACTTTCAGAGATAATAGTAAAGGTGAATAATCCATATCCAGCGCGCCTCCTCCCCCTTTACTTTACTTGAATCCAAACTTCTGTAGCGTTTCTTTCCCTTCGTCACTAGTCAAATAATTAAGAAATAGTTGCGCTGCATCTTGGTGCTTGGATTCGGCTACGACAGCGCCTGGATACACGATTTGCTCATGCCAGTCAGCATCTGCTTCTGCCAAGACTTTTACATCATCCGAAACGAATGCATCACTGGAATACACGACACCATAATCTGCGTTACCCATTTCCACATGTGTCAGTACTTGACGTACGTCTGAGCCAAGAACTAATTTATCTTGCAAAGAATTCCAGAGATCCAAGCTCTCAAATGTCTCTTTCGTATAGCGGCCAACTGGCACTGATTCAGGCTCACCCATCGCCAAATGATCCATCGCTGCTGGATCTATTTCTTTAAATGAAGAAATTGTCCGATCAGAATCTTGATGTGTAATTAATACGAGTGCATTTTCAGTGAAATCTATTCTTGATTCATTGATGAGTAACCCTTTATCTTCCATGTCATTCATGTCTTTTGAACTCGCAGACAAGAACACGTCAGACGGTGCTCCGTTTTCAATAGTCTTTGCCAATTTTCCTGAACTTCCAAAGTTGTATGTAACCGTAATGCCTTCATGCGCTTTTTCAAAAGGCTCTTTTAATTCTTCTAATGCATCTGTCAAACTAGCCGCAGCAGAAATTAATAGTTCAACTGTAGGAGTCTTCTGATTAACCGACTCTCTATGTTCAGTTTCATTCGTATCTGAACATCCTGCCAGAAAAACGGCTAATACAATGAATAAAATGGAATTCGTCATCCGTTTCAGTATGTATCCCTCCAGCCTTTTTGCTACTTATAACTAGATATAAATAAACATAACTAGTTATATCTAAAGTCATCATATTATGCTTTATAAAGCTTGTCAATTTTGCAATTGTGGATGATCTGTTAGAAGATAGATGTATTATTCATGGAGGGTTGAGACATGACAAATCTAGAAAATACTATTTCCTATACAACCGATGAAATCGCTCAATTATTGAAAGTATCCAAATTAACGGTGTATGACATCATTAAAAAGGGAGAAATCCGTGCTTATCGCGTAGGACGTCAAATGCGTGTCGATGCCGTAGATTTAACAGCGTATAAAGAACGACTAAAAAGCGGTGGCGAACCGGCTACAGTGTCCTCGAATTTAGAGACTCCACACACTACTACGGCAGAATCTACACATGACAACCCTATCATCATCAGTGGACAAGATTTGAGTTTGGATATCATAGCCAGCCATATAGAAGAATCAGGACTCTATCGACCGTTGCGATCATTTTCCGGTAGCTTGAACAGCTTGATCAAAATGTATCAAGGACAAGCCGACATCGTCAGCACACATTTATTCGACGGAGAAACTGGTGAGTATAATTTGCCATATATTAAACGACTGCTGACTGGACGCTCTTATATGGTCGTCAATTTACTCGGCAGAAAGGCTGGGTTGTATGTACAAAAAGGTAATCCAAAGCATTTGCAAAACTGGTCAGACCTTAGACAGTCAGGCATTCGCCTTGTGAACCGCGAGAAAGGCTCAGGAGCCCGTGTTTTGCTGGATGAACAACTACAACTCGCAGGGATTACAGCCCCTTCTATTACAGGCTATGACGACGAGGAGTTAAATCACCTGGCTGTAGCGTCACGTATCGCATCTGGTCAGGCAGATGTAGGTGTGGGAATCGAGAAAACCGCTCGATTGATCGACGTGGACTTCATCCCATTGATTCAGGAACAGTATGACTTGGTGCTGATCAAAACGGCTGAAAACGAAAAGTTGCGTGAACTTCTAGTCGAAACACTGAACTCCGCTTCGTTCAAAGAGAAATTAGCTACGATGGGTGGCTATGACTTAACGAAGACTGGGACTATTTTGTATGAGACGGTATAGGTGTTGGCACAATGAATTGTGATTTGACACAGGTTTCGCTCAATAATTCGTCTAATCGCTCATAGTTCGTACATAACCGCTCTATGGCCAAAGCCAACTGCTCTATCACGTTCCGTAACCGCTCATACTTTTCTTACAACGCTCTATCAAGACCTGTATCCGCTCATTAGCCTCAGCACACATAATTAAAAAATCGTAACTACCTCAGTCCATCACTCGAATGAAGTCTTAAAATCCCCAAGAAGCATATCTACGAAAAAAGTAACCCACCTAGTAGACGGCGGGTTACTCTCTATCCTTCTCATAATATTCTTCAAGCGAATCTGCCTCATAATACATCTCTTCCTGCGTCTCAAAACGGTTATATCGTAACGTGAACAAATAAAATACATGAGCCGCAACCACTTTTAGCAACGCATAGGCAGGAATCCCGAGAATGACCCCAGCTACGCCAAACAGCGAGCCGGCCGTCAATAAAACAAAGATAATGGTAATTGGGTGGATATGCAGTGATTTCCCCATGATCTGAGGCGAAATAAATTTCCCTTCGATCACTTGTACAATCGTCCACACAATCGCCAACTTCACGAGCATGAATGGTGACGTCACCATCGCAATTATAGCTGCAGGTGTGATCGCAATCACGGGTCCAAGATAGGGCACAATACTCGTGAACATCGCAAGAACCCCAAGCAACAATGCATACTTCATTTTAATAATTAAGAAGCCAATCGATACCATGATCCCAATCGCAATTGCCACTAAAATCTGACCTTGTATATACGCACTGATTTGTCTATCCGCATCGCGGAAAATGATTGCTGCATCGTCACGTAAACGTGGTGGCAACATACGCAAAATCGTTTGCGGTAACTTTTCACCGTCCTTCAGTAAATAAAACAGAATGAGCGGCACGGTGACAATGCTTAAGATAATTCCAGTAAGTGCGGAAACGAATGATGTTACGCCTGAAGCGATCCCGCCTATCGTTTCCGTGAAGAATTTGCCGATGCTTTCAAAGCCGGAGTCAAGGAACCTATTGACGTTAAAGTTGAATCCTTGATAGATCGGAGCGAAAATAGAGTTCTTGAAAAAATTATCCATGTCCAAAATCAACTGTTTGAAATACTGAGGAAATTCATCGAATAAATTAATCGTCTGCAAACGCAGGAACGGTAACACTAAGAAAATCACTAATGTTAGTAAACCAGCAGTTGCCAATAAGAGGATCAAAATCCCATAAACGCGTGGTATGCGTAAACGTTCTTCTAAAAAACGAAGAATCGGCCGCATTAAGTAGTATAAAATGGTCGCGAGCACTACTGGCAAAACGACAGTTGAGAAAAATACTTTAATTGGATAGAAAATAAATGAAACTTGAGTGAAGACCAAGATGATCAATCCAATGAACAATAAACAAAGCAGTACAAACAATGTAGATTGACCACCGAGAAATCCGACAATAGGTGATGTCGATGGAATAGACCAGAAATCTCGTAAAGAAGACTTTTTTGGTGGCTGCCTCAACGTTTCACTCCCCCTTTATTCGATCCGTTACGGTGTGGCTAAAAATGAACGGATCGCTTCTCTGTTTTTATCTAAATCAATATCGATTACAGATCCTGCATGGCTGTATGAAGTAAAGGAGTAACTACCCTCAACTGGAATACGTAATGTCTGCAGATCCAATTTGCGTTTTGCGATAACTGTCAGCACTTTGGTTAGCTCGTCTTTCGTCGTGAGATCCGTTTCAATGAAGTTATCAAGTGCACCGGCTACTTTTGGTGCTTGCAAAACAGTCGACACGCTAAATAGCTCGTCCTTTACGGCTTGAATCACTTCCTGCTGGCGGTTGACTCGACCGAAATCGCCTTCATCATCTGCGCGGAATCGTGCATAACCGAGTAACTCCTTACCGTTCAACCGTTGGACGCCAGGTTTTAGCGTCACACCGATTTTCTCAGACATTTCATTTTGTACATTCATTTCGAGACCTTTTGGAAACGCAATATCCATTATGGATTCGAAGTTATCAAAATCTACGACTGCATAGTGATGGATTGGGAGGTTGAACATCCCTGAAATCGTTTCTTTTGCTGTTTGGACTCCGCCTAAGTAGTACGCGGTATTAAGCTTGTACGACTGGTATCCTGGAATTTGTGCGTAAATATCTCGCATGAATGAAATCAAATGCGCAGTGCCAGCAGTTTGATCCCAAGACAGGACCATCATGGTGTCTGTGCGATACTTTCCAGAACCATCATTGTCTATGCCGAGCAATAAATAATTTTCCGTCGTCGGATCTTGTGGATTCAGCAAATCGCCTTGAAACTCTCCTGGATCAATTTTACTACCTGCCGTCATAGCTTTACCTTGTTTATATTGAAAGTAACTATACGCTGAAATCGTTACCGTGAAAAGCAATAGTAGGGTGATAAAAACTCTGCCAACGCGTAATTTACGCTTCTTTTTTCTACGTTGTGGCTGTTGTTCGTCGAAGTGTTCGTCCATGTGGCATTCATTCCTCCATTATCCGTGTGTATCCTGTTAATCAGGACGTTTCTGTTCACAAGGGGTTGCGTCCAGTTACGAGCTTTGCTTGGCGGACCGACCGATTTGCAACGCTAGCACTAGCATAGCCACAAATAAAACAAGAAATACGAACAATGTCACGTAATGATTTTCTGTATAGTCGTATAAGGAAGCGATCAGTAACGGCAGAATCCCCCCGATAATGAAACCACCTGTCTGCATCATCGCAGTCCAGGAATTTGTTTCTTCGGCAGTATCTGTCGCGTCCATCGGCATCAACAAGCAGATCGGGAATAATCCACCAAGCGGGACTCCCATGACGAGAACGCCAATGGCAAACCACAGCGGATCAGCTGTCCACATTAATCCAATCGAAACAATACCGAGAGCCAGGATTCCAACAAGTGCCGGTGTTCTACTCGCAAACTTCTGCAAAACAATAGGAAATCCAATATTCATGAAGATTTGCACGATTGTCATCCCGCTTAGCAATGTCCCTGCTTGAAGAAGCGTCATGCCGTTCGATACCGCAATAGGAACGAGATAGGTCAATACGGAGAAGAATAATGCGGTCTGTAACCCAAAAAAGAGTAGGAAGCTCCATGCCTGTTTACTGCGCCAAGGATTCCTGCCCTTTCGCACAGTTTGCTCTGTCACTTGCTTCACTTCAATTGGATGCGTAGCAGTGATAGCCCACACTATGATACCGAGAATCGCAATGACCGCCCAAACAGCAAGTGCTAAAGAATAGGACTGATTTTTTTCATAAAAGACACCTGTCAACCCCGTACTCAGCGTCGCTCCCATTCCCATGCCAAATGAATAAATTCCAACGACTACAGCGACATGCAGCGGGAAATATTGTTTGATCAATGCGGATAATAACGGCCCAATGACAGCAATCGCCACACCTGCAATGAAAGCTGTCAATAATAAAACACTAAACGAAGTGACAGAAAACCGCATGCCCGTTGAAACGGCAAGTAACACTAACATCAAGTACATCGTTTTATTCAAGCCGATTGCTTTATTCAGTATCGGTGCCAGCATCGCGAAGACGCCCATGCAAATAACCGGAATAACGGTCAGGAGACTGACTTGAATGTTCGATAACAACAAATCATCACGGATAATGTCGAGCATCGGACCGATGGACGTAATTGCCGGACGTAAGTTGAGCGCGACTATAAAAATCGCAAGTAATAATAGAACTTGGGTCGTTTTAGAGCGCAATACAAAGACTCCTTTAATATATGATACTTATATAACATCTACCCTCATTATATCGTAAAACGAAATTGTAAACAGTACTAGTTCAAACATTCCATTTCACGTAATTTTCATGTATACTAGGAACATTGTGAAATTAGGAGGATATTATCTATGTTAGCAGTTAGTAATTTAAGTCTTCGCTTCGGCGACCGCAAGCTATTCGAAGACGTCAATATACAGTTCAATCCAGGCAATTGCTATGGATTAATTGGAGCGAACGGCGCTGGTAAATCAACATTTGTAAAAATTGTGTCAGGTGAACTTGAACCCCAAACAGGTAATGTGATTCTCGGGAAAGATGAGCGTTTGGCTGTCCTGAAGCAGAACCACTTCGAGTATGAAGAATTCGTAGTAATGGATCTAGTCATCATGGGTCATAAAGAGCTATATGAAGTCATGAAAGAAAAAGACGCGATTTATATGAAGGAAGACTTCTCTGACGAAGACGGCATGCGTGCAGCTGAACTTGAAGGCGAATTCGCAGAGATGAACGGATGGGAAGCAGAATCTGAAGCTTCTGTACTCCTCCAAGGTCTTGGCGTTCCTGAAAGTATGCATCACGCTACAATGGCAGAGCTTGACGGATCAAGCAAAGTTAAAGTATTGCTTGCACAAGCGTTGTTCGGCAAACCAGACGTACTACTACTAGATGAGCCAACAAACAACTTGGATCTCAAAGCAATCCAGTGGCTTGAAGAATTCTTGATCAACTTTGAAAACACTGTCGTAGTCGTTTCTCACGACCGTCATTTCTTGAATAAGGTATGTACACATATCGCCGATCTCGACTTTGGTAAAATCCAGATCTACGCGGGTAACTATGACTTCTGGTACGAATCAAGTCAATTGGCTTTGAAACTATCCCAAGAATCAAATAAGAAAAAAGAAGAAAAAGTAAAAGAATTACAAGCATTTATCGCACGTTTCAGTGCCAACGCATCAAAATCCAAACAAGCAACGTCTCGTAAAAAGACATTGGATAAAATCGAGTTGGATGATATCAAGCCTTCTTCACGCCGTTATCCATTCGTGAACTTTACAATTGGCCGCGAAATCGGTAACGATGTCTTGACGATCAAAGACGTCACAAAAACAGTCGACGGCAAAACATTTATCAAAGATGCAACCTTTACACTCAATAAAGAGGACAAAGTTGTATTAATCGGTAATCCACTTGCAAAATCTGCTTTACTAGATATGTTAGCTGAAGAAACTGAACCCGATACAGGAGTAATTAAATGGGGCGTGACAACAACTCGTGCCTACTTCCCTATGGATAACTCGAAGTATTTCGAAGGGTCTGAGCCGACGTTAGTCGATTGGCTTCGTCAATACTCTCCTGAAGATGAAACGGAAACATTCTTGCGTGGCTTCCTTGGGCGTATGTTGTTCTCAGGTGAAGAAGTCAAGAAAAAGCCGAACGTCTTATCAGGTGGAGAAAAAGTTCGCTGTATGTTATCAAAAATGATGCTAACAAGCGCAAACGTTCTGTTGCTTGACGAGCCAACAAACCACTTGGACTTGGAATCTATCCAAGCACTTAACAATGGATTGATCGCGTTCAAGGGCGCTATGATCTTCACATCTCATGACCATCAGTTCATCCAAACCATTGCTAATCGTGTAATCGAAATCAATGATGATGGAACAATCTTTGATAAGATGATGACGTACGATGAGTATTTGGAATGGAAAGGTCAAAAAGCTTAATTGGTAGTTGATATAGCAACTCCCTTAGAAGGAAAAACTTCTAAGGGAGTTTTTGCGTTTGATACGAAGAAGTGATAAATTTACATGACGTATAGAAGCCATTGTGTTGTGTTCACTATCATGTTAAACCACTAAAACAATAGTCCCTCCTACTTCACATATTATTGTCTCTTTCGCGAATAATTATCTTGTAGTGCTCTGTTCAGTAAGGAAATGGATCGATCAATCTCGAATTTTATAGTATCTTTATAGGCCTTCACTTTCTCCTGATCTCCTATACGGTAAATATAAAGTGTCTGCATCTCCGTCCCCTGCTTGTGGATTGGATGTCTGACAATCAGTCCATCGTTGAGTAAATCATGGAGAGACTTGTACACTTCAGACTTAGTTGGACGGTAACCGAGGTCCCTAAAATGATCTTGAAGGTCATCTAACATCTGTAAACCATACAAATTCCCTTCCTCTGCCTTGTTGAGCATATAGAGCTTCAAAAAAGCTCTCTGTCGAATTACAAAAGTACTCTTCACAGATCTTCCCCTCCTTGATTGCTGTACGTGCGATATATATAGTATACCAAATTATGAGATGCGAGTATTATTATAGCATATAGGGATTAATTGGAACCAGGTTTCGTTAGAACTATATAATATGTTTATAGATGGATTTATTTGTAGATTTGTAAATTAATCATATATTTTGAGATTTGATTGTTTTATTCGTGTTTTTTTGCCAAAATGGTTTTTAGGTTAAAAATCATGTAGTGTAAAGGTTTTTTAAGTGTTCCACTACACCATTAAAGTGTTTGCTGAGCCGTTTACCCTGCCCTATTTTTTATTTTTCTGCGAATAGATTTCATTATTGAGGGAATAACACAAAGTAAAGGAGGTTTTCGTTTTGAAACGCAATCTATCGTTTCTACTGTTTGCACTGCTTCTCGTGCTCGCTGGATGCTCAAACAAGCCTACTACGTCGATTGACGGTAAGACTGACTCATCGGAGACGAATCAAAATGGAACGGACGTTGACAAGTCACAACAGCAAAATGGGAACGAGGATGCCAATTTAACCGACGTATCTCTCTTGGATTACTTTCTTCCGGACGGTTCCACCGCACATTATAAAGGTGTCGGTAATGAATTTGCTGAGCTAGACATCACGGTTGCAAGACCTACGCAAGATTATGTCGTAATACACGAAAACAACGGTGGTGCTTTCGTTCAAAAAGTGTATAAAGTCAATGGAGATGAAATTCAAGTATTGCAAGAGGAACATATCGAATTGGATGCTGGAATTCCGACGACAGCTGAGCTAGAGTCGATGAGTCCGATCCGGACGTATTTGAAAGGTCCTATAGAAGTAGGAACAACATTTGATGACTGGAAGATTGTCGAGATGAATGCCTCAGTGGAAACACCTTATCAACAATTTGAAGATGCTGTCGTAATTGAACAGGCTGGAAAAGACTTTGTGAACAGGATCTATCTCGTGAAGGATTTCGGAGAAGTTAAACGTGAATCGGTAATGTCAATGGAAGGCGAAGAAGATTTCGTCGTCACATCTAGCTTAGAAACGGTGACTCAACCCTAATTTTTTGCAAACAAAAAGGCGCCACGATGGGCGCCTTTTAAAGTGGTTTAGATTTTAACAACGTTAGCTGCTTGTAGACCACGGTTACCTTCGACTACTTCAAATTCAACCTGCTGACCTTCGTCAAGAGATTTGAATCCTTCGCCTTGGATTGCAGAGAAGTGTACAAAGATGTCTTCTTCTCCATCAACTTCGATAAAACCGAAGCCCTTTTCTGAGTTAAACCATTTCACTGTACCTTGTTTCATTCGATTACCTCCAAAAAAATATAAATACTTTAATACACGAACCTTAGCATACAAAAAAATTCACGTATTACAAAAGTTGCCGACGTCGCCGATCCCTTTTGTAATAGGTGAATCACTTAGCATACGGTCGTTCGATTGATTTACTTACGTCTAGTATAACATATTGGGCTTCTTTGTCAATTGAATACACACATTTTTACAGAATGTTCTTACGATATGTTTGGTTCTCCGTCTAACAACACAATGATGCCGTGATACAACTGCAAATCTCCCTCACAGCCTTCGCAATAGTGTTTTTCTGAAGTGGACCAAAATGCATGGAAACAACCTTTACGAACTTCATAGTGTTCGAAATACGGTTCCATCTTCCCGATTACTTCTTTAATATATGATTCTGCGTCGATTTTTTTCGTAAATGTTTTGGATGAGACACTGTAGTCTCTCCACTCTTCAAACATCCACCACGGCTCAAAGTCCGCCTTCATGTATACTACTTCATACATTCAGTAAGCACCCCTTTATCTTTCGCTATGTAGGAATGATATCCATTCTAGCAAATTCATCTCGCTTATCAAAGTAAATGGATTCACGTGACGTAATATATGAGTTTTCGGCTAATTTCAGCTATAATTAGTATAGGCTCCATTAACCTTACTATCTACACGATAAATGAAACCTTTTCGCTGTTAATCCGTAAGTATTATATAGAGTCAGAATGGAAGGCGGCCTGAACGATCATGAATAATATAAAAAACTTCTTCACACGACATGTAATTATGGCTCCGACTAGTTTCCTGACATGGGTTCTCCTAATAGGCGGTACAAGCATGAACTTCTTCATAAGCTCCGCGATCGGGATCGCACTGTATGCAGGAGGCAACGTAGCCATTAAAGAACTCCAGTTACGCTCGACACTGAAACAATTTGGAATGGCGCGCTCTGAATATAAGCATATAGAACAACAACTGAATGAATCTAAACGGAAGCTAAAACAACTCGGAAGTATGTACGGGCAAGTTCGTTCAATACAGGCATTCAGACAAGTATATGATATGTCTTCGATGGCTCGACGCATCATTAAGATCGTCCAGTCCAATCCAAGAAAGTTCTATCAAGTCGAAAGCTTTTTCTATGCACATCTTGATTCTGCCGTTGAGTTAACTTCAAAGTATAGCCTGCTCGTTAATCAACCATTAAAAGACCAAGAGATTAAAGTCGCGTTACAACATACACGCGAAACATTATCCGATTTGAGCCTCGAAATGGAACGAGATTTACGAAACGCCGTATCAACTGATTTGGAAAAGCTTCGCATGGAAATTGATTACGTCGATATTACACTCAAAAGAGACAAACCGATGCTTGAATCGAAAGGAGAACATTCTAATGACAGATAAACATGTACTACAAGAAAAATCAATGGACGACCTGCTCGACAACCCATTCGATATGGATGCAAGCTTGCTTCCGAAAGAGATGGAGAATTCGCTGTCAGACACAGCAGCACCCGCTAAACTGATTGACCGATTGACGCCTGAAGAACAAGACAAAGCAAGACAACTGGCTTCACAAATTCCTGTTGGTAATTACGAAGCCGTCATTTCTTACGGTGCTAATGCACAAAATGAACTATCCAACTTCTCTCACAAAATGCTCGATCATGTACAAAGCAAAGACATTGGTCCTGTCGGTGAGGTACTGAACGAATTAATGGCTAAACTATCCGAAATTGATACAGATGATCTCTCGGATAAAAAGAAATCAGGTCTTAGTCGTTTATTTAACAAAGCTACTCGTCCAATTAAAGAGATTATGACTAAATACGAAAAACTCGGCACACAAGTTGACAAAATAAGTGTTCAACTAGAGCACTCCAAGCGCGGTTTAATGGATGATGTCCGCATGTTAGATAACTTATATGAACAAAATAAAACCTATTTCCAAGCACTGAACGTCTATATTGCAGCTGCGGAATTAAAGATTGAGGAAATCAACAATACCATCATTCCTGAATTGCATAAAAAAGCACAGCAATCGGACGATCAGATGATGATCCAAGAAGTCAACGACATGGCCCAATTCGTTGACCGTTTAGAAAAACGTCTATACGACTTGCAACTGTCACGTCAAATCACGATTCAGAGTGCGCCACAAATCCGTATGATCCAGCAAACGAACCAAACGTTAGCGGAGAAAATCCAGGCATCCATCATGACAGCGATTCCCCTTTGGAAGAACCAGATTGCGATTGCTCTGACGTTAAACCGTCAACAAAAAGCTGTGGAATCACAAAAGCTTGTCACGAAGACTACAAACGACTTGCTGCTGCGTAACTCTGAGATGTTGAAAGTAAATAGTATTGAAACCGCTAAAGAGAACGAAAAAGGTATTATTGAAATCGATACACTGAAAACGACACAAGAAAACTTGATCCAGACGATCGAAGAAACCTTGCTGATCCAAGCAGATGGCCGCGAGAAACGCAAAGCTGCCGAGACTGAGATCGCCAGAATGGAACAAGACCTCAAAACACGTTTACTCGCTGTGTATGAAGAATCACAAAACCGTCCCTCATGAGAGAGACGGTTTTTTTGTTGTGTAAATTTAGGATGTAGGCTAGATCGATCGAAATGCAGATCCCGGGCATTGAGCGGTTACTGTCTGTGATAGAGCGGTTAGCGTTATCATATGAGCGGATACGGCATCTGATAGAGCAGCTACTAGTTGCTATAGAGCACGTAGAACGTCATTATGAGCGGATATGAGTTGCTTTTGAGCGGATACAGACTTTGATAGAGCGGTTGCCCCGTATCATAGAGCGCTTCACGGTGAGTATAGAGCGGATACAGAAAAACTATGAGCAATTTAGCCGAATGAATGAGCGAAACCTCATAGCCCTCATCAGTTGATTCACATACAAAGTAAAAAAGACGATTCAATTAAGAATCGTCTCAAAAATCCCTACTATCTATTCACCAATCAATCACTCAAAATACGTCTTATAATACCCGCCGACCTTGCCGGAATTGTCTACCACAAAAATAAACTCTTCCGTCTCATTCTTCACTTCATACGACTTCCCCACTGTCAGCATATTGCTAACAAAAAACTTCGCTGCATCGGTATGCGTGCACGTTACCGTCTTCAACGAAGGTTCGTTCAACCATTGTAAATACGACATATAATCTCTCCTTCCGTAAATAAAAACGACCCGCTGATTAGCGGGTCGCTTGGTTTGTGTTAATTAAGAACCTAGTAGAAGGTCTTCAGGGTTTTCAAGCAACTCTTTAACCATCTTCAAGAATCCAACTGAATCTTTACCATCAATTACACGGTGATCGTAAGAAAGTGCAACATACATCATCGGACGAATTTCGATGTTGTCACCAACAGCTACTGGACGCTTCTGAATTGTATGCATACCCAAGATTCCTACTTGTGTACCGTTAAGGATTGGAGTAGACAATAGTGAACCGAATACTCCACCGTTTGTAATGGTGAATGAACCGCCTGTCATATCAGCCATTGTCAACTTGTTGTCGCGAGCTTTTTTCGCTAGTTCTCCGATAGATGCTTCGATTTCAGCAAAACTCTTACGGTCTGCGTCTACTACGTTTGGTACAACTAGTCCACCTTCAGTAGATACTGCGATACCGATATCGAAGTAGTTCTTCAATAGAATTTCATCGCCATCGATTTCAGCGTTAACATATGGATATTTTTTCAATGCAGCAACGACTGCTTTCGTGAAGAATGACATGAAACCTAGACGTACATCGTTTTGCTCGAAGAACTGATCTTTTTTGCGTGAACGAAGTTCCATCATTTTTGACATATCAATTTCATTGAATGTAGTCAACATTGCTGTAGATTGTCTTACTTCAAGCAAACGCTTAGCGATTGTTTGACGACGACGAGTCATTTTCTGACGTGTAATACGGCCGTCATCTTTTGCTTCTGCTTTAGCAGCTGGTGCTGCAGGAGCTTTAGGTGCTGGCGCGTTGTTGTGAGCAGATACGTCTTGTGCGCGTACGCGACCCATTGGATCGACAGGTGATACATCTGCAAGATTGATACCTTTTTCACGAGCAAGCTTGCGTGCTGCAGGGCTTGCAATCGTGCGGTCTGAAGAAGATGTTTCCTCTGCTACAGCTGCTGCTGGAGCCGGAGTTTCTTCTTTTTGTGTTGGTGCCGGTGCTGCAGCTTCAGTTGCTTGTGGAGCTTGCTGTGCCGGTGCACCTGAACCTTCGCCTACAATCGCGATGACTTGACCAACTTCAACTGTGTCGCCTTCTGCAGCCAATAGTTCAGACACAACGCCTGCTTCTTCTGAAATAACTTCGACGTTTACTTTATCTGTTTCCAATTCAACGATGAATTCACCTTTATCCACGTTTTCACCGGGTTGTTTTAACCATTTTGCAATTGTACCTTCTGTAATTGATTCTGCTAGTTCAGGTACTCTGATCTCTGCCACAATAAATTCCTCCTCGTAGGTATACCGTTATTTAACGGATAAGCTACTCTGTATAAGTAGTTTTTAAATTTAATTGTAAAGCTTCCTTACTGTTATATCACTTTTTCAAAGCTTCTTCAATGATGCGATTTTGTTCTTTTTTATGAGAAGCACCGTCACCTTCAGAAGGACTTGAACGCTTAATACGTCCCACATATGAAATATTCTTACCGTCAGCTAGTTTTTCTAGGAATGGATAAGCGAATGACCATGTACCCATGTTCTTCGGCTCTTCCTGAACCCATACTAAATCTTTTGCTTTCGGATAACGTGCAATAATTTCTTTGATTTTGTCGGATGGGAATGGATATAGCTGCTCTACACGGATTACGTGCAAGTAGTCGAATCCTTCACCGTCTTTAATCTTCTCTGCTAGGTCGATTGCCATCTTCCCGCTTGCAAACAAGATCTTTTTCACTTTTTCAGGTTTTTTCCCTGTGCCAGGTTGCTCAAGAACTGTCTTGAAGTGACCTTCTGTTAAATCTTCAACGTCTGCTCCAACTAGTGGATGACGAAGTAAAGACTTAGGCGTAGCAATAACTAACGGACGTTCTGCTTCGCTACCGAGAATTTTCGACTGACGACGCAATACGTGGAAGTAGTTTGCTGCACTGGAGATATTCGCGACTGTCCAGTTGTTTTCCCCGCAAAGTTGTAGGTAACGTTCAATACGTGAACTAGAGTGTTCTGGTCCTTGTCCTTCAAATGCATGTGGCAACAATAGCACGAGACCGGATTGCTGACCCCACTTCGAGTAACTTGAAGATACGAACTGGTCGAACATCACTTGTGCCATGTTCGAGAAGTCGCCGTATTGTGCTTCCCAGATTGACATCGTTTTGTCTTCTTCTAAGTTATAACCGAATTCATAACCTACGATTCCTGCTTCAGACAATGGGCTGTTATACGCCACGAATGAAGCATTGGATCCGCTAATATGATGCAATGGAACAAGTTCTTCACCTGTTTTTTCATCATGTAATACTAAGTGACGCTGCGCAAATGTACCACGTTGGATATCTTGTCCAGACATGCGGATTGGCTTACCGTCTTGAATGATGGAACCGAATGCTAATTGCTCAGCATGTGCCCAGTCAATCTTCCCTTTACCTTTAAATGGCTCCAGGCGGCGCTTCAATATTTTATCCAATTTGTTGAAAACAGTGAATTCTTCTGGGTATGTCAATAGCTCTTCATTCATTAGGCGAAGGCGATCTTCTGCTACCCCTGTTTCAAGATCACGTGGAAGTCCAGCTTGTACCGCTTCCGGTGTCGCGTTTGAAATTTCCGGTGCGTCTGCTGATTCTTCTTTAACGTGATCGTACGCTTCTTGCATAGTCGCGATAACCGACTTGTCCATTTCTTTCACTTCTTCGTCTGTTAGGAGTTTTTGCTCAACTAGACGCTGTCCGTAAAGTTCACGAACTGTTGGGTGTTTATGGATTTCGTGGTACATCACTGGATTCGTCACAAGTGGCTCATCCATTTCATTGTGTCCGTAACGACGGTACCCTATCAAGTCGATGAGAACGTCTTTACCGAACGCCTGACGATATTCAAATGCCAGTTTAGCAACAGCTAGTACTTCCTCTGGGTGATCTGCATTCACGTGGAATACAGGCACTTCATAGCCTTTTGCTGGATCGGATGCGTAATGTGTAGAACGGGAATCGTAATATTCCGTCGTGAAGCCAATTGTGTTGTTGGCAATGACGTGAACCGAGCCGCCTGTTCGGAAACCACGAACGCGGGAATAGTTGAATGATTCCGGCACGATACCTTGTCCAGGGAACGCAGCATCGCCGTGCACTAAGATCGCATATGCTTTATTGGTATCTTGTTTTGGAATACCTGGGTTGTCCGTATTTTCTTGTGCAGCACGAGTCTGACCCGTAATTACAGGGTTGACCACTTCTAGGTGAGACGGGTTGTACGCAAGGAAGCGATTCATCCCAGATTTACCTTTATGAAGAGCACCCATATGGTATTTCACGTCGCCGAACCAGCCGCGAGTTACTTCAAGAGATCCGTCTTTTGGCAAGAACGGTGAAGCAGGTACGCCGGCGAATTCTGCAAACATCATTTCGTATGGTTTGTATAAGTTGTGCGTCAATACATTCAGACGTCCGCGGTGAGCCATGCCGATTAGCACTTTTTCCATTTTCGCATCTTCGGAAAGACGCATTAATTCATCAATTAAGACAACTAATGTATCTACACCTTCGATAGAGAAACGTTTCGCACCGACGAATGTACGGTGAATGAATTTTTCAAAACCTTCAATTTTTGTCAAACGCTCAAGAAGTTGTTTTTTCTCGTCTCCTTGCATTTTTGACTGTACGTCGCCGTTTTCAATTTTTGATTGAATCCAGTTACGTTCTGTTTCATCGATCAAGTGAGAGAATTCGTATGCAATGGAGCCTGTGTAAAGAGACTTCAAATAATTCATTGCATCTAATCCGTTTTCCACTGTCGCTGGAACATTTTTCAAGAACAAAGTCGCTGGCAATCCGACCAGATCGCTTTCTGTCAATCCATGATATGACAGTTCAAGACGGGATGTATCTTTAGGTCGATCGTTTAATGGATAAATGTCTGCTGCTAGATGTCCATAAGAACGAATGGCTTCAAGTAAAGAATAAACGGCAAGAACTTTACGCAAATCCGTTTGGGAACCTTGCGCTACGACTGCCTCTTGACCTGACTCATCCATCTGAGGCGCACCAAAATTCCTGAATAGCTCTGCTAAGTCAGGATCTACTGCATCTTGATCTGTTTTGAACAGATCGTACATTTCCATTACATACCCAAGGTTTGGACCCGAAAAATTAGCATACGGGGAACGATGGGAATCCACATTGTTCGACATGTAATATGACCTCCACATTTGCCTATTGGCTTGTTGTGTTTATTTTCACTACTTCTACATAATAATAGCACGCAAATCTTAGAACTGAAAGGGATTAATCCTAATATGCGTAGTTTTCTGCGAAGTTCTTGGTAATCCATTGAAATTCACGGAAAACTACGTCGCTAAGGCACTCTGCGTATATTGTTATTTTTGGAACGATAAAATCAATTCCGCCATCTTTTCAGGCGTTTTTGGTTCTGTCGTCTTTTCTATATTCGACAACAATCGAGTTTTCTCCTTCACGAGTCTATCAAATTGTTCGGTAACAGACTGTACTTCAAATTGTTCTTCTTCAATTTGCAATGCTAACCCTTTGGAAGCGAAGTAGTTCGCATTCAATAGTTGATCACCGCGGCTCTTTGACGCTGCAAGTGGAACGAGCAACATCGGTTTATGGATCGCCAGTAATTCAAATATCGCATTCGACCCGGCACGCGAAACCGCATAGTCAGCTGCCGCCAGCAAATCAGGTAATGCATCCGTGACATATTCATACTGTACATATCCCGCCACCGAGAGTCCTTCCACCACATTCCCCTTACCGCATAAATGAATGATTTGATACTTCTTAAGCAAGTCGGTCAATTCATTATGCACCGCGTCATTCAATACGGCGGAGCCTTGACTCCCCCCCATAATAATGAAAACGGGTTTCTCTGAATTCAGACCCGCCCTGCGTAAACCTTCTTCCCGATCTCCTGTAAACAACTCCGGACGAATGATCGGACCTGTACACATAGATTTCGCTGCCGGCACATACTGCAAAGTCTGTTCGAAGACCGTAAAAATTTGCGAGGAGAACGGCAATGCCAATTTATTCGCAAGACCAGGTGTAACATCCGACTCGTGAACGACGACGGGCACGTTCGCAAGTCTAGCCGCCATCACAACAGGTACGGAAACGAACCCACCTTTAGAAAAAATAATTTCCGGCTTGACTTTGCGAAGAATAGCCAGCGCCTGTAATGTCCCCGCACCGACACGAAATGGATCCGTAAAATTCTTCATTGAGAAATAACGCCGTAACTTTCCACTTTGAATCGCATGATACTCCACTTCCGGATGACCTTCTGCGATCAGTTCCTTTTCGATCCCTTCATGGGAACCAATATAATGCACACTATATCCTTTATCCAAAAACACAGGAATTAACGCTTGATTGACGGATACGTGTCCCGCTGTACCGCCACCTGTTAACACCACTACCGGTTGCTTCATTCTTTCCATCCTTCCCTATGCGTTACCTACTGTATTTCATGCTACACTAGTTAAAACGAAAAAATTAGTAGAGGAAATCAAAACTATGACTACAACAACGAAAACATTGCAACACAAAACGTCCATTTTCATTAAAATCATGATTCCTATTGTCATTACGCAAGTCGCGCTTTATCTGATGTCGTTTTTCGATATTCTCATGACGGGACGCTATGACACGTTCCACTTAGCAGGCGTGACCATCGGCAGTTCCTTCTGGATACCAGTCTATACTGGCCTTTCTGGAATTTTGATGGGCCTGACTCCTATTATCGCACAGCAAATTGGTGCGAAGAATCGAAATGATGTCCGCCCTACTGTCCAGCAAGCATTATACGTATCTCTCGCTCTTTCGGCAATCATTTTCGTGCTGATCCATTGGGTTGTGCTACCTGCCATTACTAGAATGCCTCTCGATGCGCCGGTTATAGAAGTAGCATCCGCCTATTTGACTGGCATGAGTATCGGATTAGTTCCACTCATGGCCTATACCGTACTGCGCTCATTTTTTGACGCACTCGGTGCAACCCGAGTCTCGATGTTCATCATTCTGTTGTCCGCACCGATCAATATTGCATTGAACTATCTATTGATTTTCGGCAACTTCGGTTTCCCAGAACTAGGGGGTGCGGGTGCAGGGTATGCGTCTGGCTTTACGTATTGGCTCGTATTCTTCATAGCGGTACTGATTGCTTGGTCGTCCCGCCACTTCAAGGAGTATACGCTGTTTAGGGGTTGGCAAGGAATCTCCTTTAGCAAATGGAAAGAAATTTTATTCATTGGCGTGCCGATCGGTTTATCTATTTTCGTGGAGACGAGTATCTTCTCTGTCGTAACGTTATTGATGAGTAGTTATACCGCACAAGTCATCTCGGCTCACCAGATTGCCCTTAATTTCACGTCGCTTCTCTATATGGTACCGTTAAGCGTGTCGATGGGGACGACAATACTAGTCGGTCAGTCCATTGGCGCGAATAAAGCCAAAGACGCACGGGAATATACGTATCTTGGCATAGCGTTTGCGGTTATTTTCAGTTTCTTATCCATATTCATATTACTGACGTTCCGTGAGTCGATTGCTTCTATGTATACGACAGACACAGCGATTATTACATTGGCTGTGCACTTCTTCGTCTACGCCGCACTATTCCAGCTGTCAGATGCTGTGCAAGCCCCGATCCAAGGTGCACTGCGTGGCTATAAAGACGTGACGATGACGTTCTTAGTTGGCGTCGTGTCGTTCTGGCTTATTGGACTGCCAACTGGATTTGTTCTCGCCCGCTATACCGAACTAGACGCATACGGCTACTGGGTTGGCCTCATTGTGGGTCTATCGGTAGGCGCGGTCATTCTATCGTTTAGATTACGCTATATACAGAATAAGTATCGTGAAGTTCAATAATATGTTGTGTACAGGCCGATGGTGTTTTGATTCCATCGGCCTTTTTTTGCGAATGAAGTAAGTGAGAGCCGTGCGAGTTCCGCTCATTTTTTCGTCTAGGCGCTCATAGTCCATCTGTATCCGCTCTATGGTCATTGTTAAGCGCTCTATGAAACGGGGTAACCGCTCTATGACAGTCCGTATCCGCTCATACTCAACTCGTATCCGCTCATAACGACGTTCTACGTGCTCTATTACAACTACTAACCGCTCGATCAGAGTCCGAGACCGCTCATACATTTCACCAAGCGCTCTATAATGACCTGTATCCGCTCATCACCTTATATCTCCCTCACAATTCAGACCCCAAACGCACGCAACGTAAATAGGATAACTATCCCAGTCTATTACACCAATGAAATCTCAAACTCTCGCCATTAAAAAAAGACTAACGGAAATCCATCCGTTAGCCTCACTTGCCTTACTTCTGAATAAATTGTTGTGTCCAATAATGGCCATTCGCGTCATACCCAATACCGATATGCGTAAAGCCAGGCGTCAGGATATTTTGACGATGTCCAGCTGAATTCATCCAAGCTTTCACGACATCTTGTGCACTGCGCTGACCCATCGCAATATTCTCGGCTGCAGAACGGTATGTAACACCATTTTGCTTCATTTGATCAAACGGGGAACCGTATGTCGGGCTCGTATGAGAGAAATAATTATTTGCTGCCATATCTGCCGATTTCTGTTTTGCAGATTTCTGCAAAGCTGCATCGATCTGTAACGGCTTGAGTCCTGCCTTCGTACGTTCCGCATTTGTCAAAGTGAGTACGGCTTGCTCTGTAGCGGACACATTCGCTGTCTGCTGTGCAGGTTTGTTTGTTTGTGGTTTCTCCACTGGTTGATTTGGTTGAGTTGGTCGTTGTACAGACGGTGTCGGTTTCGCTACCGGACGTTGTTGCGGTTTCTGGTAGTGGTAGTTGCCCCAGTAATACGAGTACGCCTGCTGGCTCGGTACATTCCACTTATACGTGTGATTTTGTACCTGATTTGTCGTGCTTGCCTCTGCTGCATGAGTAGGCAATAAAATAGCTGAACTTAATAAGATGAGTGCTAACGGTTTTTTCATCTTGGTCCCTCCTTTTCCACGCAACCTAGCATAACGTCAAAGAAAAGGAGAGTTACTGGTTATTCTAACCAATTTGTCCAACAAACTCTTCGAAGCTATGAAATGAGAGTTTGAGAACGATATAATTAGCAACTTTACCCAGTGGAGAAGACACTTACCAATAAAAAGCTATTGACAACTAGTTTTTTGGCGAATATTCGATGTCCGTGAGTTGCTCCCCGATGATCACCAATTTAGACGGAATTTGCATATATTCCGGTATCCAGTTAACCATGCCATATGCATATTGGAATAAATGCGAGTACCGAGAACCTTCTAGTTGGATATAGCCTTTCATTCGGTAGACGTTGTCGGGTAATGTGCGCACCCAGTCTTCAAAATGTTGTTGGTTGATCGGTGTGTCAAACGACAAGACTTTCGAAGCGAGCGGCAACCCACTACCTGTTGCGACCGGCTGTTTTGGCGCCGCCACATTGACCATCTTTTCGACATAGCTAAAATCGACTTTCGCGTTCACTGTCTGGACGAGCGGTGCGTGGCTATTAAATTGTGTCACCTGCATCGTCACGAACGCCAATTGATTAGCCGTCAGCAAATCCGTTTTATTGAGCACCATAAAGTGTGCGTGTCGAACTTGTTCGAGGAATAAAGCTTGTATACGTGGTGAGAGCTTGTCACGGTCGATCCAGCGCTTGGCATCGACGACGGTAACAATTCCCTTGACGTCCAATTTCTCCGCGAATAACGGCGAGTATACGGCGTCTAACGCTTCGACGGGGTGAGCTGCACCGGTCGTTTCTATGAACAATACGTCAATCTCCGGGTAATCTGCTAGTAAGCCTTGTAATTGCGCTTCTGTGGATTCCGCACCCGTACAGCAAATACAGCCGTTTAGCAGCTCTTTTAACGGTACTTCTCCTGCGTCCTCGACGATTTGACTGTCGATGTTCAGTTCGCCGAATTCATTCATCAATACCGCTGGCTGTCTACCGGATTCCTTTACTTGGTCTACTAGATTTACGAGTAACGACGTCTTGCCGCTTCCGAGAAAGCCGCTGAGTAAATATACATCTATCATGTGTGGATCATCCTTTTCCATAGAGAACACGCGCCCAACGATTGCTGGACGCGTGGTTCTGTGATTATGAGTTGATTTCTTTTAACACGACTTCTTTCGCTTTCAGCAATTGCGGGTCATCTTCTTTCATCTTATCCCGTAATTTCTGCATTAAGCCGACTGTTGTATCGCCAGTCAAGATGCCTGTGGGTTCTTGTGATAAATCTTTTTGCAATGTTTTAACGGCTTCTGCTGTATTCGTGTCATAGAGACCGTCTACTTCTCCCGGATCATACCCTACTGCTTCTAACATCTCCTCAGCTGCTTGTACAGACGGAGAGACGAGACCTTCGTTCATCTCTTCAGATGAATCCAGGAACGGCAGTGACGCATACGGAGGGTATGGCACTTTGACGTCAGGCTCGATCCCTTTTTTATGGATCCAGTTGCCGTCTGGGGTTAGCCATTTCGCTGTCGTCAATTTCAAGTTGGAGCCGTCTGGTAATTGAGTCGGTGTTTGAACGGTACCTTTACCAAATGTCTTCACACCGACAATCGGAATACCCGCAGACTCTTTTAATGCACCCGCTAAGATCTCAGACGCAGACGCACTGCCTTCATCTACGATCAACGCGACTGGAACCGTTACTTTCTGTCCGTCAGACGAAGGATACGCTTCGGGTGTTTTGCCTTTTTCTTCTGTTTGGAACAGAATCTTGCCGTCTGGAACGAACAAGTCGGAAATATCAATTGCCCCGCTTAAGATGCCGCCTGGATTTTGACGCACGTCAATGAGTACGCCTTCCATGCCTTGATCGGTCATTTCATTCAGTGCTTCGAGTAATTCTTCGTACGTATGTTCAGAGAACGATGTGATATTGATATGTGCGATGTGGTCGTCGAGCATTTCTGCGTAGACTGTATTGATCGGAATGACGTCACGGACGATCTTTACGTCAAACGGATCCGATTTCTCTCCACGGCGTACAGACAAGGTCACCGTTGATCCTTTTTCTCCACGGATCAGCAATACCGCTTCCGATGAAGACATGCCTTGTATGCTTTCACCATCTACGGATAGTATGGTATCGTTCGGTAGTAACCCCGCTTTTTCAGCAGGTGAATTTTTAATCGGTGATACGATGCTAATATAGCCATTCGATTCTTGAATTTCCGCACCGATTCCTTCAAAACTAGAAGAAATGCTTTCATTCAATTGCTTGGCTTCTTTTTCATTTAAATAATCGGAGTATGGATCGCCTAATGAATCGACCATTCCGTTGATCGCGCCGTCGATGACGACTTGATCGTCTACATCGTCAAAATACGTTTCTTTCAGTTGATCGTATGCCTCATACAGTTTCTTGAACTCTTTTCGTTCCGTACCTACTTGGTTGGGTTTGACGACTTCAACTACTTTTTCGTCTCCGACTGTCAGTGCAACAAAGGTAACGGTGGCTGTCGCCAGCACAAGGAAAAAAATGAGCATGATCAGAGAAAACGGTTTAATCCGAATAAAGCGAGTAGGTTTTGGCGCTTCCGGTTGTGGTTTCCCGTTCTCGTGCGAATCGTTTTCGTTCATTGTCTTCCCTACTTTCCATATCCCTGCAAAAGACCGCTACCCAGAGCGGTCTATTACAAGTTTCTATCTATTCAATTAGTCAGCGATGGCTGCATCTAACGCGACTTCGATCATTTCGTTGAATGTCGTTTGACGTTCTTCTGACGTAGTAATTTCACCTGTAAGGATGTGGTCACTTACCGTCAGGACAGCGAGTGCTTGACGACCATAGCGAGCGGCCAGTGTATACAGTGCTGCCGCTTCCATTTCCACTGCCAATACGCCGTGTCGCGCTAGTTTTTCGTGCTGTGCGTCTTCATTGTAGAAGAAGTCTTCTGTGTAGACGTTGCCAACTTGTAAGTGCAAGCCTTTTTCTTTCCCTGCATGATACGCTTTCATCAATAAGTCAAAGTTCGCAATCGGCGCAAAGCGAATGGGACCGAATGTTACGTCGTTTAGTGAAGAGTTGGTGGTCGCACCTTGTGCAAGAATGACGTCACGTACTTTCACGTCCTTTTGAATTGCACCACATGTTCCTACACGGATCAATTTCTGAACGCCAAACTCTTGCATTAACTCGGTTACGTAAATAGAAATAGACGGAACGCCCATTCCAGTACCTTGTACGGAAATACGTTTGCCTTTGTATGTTCCGGTAAACCCAAACATGTTACGTACTTCGTTATACTGTACGACGTCCTCTAAAAATGTGTCTGCGATATACTTCGCGCGCAATGGATCTCCTGGTAGAAGAACCGTTTCTGCGATATCGCCTGCTTTTGCATCAATATGTATGCTCATCTTATTTTCAGCCTCATTTCACTAATTTGTTATTATCATACAGTGAATAATGGCGAGATGCAATGAAACCCTCGCCATTCACCTACTGCAAAGCTCTTGATAGATTGCGTATATTTCATCAAAGGTAGTGGAACGTAAATGATCGTCCGCCATGTCCTCGACGTAACGTGACAATGAATCGAAATCCTCTTCGTCCTTCGGGAAACCGGCATCCAGGTACATCCTATCTGCAAACAACGCCTTTACATCATCTTTTCCACCACCACGATAACGTAGCGCAAAATGGTAAAAGGATCGATCCATCGTCGTCACCTTCCTTCACTCAAATAACCCTTTGTATTCTTCATAGCCTTCTTTTTCTAGGTCACTTACCGGAACGAAGCGCAATGCCGCGGAGTTGATGCAATAACGCAATCCGCCTTGTTCTTGTGGTCCGTCTGGGAAGACATGTCCTAAATGAGAATCTGCTGTCTTACTGCGTACTTCCGTGCGGCGCATACCGTGAGTCGTATCGAAATGCTCGGTTACTTCCACCGCTTCAATTGGCTTCGTGAAACTTGGCCATCCGCAACCCGCGTCGTATTTATCATTGGAGCTAAATAACGGTTTGCCTGACACGATGTCTACATAGATTCCGTCTTCGTAGTGCGCATCATATTCATTACGAAACGGTGGCTCTGTTCCACTTTCTTGCGTCACATGATACTGCATCTCAGTTAATTCAGTACGTAAGTCTTTTTTCATGAATGATTCCCCCAATTTTTTTCGATAAATCCTGCGCGTCCTGATCCAACCGTGTAACGAGCGTAGTGGTCTGGGTTCTTTTCATAATACTGTTGGTGATATTCTTCAGCTGGATAGAACTCTGTTGCCGGGAATATATCTGTCACAATCGGTGCGCTAAACTTGCCGCTATCTTGTAAAGCTTGCTTTGATCGTTCTGCTGCTTGCTGTTGCTCGTCCGAGTGAGTGTAGATCGCGGACTTATATGATTCGCCACGGTCATGGAACTGGCCGCCTGCGTCAGTCGGATCGATTACTTGCCAGAAAATAGTCAATAGCTCTTCGTAACTGATGACGCGATCGTCGAATTCAATTTCCACGGCTTCTCGGTGGCCCGTCGTATTGGTACAAACTTCTTTATACGTTGGATTGACGGTATGTCCGCCAGTATAGCCACTCGTGACGGAATGTACTCCATCGTATTGGTCGAACGGCTTGACCATACACCAGAAGCATCCGCCTGCGAAAGTTGCGCGTTGTGTTGCCATAGTAATTGCCCCCTTAGTTTTTCGGTATCAATACTTCCAATATAATCTCATCTTTTGCTAAATTCACTTCTTTTGCCTTCACTTGAACGTCACCTGAGATCGGCAAATCTTTTAAATCGATAAAAATTTCCTCTTCTTTCGGTCGGACGATCATCCATGACGGAAGCTCTACTGAACTCTTGAGTAATTTCAGTACCGTAGAAGGTGGAATATTCAACTGTCCTAATTCCATGGACGATTGTTTAAGAATTAAGTTTCCGTCTTCCCGTACGACTGGGTCAAAATGCATCGCAAGCGGTAACGTATGCGAGAATACCGTAAGTTCAGATGTCAACAATACGTCGTCACGCATTTCTAGCTCTACTGGTAACGTGCCTTTTACGGCCTTTCGTATATACGTATTCGCAATTCCTTCAAAATTCTCTTTGGTTGTATTCAGTGCCAACGTGTAACCTGTCTCGTTTACCGCTGTATCTTCCGGGAGAGGTGGAGAAGCGGTCGCGCCACTGATGAGAATCATGAGTCCTACAAGCGCTGCCGCCACTATGCCCGCCAGGCTGAAAAACGCTACTTTCCAAATATTCATATTGTACTTCACTCCACTTCCAAGTCAACCGCTGAACAGCCTTTAATTTCGCTTACAAAACGCTTCTCCATCAAATCATACCCTTTACTGTTCGGATGGAAGAAGTCTGTGTGATAAACCAAGTTTTCATTCGAATTAAATAAATCTTTCACAGGAACAAAACAAGCCATGCCGTCTTGTTCTACTTGTTCTTCTATCGAGCGGTTCCAGTCCGCGATAATGTCTTCGAACTCTTGTACTTCGTCCGTTACGACGGAGAACGGATTATAAAGACCCGCCACAATAATTGGTGCATCCGGGTTATACAGACGCAAGATTTCAAACAACTCTTCAATTCTCGTTTCGAATTTACCAAGCGCCTTATAGAAATCAGACATTTTCATCTGCATTAAATTCCCTTTGACGACTTTCATAATGTCATTGCCGCCAATCGTAAAGACGATATAATCTGCCTGAATGATTGCTTCTTGCACTTCTTCATCTTGCAATTGTTTTAAAAACTGGTCGCTGCGCCGTCCGCGTTTCGCTAAGTTCACAGCGTCTACTTCCATAACGCCTTTCCATTGTTCCATATCCGACGTCAATCGGCCGAAATATCCGCCTTCTTTGCGTTCATCTCCGACTCCTTGTGTCAATGAATCACCTAGCCCTAAGACGTTTACACGTTTTGGGATAAATGTTTCCGGCACAACGAACGGTTCGAACGCAACATTTTCACGTTCTGCAAGCGTCGTCTCTTTTTTGCTGAATGGGGTTTGGCACCCTGCTAAGAACAATGAAAAGACGAGACCTAGCACTAGCATTCTTCTCATAATGTCATATCCTTTGTAGTTAGTATCACTCGGTGTAATACATGAATCCGATTGCGCCTTCTCCAGTGTGGGTACTCACGATCGGTGTCGTAAATGTCAGCATCACGTGGATGCCCATCTCTTCAATCTTATTTTTAAGTGGTTCTGCCATCGCCAGACCATTCGCATGCGCGATCCCGACACTACGAATTACTTTCCCTGCTGTTTCCTTCTTAAACTCATCAAACAAATACGAGACTACTTGTTTATGGCTACGCACTTTCGCGACCGGTGTATAGACTCCATCCTTCAGTGACGCAATAGGCTTGATGTTCATCAAGGAACCTAACATCGCTTTCCCTTTGCCGATACGTCCGCCTTTGACCATATTATCTAGAACATCCAGTACGACGAATAAAGAGGAGCTTTTACGTACATGTTCAATTGCTTCTACAATCTCTTCTACCGTCTTGCCTTCTTCGGCCAGTCGACATGCTTCAAGCACTTGGAAAGACAGGGCGTGTGAAATGTACATCGAGTCGATGACCGTGACGTCAGCGCTTGACGCATGAGCTGCTGTTTCCGCCGATTTTACTGTACCGCTCATGCCGCCGGTCATATGGATCGAGATAATTTGCGACCCATCCGCACCCAGTTCGTCATAGAGGTTTTGGAATACACCGACTGCCGGCTGTGAACTTTTTGGTAATTCTTTTGCGTCGCGCATCAAGTCGAGAAATTCAGCCGGCTGAAGTTCTACACCGTCAATATACGACTTGTCATTGACGATCAGTGTTAAAGGCACAACATGGATAGTATGTTGAGCAATCATTTCATCCGTTAAATCTGCAGTGGAATCCGTGACGATATGAATTTTTTTCATGATTTCTATCTCCTTCGCGTGTGGCTTTTGCGATTTTTTTCGCTGTATTTGGTATAGTGTGTTGCAGGAGGTGCGATCAGAATGGAAGAATCATTCGATTATAAGAATCTGCACGAAGAACGTTGGAATGCGATCACGCATGCCATCGGATTCTTACTCAGCATACCTGCACTGGTCTTGCTGATTGTAAAAGGCGTGAAACAAGGCACCGGAATCGCCATAACGAGCTACACGATCTTTGGCGTGTCCATGTTGTTGCTATTCCTTGCAAGTACACTACTACATAGTATGCCGGTTAAACTGAAATCGTTTTTTGCTATTCTCGACCATTCCGCCATTTATGTATTGATTGCCGGAACGTATACGCCATTTTTATTGGTGACCTTACAAGGGGCACTCGGCTGGACGTTATTCGGTATCATCTGGGGATTGACCGTGTTTGGCATCTTGTTCAAGATCTTTTATATTCATCGCTTTGCCAAACTATCGCTTGCCCTTTATCTCATGATGGGCTGGCTCATCGTGTTGGCGATTAAACCATTATATAACGCACTACCTACTCAAGGCGTTTCGTTGCTCGTAATCGGTGGCTTGTTCTATACAGCGGGGGCGTACTTCTTCATGTCGCGCCGTGTACCGTATAACCACGCAATTTGGCACCTGTTCGTGATGGCAGGCAGCGCATCGATGTACTTTAGCGTTCTTCTCTATGTCTAGAGAAGAACGTTATTTTTTATCCCAAACTTGGTATGTGTAGGCGGTGCCGTCTTGCGCGTAATGCGGTTCAGACTTGCTGGTTAACACGTAGTCTTCTTCATATTCTGGGAAGAACGTGTCACCCGGATAATTTTTCTCAATGACCGTCACATACAGTCTGTCTGCATCATCTGCCATCGACATCTTGAAAATCTCCGCGCCACCAATGACCATTACTTCATCCGCATAGTCTTTCGCGAGCTTCACAGCGCTGTCCATATCGTGGACGACTGTTACGCCTTCCGCTTCGTAGTCTTCGTTACGCGTAATGACGATGTTCAATCGACCTTTTAACGGACGACCAATCGATTCAAACGTCTTACGTCCCATGATCATCGCCTTGCCCATCGTTTTCTCTTTGAAATATTGGAGTTCTTCCGGAATATACCACGGCATTTCATTGTCCTTGCCGATCACTCGACCTAGGTCATGTGCCACTAATAATGAAATCATTGTATGTCCTCCTTATACTGCGATCGGTGCTTTAATTCGTGGATGTGGATCATAGCCTTCAATCGAAATATCCTCTGTCGTCAACTCAAAGATCGACCGACCGTCGTAATTCACGTGCAACGTCGGCAATTCTTTTGGTTCTCTCGACAATTGCTCATGTACTTGATCGATATGGTTCTGATACAAGTGTGCGTCCCCTAATGTATGGACGAATTCGCCTACTTCTAAACCACATTCATGCGCAATTAAATGAATAATTAGCGCGTACGACGCGATATTAAACGGTACACCTAGGAAGACGTCCGCACTGCGTTGGTAGAGCTGGCATGATAACTTGCCGTCCGCTACGTAAAACTGAAACAGTAAGTGGCATGGCGGCAAGGCCATGTCATCGACTTCAGCCGGATTCCACGCGGTAACGATGTGGCGTCGTGAGTCAGGATTATGTTTGATGCTGTCGATCACTTGTGCGAGTTGATCGATGACACCGTTTGCACTATCCCACGCTCTCCATTGCTTGCCGTAAACGGGACCTAGATCTCCGTGTTGTTTCGCAAATTCCTCGTCGGCTAAAATTTTCTCTTTAAATGAAGCGAGCTCTGCTTTATACACTGTCGCAAATTCTTCATCTTTTAGTACACGGCGACCAAAATCCGTCATATCCGGTCCAGTATACGCCGCGCTGTTGACGTACCGCTCAAATGCCCATTCATCCCAAATTCCATTACGCTCTTGAATCAACGTACGGATATTCGTATCTCCTTTAATAAACCATAATAATTCCGAGACAATCAAACGAAACGCCGTCTTTTTTGTCGTTAACAAAGGAAACCCTTGCGCTAAATCAAAACGCATCTGATAACCGAAGACACTGTATGTCCCCGTACCCGTCCGATCTCCTTTTTTTGTTCCTGTTTCCAGAATATGTTGACATAGATCTAAATATTGCTTCATGCTTCAAGCTCCCTCTTCTGAAATTACACCTATTATAACATTGTTTGTCTTAGTACAAAGAGAAAGACATTGGAAAGCGGCACAAAAAAACATCCTGTAAAACTTGTACCACATACCATGATTTCTAAAGCGTCTAGTGAAGAACTAAAAGTTTGTCATGAGAATCATGTAACCAAACAAGATGAATAAAATTTAAGATTGGCAACTATTGAAAAAGAAAAGAAAGTTTATCAAGAAAAACTTTCTTCAACAAATCTTCTTTCCATCTTGATTAATAGAAAGAAGTGGGAGTAACATTGTCGATGTATGTGCCAATTAACGTTTAAGTTACACTTCACCCCTCACATTCTTAAACAAATAAAAAACCGCATAAAACCAAATTCTTACACAAACTTGGTTTCACACGGTTTACATTCAATTCAGTTTTCTCTCCATAAAACTTCAACGTCTTACGAAAGCCATTTAGGCGGTGTGTTCTTTGACCAGTAAATATCACCAACAGAATGATGCGCGACAAATCCATCATCTGCAGTATGGTAATGGAAGTTATAGAAGTAACCATCTACAGGTCGCTTTTCCGTACGAACGTGGAACTTGATAAGATCTTGGTTCGCTGTCTTGTCATAGACATGGAAAATCTTTTCCGCATAATCGCCTGAAGGTTGTTCGGTGATAGCGAGACGACGATCTGCTGCGTTATGTACGGTCGTTTGGATCACTGCTTCGATTCGTGGAAAAATTTCATTATCAAATTCGTTCTGAATTACGGGGCCGATCCGTTGTCCAAACTTTTCATAGGTTAACAGACGTGCGTGTGCGACCAATTGTTGTTCTTCGGTGTACTTGTCGAGTGTTGGTAAGTCATTTTTTGTATCATGCAGTTCAAGGGAATACTCCATTCCTTCTGCGCGGGTACCGGATTCATTCGGTTCATGCTTGTCTTGAAAGTTTGTCCAAATTTCATGATTGGGTGTAATGACGCCCAGTGTCAACACGGCGACAGATGCGATCATCAGCCGCTGTAACCATTGCTTCATTTCCATCACTCCTTCAACATTCCGTCATACATCTACATAACTCATACGAAAAGCGTCACAAAAGGTTTCATCTTTTACTATTTCATTGTACAATAAAGTCAAACTTCAATCATCAATTTTCACAAAACGTTCTTTGATTGCAAGTTAAGCGAATTTCAATCAACGCGCTACATATAAAGGAGGTCGCAACAATGGATGTTAACTTACTATTAGGTATTGGTATGCTGGTATTGACTTTGTACTTGAGCTCCCTTAATTTCACGCACTGATTCAAAAGCGAAGAACGCTGGTTGGCCTTAAGTAGGTACTGGCGTTATGTAAAAACAGAAAAAAAGACTGTATGGCTTATAAAAAGCTATACAGTCTTTTTTCTATAGTAATCGTTCAATACACCGTGTTAAAGCCCGTCTCATTTCTCCAGCACACCATAATGAACTTTCGTATACGGCCGAATTTGCTGAATAAAGCCGAAACGTTCAAACATCGGTGACTGGTAGTGGTCTTTCAGTACGACACGGCGTCGGCATACACGCAAAGATTCCGTAACCCATTCTTTCGTTACGGAATCAGTCACGCCAATTTCCCGTAGCACTTCAAAATTGGATGACTCTTCGATCGGCGTTGTGAACAACGGATCGAGGAATACGACGTCGCGTGAGTTCGTTTCGCAAGTTTTCAGGAAATCTACGGCTTCTGCATGAATGACTTGGACCCGCTTCATTGCTTCTTGCAGTTGTGGAAAGTCGATTGGGAAGTTATGCAATCCGACCTTGGTTAGAAATGCGATGATCGGGTCTGCTTCGACTCCTTCCACTGTTCCTAGCTCACCCACGGCGCTTGACGCAATAATCGCATCGGAGCCGAGGCCAAGTGTGCAGTCGAGAAAAGAGTCTCCTAGCTTGAGATCAGCCGCCGCCACGAGTGGATCTGTTTCGCCTTTTAGTATACGTTTCAAACGATAGGTCGCAGAGTTCGGATGAAAGAAGAACGGTTCGTGACTGTTCTTTTTGTAAAACGAATAGCGGTCCTTCCCCGCCACCAAAACATCTGCTTGATAGATGTCTTGGAGTGTAGAGATAGACCGCTTTTTCCGTTCGACGACAGATGCTTGTAACGCGTCTGCTGCTTGATGCATCAAGGCAGTAGACTGTTCATCAGGGCGTCCTGCTGTCGTAATAATCACATTCACTGAGCAACAACTTTAGTTAAGACGTCAACCAAGTGATCTTTAATTTGATCTTTTTGGAAGTTCTCGATTTGTTCACGAGGAATAAAGTATACCACTTTACCTTCATTCCAAATCGCAATGGATGGTGAACTTGGTGGGATCTCTGGGAAGTATGAACGGAATGTTTCTGTCGCTTCTTTATCCTGCCCAGCAAACACCGTAAATAGATGATCCGGCTTCACTTCTTCAATTGCTTCGCGTACTGCCGGGCGTGCTAGACCAGCTGCACATCCACAAACAGAGTTGATCACTATAATAGCTGAACCTTCCAAGTCTTTTAGCGTATCGTTGACTTCATCAGCCGTTGTTAGTTCTGTAAATCCTGCAGTTGTTAGTTCTTCGCGCATCGGTGTAACGATTCCGCGCATGTACTCATCATATGCGTTCATTTGAATCTCTCCGCCTTTCGTTAAATAAAGTGTTTTATGTCGTACTGATTTCAATAGTAAAGGATAGAAGGAATTATTTCACGTGATTGAGTTGGCGAATGATAGAATATTGTTTTTTTGATATTCTTCAAGCGAACAATTCACTATATGAATACTCATTCATTTATGATAAAGTTGTCTTACAATTCTATAAAAAATGATAAGGGGTGTGAAATATGGGGAATTTAGTGGGCAAAATTGCAGTCGTAACAGGTGCAGCACAGGGAATCGGTGAGAAGATAGCCGCACGTTTACTTGACGACGGGGCAACAGTAGTCATTCTAGATGTCAATTTCGAGAAGTTGGAACGAACAGCATCCGTACTGGGTGATTCAGGTGAGAACGTCTACCCTATGAAGTGCAACGTAGCTGATTCAGAAGATGTATCGAAAACGTTCTCTGCAATTTACGGGAAGTTCGGCAAAGTCGATATATTGATTAATAATGCGGGTATAACGAGGGATTCATTTTTCCATAAAATGACCCCAGAGCAATGGCATTCTGTACTGGACGTTAATCTTAATAGCATGTTCTATACATGCCAAGCCGTCATTCCACATATGCGCACCCAGCAATACGGCAAAATCGTCAATGTTTCTTCCTCTTCCAGTTGGGGCAATTTGGGACAAGGAAATTACAGTGCATCGAAAGCAGGTGTACTTGGATTGACTCGAACGCTCGCTAAGGAGAACGGGAGTAAGCAGATCACGGTTAATGCGGTAGCGCCGGGTCAGATTAATACCGATATGACGAAGGATTTACCGGACGATGTGAAGAAAATGGCGACGATGTTAACGCCTGCTGGTCGTATGGGTGACCCCGCAGAAGTAGCTTCGGTTGTTGCATTTTTAGCTTCAGATGACTCGAGTTTTGTTAACGGTGAGTGCATTAGTGTCAGTGGGGGATTTTTGATAGTGTAATATAAAAATATACCTGCGTGAGAACTTCTCGATTGTCCTCACACAGGTATATTTTTTTACGTTAAACGCTTGCTTAGGGGCTTGAATCTACTAGCTTTTTGCAGTCTAGGAATTAATATAATAGACAGAATCGTAACTCCAATATCCAGCGGTAAATAAGCAACCATCCAGGACCAAGCAAGTACATAACTGAAGCTAGCAGGCGCTTCTACCCAATATACATACGCAAAATACATATAATTCGTACCGATTATGTAGTTCACTGCTATTGCGAGAAAACCTGCAGCCGCATAACTAAACCACGACTGATTACGCTCGAAGAACTTTCCTACGATATAGGCTACGAAGATGAAGGAGATAATGTAACCAAACGTCGGGCTGATGAAACTACCGAGTCCCCCTTTAAATTGCGCGAAAATTGGAGCACCTGCTAACCCAATAAATAAATATGCAAACATAGACAAGGCCCCTAAACGGCTACCTAGTAATCCTCCAGCTAATATAGCGAAGAGTAACTGAAGCGTGACTGGCACACCGCCGATCGTCAACAGTGGTGCTATGTTCGCTCCCACTCCCATCAATGCCGCAAATAGTGCGCAAAGTACAATTTCTTTTGCTTTCATTTTCTGATCCTCCCACTTTCTATTGTTGTCTCACAAATTATATGTTAACATAATTTAATATTTAGTTAACACATATTTTGAAAAAGGAGATTACAACGTGTCGATACTATTCATTACCGGAACAGATACTGATGCCGGAAAAACTGTAGCCACTGTGTTACTCAGTGACTTTTTATCTGATAACGGTCGGAATTTCGTCCCTTTTAAACCTATTCAAACGGGAGCGGTTATCCACAATGACAGCTTTGCAGCGCCCGATGTGATGACGTATCAACTGGCGTCGGGACAAGAACAACTTTCTCCCGACTATTTATTCACTACGCCATGCTCGCCTCATTTGGCTGCCAGTCTGGAAGACGTACACATCGATATTAATAAATTGACACAAACGGTGAAGAAACGTAGTGAAAGTTATGACGGCATCGTAGTAGAAGGAGCAGGAGGACTATATGTTCCACTTACTTCTGAAGGATATTGCATGATTGACTGGATGGCAGAATTGAAAGCACCAGTGGTATTAGTCGCACGAGCGGGAGTTGGGACAATTAACCATACACTCCTTTCAATCGAATCAATGAAAGTGAGAGGTATTCGAATCGCAGGACTTTTATTCAATGATTTGGCGCAAGACTCCCCCACTATTATTAGAGACAATGTAGAAATGATCTATAAGCTGAGTGGTATTCCAGTAATTGGGGTCATTCCCTATCAAAAAGACATTCAAGAAATGTTAACGGATTCGGAAATGAAAAAGGAATGCTATAAAGAATGGGATTACACAATTTTAGAGGAGGCGTTACAGAGTGGAAGAAAATCAATTACTCAAGAAAAGTAAGCAATATATGTGGTTGCCATTTACACAAATGTCGGATTACGAGAAAGATCCCCTTATCATTGCGAGTGGAGAAGGCGTGACAGTTACAGATATACATGGCAAAACGTATTTGGATGGCTATTCCTCTTTGTGGCTAAATGTACATGGTCACCGAAAGAAGGAATTAGATGAAGCAATCCAAACACAGCTACAGTCCATTGCTCATTCGACGTTACTCGGCGCTGCAAATATACCCTCGATATTGCTGGCAGAGAAATTAGTAAAATTAGTGCCCGAAAGATTGACTCGTGTGTTTTACTCGGACAGTGGCGCGACGTCTGTTGAGATCGCGGTGAAGATGGCCTATCAGTATTGGCAGAATAAAGGCCTCGAGAAAAAAACGCGTTTTGTGACAGTTAGCAATGGATATCATGGTGATACGGTCGGTACGATGAGTGTCGGTTCTATTGAACTGTATCATAAAGTCTATACTTCCCTATTATTTAATGCGCTCGTCATTCCATTCCCGTCAGTTTACCGCCACCCTTCAGGTAATGAGGATATTGTGCGCGATGAAAGTTTGCATGAACTACGCTTGCTATTTGAAGAGCGCCATGAAGAAATTGCCGGCATGGTGCTTGAGCCAATGATTCAAGGAGCCGGCGGGATGAATACAATGCCACCAGGTTATTTAAAGGGCGTCGAAAAATTGTGCAATGAATTTAATATTTTACTGATTGTCGATGAAGTAGCTACCGGTTTCGGACGTACCGGGAAAATGTTCGCTGTCGAGCATGAGGGAATCCAGCCCGATCTCATGACGGTAGCAAAAGGACTTACAGGGGGCTATTTGCCAGTCGCCGCTACATTCTCGACTGAAGAAATATACGATGCATTTTACGGAAAGTATGAAGAAATGAAAACATTCTTCCATGGACACTCGTATACGGGGAACCAGCTTGGATGTGCAGTAGCACTCGCTAACTTGGAAATTTTCGAGAAAGAGCAACTGGTGAAACAATCAGAGGAAAAAGCTGAGTTTCTTAAAGAATTACTAGTGGATGTCAAGCAACTTCCGCATGTAGGAGACGTACGGCAATGCGGCTTGATGTGCGGAATTGAAATGGTGAAAGATAAGCACACTAAAGAATCTTTCCCACTAGAAAGCCGAATCGCTTACCGGGCTACACTGGAAATGAGAAAGCTCGGTTTACTGACAAGGCCACTAGGGGATGTTATTGTGCTGATGCCGCCTCTGGCAACTTCCAATGAACAGTTAGCGAAAATGGTTGCTCTAATGGTAGAAGGAATTAAGGCGGTGACAGAAGAAGCGGTTGCTATGGATAGTATTCAGCTATAACTACAAACTTTGAAAAAAGGCCGTGCTCGAAACAATGATTGTTTCAAGCACGGCCTTTTTTGAATCACCTTTTATGTTGTTAACACTTTAGTCAAATCAGAGGTTTTGATAATCTTTGCCACTACAGACAGTTATAAGTTAACCATCACTTGACAAATCGCTCCATCATTTCCCGTGTCACATGAAAACGCGGATCAGAGCTATTCCCCTCTACTTCCTCTACTCCAATTAATACAGAAATTACCCGTTCCCCATTGAATACCCCGCTACCCGTAAAACACGAACCCGCCGCATCGGTATAACCGGTCTTTAATCCATCGATACCGTCCATCTGCATGCGCATACCCGGTAACAGTAGATTTGTGTTCCACATCTTCATGCCGTCGTTAGACAGGAAGTGCGTCATGCTAGTGAACTCCAATACTTCAGGGTGCGTTGCGATGAGTCGATCTGCAATCATTGCCATGTCATGAGCGGACGCTAAGTTGTTCTGATTGTCCCCTCGACCCAGATAATCGCCATCTAAGCCGTGTGGATTATAGAAAACAGTTTTCTTTAGCTTAAACGCGCGTGCTTGTTCATTCATGATTGCTACGAAGTCTTCTTCCGTTCCCGCCACGATCTCGGCTAACGCAAGGGCTGCATCATTTGCTGAAATGACTGTCATTGCCGTAAATAGTTCGCGTACTGTATAGCTCCCATTCGCTTGCATGCCTAGCTTTGCAGCACTCGCGAATTGTGCCATATCTAGCACGGTGGGACTTGGCTGGTAGGTAGTTTCCCAGGAAATTGTGCCATTTTTTATCGTGTTCAAAACGATATATTGTGTCATTAACTTTGTCATACTAGCAATCGGTAATGGCTTTTTGCTGTCTTTTTCATATAACACCTTACCTGTGTCCGCATGTAATAGAATCATGGCTTTCGACGAGGCACTCCAATTCTCATCTACCACTTGTACATCTTGCCATTGTGTTACCACTGCATAGATCCCTAAGCAGATGAGTACTATCAATAATAATTTCTTCATGTATACACCTGCCTATAGTATTCATTATGAAGTAGAAGTCTGAAGAATGGTAGCGGATATTTCTTAAGAATGTATGAAGACTTTTTACAACACTTGCACGGAAGACTTACACTTTGCCTCCCGCAAGTGTTTTTTATTGTGAAGAAGTATGAACTGTTAATAATAAAATAATCCTACCTTCACACAAGACCCATTACTATTCTGTATAACTACACGGAAACCTGACCATCAACGGGTACAATGTATTAGATGTCGAGTTGATTTTAAGGAAGATCTATTTCTAATAAGTAATCAGTTAAATTCCAGCGTTGTGGGCATAATGGCTAATAAAAAGCATGTCTGGAAAAGAGGTACGATGTGAAAACAAGTTGGAATATATTCAAATTGGATTTGAAACATATTAGTAAAAACTGGGTAGCTGCCCTATTGATTGGCGGATTAACTTTTTTACCTTCCCTGTATGCCTGGCTGAATATCTACGCAACGTGGGACCCTTATGCCCATACCGACCGATTGCCTGTGGCGATTGTCAATGAAGATGAAGGCGCGACAGTGCGTGACCAGCACATTGATGTTGGGAAAGAGTTGACCAAAACATTACAAGAAAATAAAGATATGGATTGGTCGTTTACCACCAGCCATGAAGCGATGGACGGAGTAGAATATGGAGACTACTTTGCGGCAATTTTTATTCCGAAAGATTTCTCCAGTAAACTTGCGACGGTCATTTCAGGAAAGCCTGAAAAAGCGGAAATTGATTACTATGTAAATGAAAAGCTGAATTCCATTGCACCTAAAATTACAGAAAAAGGTGCTTCTGTCATTGTCGACAATGTAAGCCGCCGTTTTATATCTACTGTTAACGGTGTAGTCCTCGATTTGTTTAATGAACTGGGAATAGAAATCGAGAAAGATTTACCGGATATTAAGAAGTTTGAACAATATATTTTTGACATTCAAAAGCAATTACCAACGATTCATCAGACGTTGGAAGGAATCGTAACTGATGCCAACTCTGCGAAGCGCATCATCGACAAAGCGCAACAGCTACTGCCTGAAGCGAAACGTACGACAAACGCTGGATTAAAAACGATCAATGATACACTAGATCAGCTTACAACAGCACAAAATCGACTAGAAGCGGCTGCACCGCGTATTAAAGCGGATTTGGAGAAAATAGCTACTATTACGAATGAAACGAATGACTTCCTAAAAAATCTTCAACAACTGTCGCCTGACTTCACTGAATGGAATCGTGCAAAACAAGCTGTGGACGAACGTGTAACTACTAGTATCGAAAAACTAAACGGACTTGAGCAAGACCTTCTGAATATAAAGAATGTCGCTGAACAGTTAAACGGTGAACAAGCAACCGCAGCAAACCCGACGCTGTCCAAGCCACTAGACGCCGCGTTACTAAAAGTCGGTAATCTCAAAAATCTACTAGATGAAATGCAAGAAAATGCACGTACGATGGATTCGTCGGTGCAAGGTGAAGAAGAACGGTTGCGCAACAGCATACATGATTTGCAAAAGATTGCTGAGAACACGTCCATCAAAGCTGATTCTTTCCTGACAGAATATACCGACACAATACAACCTTACATCCGTAAAGAAATTGCTCAAGCACTGAAGACCCTTACTAGTGCCAAAACGTTGCTGACAGAAGTGCAAAACAGCATGCCCGAAGTACAACAAACATTACGTAGTGCTGACAAACATTTGACGCAAGGTACACAACAAGTCGAGAATGCGTTAAATCAATACCCATACGTCTATGAGAAAGTGAACCAGCTCGCGAAACGCATCCAGGACATTCAAGGCAAGACAGATATTAATGAAATCATTGATTTATTGCAAAATGACCCAATGGCAGAGCGAAGCTTCTTTGAAGAGCCGATTATCTTGAATGAAACGAAACTATTCCCGATACAAAATTATGGTACCGGCATGACGCCTTTTTATACGGTACTGTCGATCTGGGTCGGTTGCTTGTTGTTAATTTCCCTACTCTCTACAGACATTAGCCGCGAAGGCACATTTACATCCAGACAAATTTATGTAGGTCGGCTACTTACATTCGGTTTGATCGGATGCATACAGACGTTAATCGTGACGATCGGTGATATCGTCCTGCTTGGTGTAACCGTCAAAGAGCCGATACTATTCATCTTATTTGGCTTATTGATCAGCATAGTATTCATGTCGACGGTCTATACATTCGTTTCGGTGTTCGGTGATGTAGGCAAGGCGATGGCTATCGTCTTACTTGTGCTACAGATTGCAGGATCCGGTGGTACGTATCCAATCATGCTGCTACCTTCATTTTTCCAATGGATTAATCCTTTCTTACCTTTCACGTACGCTATTGACTTGATGAGAGAGGCCGTTGGTGGAATCGTTTGGGCACGTGCTCTAAAGGACATGCTGTTTTTAACAATCGTTGGGATTGTCTTTATTATTTTCGGTGTAGTATTTAAGAAAAAAATAAATATCGCAACGAATCATCTATTAGCGAAATCACGTGAGACTGATTTATTCCATTAAACTTGTGCAGACAAAACCTCCTCACGTTGGCAAGGAGGTTTCATGTTATATTGGCTTGTGTACTGTATAACGTTTCAACGCGTCCCCAGAATTCTGAAAAGGTGAAAAATGTATTGTGGCACATTTTGAATTTCAAAACAAAATGTTTCATTATGATACCTCGTATAGTTTTCTTAAGGAACTATTATGTTACACTATAAATGACAGAATAGTTCCACTTATTAAAATTAAGGGAGGTAGTACCATGACAACATGGCTTACAAGTTTACAAACGGAAACACCTCAAGAAGGTTTTGAGCTAGCGATCACACTCGCTAGAAAAGGCGTCGCCTATACACAGACTTCTCCTGAAATTAGAAAGAAGTTGCGACCTCATTACGCGGAAAATGCAGATAGTCTTACGATGGCATCGCATGTAATTGCCGTTCACTTTCAGACAGTGTCCGCAGCAAATAATTATTGGAAGTAAGTCTACAGGTGATTCCGATAAAAAATCTTCAACAAAAAAGACGACAATTCATTCGCAATTGAATGAATCATCGTCTTTTTATTTTTGAGAAATCAACGCGTATAGTGACATTGATTTTTCACATGCTAATTTGGCTGGTTAGAACCGATTACTCCGAGTAATTATTCATTTGTGATTGAGCCTGACGCACTAGTCGCTTTGTAATTTCTCCGCCGACGGATCCGTTGGCACGCGATGTGGAGTCTGGTCCAAGGTTTACACCGAATTCGTTTGCGATCTCTTCCTTCATTTGGTTGATCGCTTGTTGTACGCCTGGAACTAAAAGTTGGTTTGAGTTGTTGTTGCTGCTGTTGTTTGGCATGTTGTCCACCTCCTTCTGACAATAGAATGAGCATTTTTTAAAAAAACATACTAAAAACTTTTTGAAATGATGATTATTTATTTGCTTCACATAAACAGCACCCGTACAAAGAAAATTAAAACCTCTACCGTTCGTGCTTCGGTAGAGGTTGCAGACTTACTAGCGTATATCTTCTATTCATGTCCCGTGCATAATTGTTTACTACGCTCTAACTCTTCTGTCATTTGTTTCTTCACGTCACTTGACCAGCCATGTTGAACAGCTAGAAAATCAATGACAGGTTCTTTCCATTGATCGACCCAGTCTACGTCAAATAGCAATGCACCTGTCCGTCTCCAGAAAAAATCTACGGGGGTGTGAACGAATTCTTTTGCAACGGAATACCACACTTGTGCGTAGATTTCGATTGGCAAATTAGCTCTCTGTGCGTCCGCCTTTCCATTTTGGATGACGCCAAATAATTCATCGATGTTCGATCCGTAATGAGTCACGAGCGCATAAGCCGTTTTCTCCGATAATCCAAGACCCATTCCTTCTTGTACTTTTCTGACGACGAAGGCTTCAAATCCTTTAGAACCACCTACATGACCACCCGAAATAGGAAGATGCATAGTGCGGCTAGACGGAATCTTTTTGCCATATTGTCTTTTGAAATCTGTAGCGATTAGATCGACAATGGTTTCAGCCATTTTTCGATAGCCTGTCAATTTTCCGCCAGCAATTGTGATTAAGCCGGAGTCCGATATCCAAATTTCATCTTTTCGCGAAATCTCTGAAGCACTCTTGCCTTCTTCTTGAATGAGGGGTCTAAGGCCTGCCCAACCCGATTCGATTTGCTGTTCGCTAATCTGGAGTTTCGGAAAAACAAAACGAATGGCATTTAGCAAGTACTCTTTGTCTGCTTGTGTGATTTGCGGCTCCGTCAAACTTCCTTGATAATCCGTATCGGTCGTTCCTATGTATGTTTTGCCGTCGCGCGGTATCGCTAGCACCATCCGGCCATCCGGTGTATCGAAATAAATCGTGTGGTCTAAAGGAAATACACGTTGGTCAAAGACTAAATGAACACCTTTAGTCAAATGAAGTTGCTTATGATCAGGCAAAGCATCCTTTTCGCGGACTTCATTGACCCAAGGACCAGCCGCGTTCAGTACGTTCTTTGCGCAAATTACACGGGACTTTCCCGTGAGCTGATCAACTACTTCGACGCCCGCCACTATGCCATCTTGATAAACAAAGTCTGTCACTTTTGTATAATTTAATACGGATGCACCGTGTTGCACAGCTTCTTTTATCACTTCAATTGTCAAGCGTGCATCGTCTGAACGATATTCAACGAATTTCCCTGCACCGAGGAGACCTTCCCGATTCAACTTCGGTTCAGCCTGTAATGTTTGCTTTTTTGACAGCATACGTTTTCGTTCTGATTTTTTCACTTTGGCTAACGTATCATAGACACGTAAGCCGATCGAACTGCCGAATCTACCGAACGTTCCACCTTTGTAGATAGGCAACAACAGCCATGTCGGAGTAGTCACATGCGGACCATTTTCATATACTATCGCACGTTCTTGTCCAGTTTGTGAAACAATTTTAAATTCAAGATTCTTTAAATAACGTAATCCGCCGTGAATCATCTTCGTGGAGCGACTCGAAGTCCCTGCTGCGAAGTCCTGCATTTCTACTAACACCGTTTTTAGGCCCCGGCTCGCTGCATCGAGCGCTATACCTGCTCCTGTCACGCCACCTCCTATTATCAGTACATCAAATTCTTCTGTTCGTATATTTTCTAGTATGTCCTCTCTTCTAAAGCGAGGTGGTTGATTGATCATATGTAGTAAACTCCTATCTTCACATCTTTATTAGCATAATAATACATCTAATCCGAATATTTTTAAAGTTAATTGACAAACTATTTGATTCGTGTGATAATTTCTACATGTTTAGTAGGAATAGTTATCCTATACATACGACCATTAGAAGGGCGCAAAGATAAAATGTAACCAAGCACGAGATAGACATTTGTTTGTAACAGACCTGTCCCTCTGTGGATCGGTCTTTTTTATACTACAGGAGGTTATGTGGATGGACGTATTTGTCAATGAACCAAAATATACTACCTATCGCTTTTTAGAAATCGAGGATATTAAACAGTACGTAAGAAATCTAGGTCTCTTTCCTGAGTCTGAAGACATTCATGTTATAGAAGTGAGTGATGGTAAGATCAATCATGTCTATAGAGTACATAATGAATTCAGGTCAATCATTTTTAAACAAGCAGTCCCTTACGCACGGGTCGTCGGCGAATCGATGCCATTGCCAATTGACCGAGTACGTATTGAAGCGGAAGTGATGGAGCTATACGAAAAAATCATGCCGAAAAGCGTCCCTTCCGTTTTGCACCTAGACGAAGTGATGGCCGTTGTCGTAATGGAAGACATGCTACCGCTCGAAGTGGGCCGTACTGCATTAATAAATGGAAGTGAATCAGCTCGTTTTGCATCAGATATTGGCAAAATAACGGCTGAAATCTTATTTAAGACCTCTGATTTTCACATGCCTTCTTCAGTCAAAAAAGAGCTGCAAGCACGATTGGCGAATCCCGGAATGCGACAGTTAACTGAGCAATTGGTTTTTGATTGGCCATATAGTGACCACGAGAGCAATGAATGTGAGGACGGTATGCGTAATGAAGTGAAATTCCTCAGTCAAGATCAGCGTTTATTGCTCGAAGTCGCGCAACTTAAACATAAATTCATGACTAAATCAGACGGTCTGATTCATGGGGATTTGCATAGCGGAGCCATTTTCACAGGAGAAAACCGTACAGTCATTTTCGATACGGAATTTGCACTTTTCGGACCATTCGGTTTCGACCTTGGCCAATTCATCGCAAATCTATTTTTAAACGGCATCGCCTTCCCCGAGTATAAGGAAAAGCGTTTTGAACAAGCAAAAGAAACATGGTATGCATTTACAGAAACGTTTTCAAACCTTTGGCAGAGCACTACTTATGAACGCTATACGAAAGTCGATGGATTTTACACTATTACCATGGAAGAGATCTTTACCGATCTCATCGGCTATGCGGGATGTGAATTAGTACGACGAGCAATCAGCATCGCACAAATTCCCGATATGAATACGGAAGAAGATGAAGACTTGCGCATGGCCGCTAGAAGGAAAGTTTTAGAACTAGGTAAATATATGATTATGGAACGTAAACAAATCCATTCGCTAGAACAATTGAGTCATTGGTTTCAAGCACCTAGATAAACACTAAAGGAGGCAGTTCGATGGGCGTTACAGCAACCTATTTATTCCCTACTCATCCAAATCAGGAAAAAATTGCAGAACAACACGCACTAGGGTTGACGATCGGTTCATGGACCGACATTCCCCATATTGAGCAACAACAACTAAAGCATCATAAAGGTGAAGTGGTGTCCGTTGTGAAAGGCGAACAGAAAGACACGGTGACCATATTTTATCCGTCGGCGAATTTTTCTGCCGACCTACCAGCTATCTTCACTACTGTCTACGGGAAGTTGTCCTTTTTCGAAGGTTATGAACTAATTGATTTACAATTCGACCATTCCCTACTCGCACAATTCCCCGGTCCTCGATTTGGTGTCAACGGTATTCGCGAACAACTCGGCGTCTATGATCGTCCACTAGTAAAGGCGATTTTTAAAGGTGTAATGGGACGCGATTTATCCTTTTTCTCTAGTCAACTTCAAGATTTATTAGCTGGTGGTATTGACTTGATCAAGGATGATGAAATTCTTTTCGAAAATCAATTAACTCCTTTTCATAAACGGGTCACTACTGCGAAAGACATTATCGATCATCATTACGAGAAAACAGGCGCACGTGCTTTATACGCCGTCAATTTATCGGGTAGATCCCATGAACTACATGAAAAAGCAGAGCGCGCCACCGAACTCGGAGCGAGCGCGTTATTGTTCAATGTGCACGCCTATGGTCTCGATACGCTGCAATCACTACGGGAAAATAACAATATCGGCTTACCTATCCTCGCCCATTCCGCATTATCGGGTGTGCTTGCTGGTCAAGCTGGTGGTGGATTTTCCTATCGTTTGCTCGTTGGAAAGTTGACGCGTCTCGTTGGTGGAGACCTTTCACTATTCCCGAGTCCTTACGGCAATGTCGCCATTTCACGCGAAGACGCGCTAGGAATTAACGAAGAGTTAAAACAAGACAATGGATTTGAACGAACGTTTGCTGTACCGTCTGCTGGTATTCATCCAGGAATGGTTCCGCAGTTGCTTGAAGATTTTGGTGACAATTTGGTAATCAATGCAGGTGGCGGGATTTTTGGACATCCAGACGGTCCAACACCTGGCGCACAAGCTTTCCGCGCAGCAATTGAAGCAAGTGTCGATCAGATTCCGTTGCAAGAAGCTGCAAAAACATCCAGCCCTTTGCGGCATGCATTGGAACAATGGGGCGCTCTTGAGGTTACGTATAGTGGAGGTTGAACAATGAGTAAAGTAGTGGTTTTTTGTGATTTTGATGGGACGATTACGAAAAAAGATAATATCATTAGTATTATGAATGAATTCGCATTGCCTGGCTGGAAAGAGATCACAGATGATATTTTACATCAAAACATCTCGATCCAAGATGGTGTGCGTCAGCTATTTTCGTTAATTCCGAGTACGTTACAAGAAGATATCATTTCTTTTGTCATGCAAGACGCGGAAATTAGAGAAGGATTCAGCGATTTTGTACAGTTTACGAAGGAGCGGAACATTCCGCTTTATATCGTCAGTGGCGGAATCGATTTCTTCGTTCATCCTGTGCTAGACCCTTTTGGTCCTTTCAATCATATTTATTGTAACGAAGCGACATTTGATGAAGAACGAATTGTGATTCATTATCCGCATGCTTGTGACGCGGACTGTATGAAGCAAGATTGTGGTTGCTGTAAACCGACCATCATGCGCAAGCTATCTGACGAGCAACAGACGCGTATCGTCATTGGCGATTCGGTAACTGACTTTGAAGCAGCGAAATTGGCTGACGTAGTCATCGCAAGAGACTTTTTAGCGGAAACTTGCGAGAAACTAGACATTCCTTATACGCGCTTTGACACATTTACTGATTGTATAGACATCGTGCAAGCGCAAATTTAATTTTATTTGATAGGAGCGAACGATTAATATGGCGACAATTACGATTCAAGGAACGAACGAAGTGATTGAAGGACAGCAAGAGGTCACGCAATTCTTAACACAACAGGAAGTGATTTATGAACACTGGTCCATTGATCAATTACCTGCTCATCTCCAAGAAAAGTTCGATTTGTCGGATTCGGAAAAAGAAGATATTCTCCAAGCTTTTAAATCAGATATTGATGCAATTTCTGAACGACGTGGCTATAAAGCAGCAGATATTATCTCGTTATCTAAAGATACACCGAATATTGAAGAAATGCTGAAGAACTTCGAACGGGAACATCATCATACCGACGATGAAGTCCGTTTTATCGTCAGTGGTCATGGTGTGTTCGTGATTCAAGGAAAAGATGAGCGCTTTTTTGAAGTGCATCTCGAACCAGGTGATTTGATTTCTGTACCTGAGAATATCCGTCATTACTTTACATTGGCTGCTGATCGTCAAGTAGTGGCCATTCGAATTTTCGTGACACCTGAAGGCTGGGTTGCAGTGTATTGATTGGAAGATGACTGCACCATAATTCCCTATAATTGAACTGAACCCTAACTGGTAGACACTTTATAAAAAAGTGGATCCGGTTAGGGTTGATTTCGTTTAAACGTACGCAAGACTCCCCTACCCTCTTTGGCTTATTACTTTCTATATTATATAACTATTTATCTGAATATTGAGTGCATTCTCTGCATTACGGGTATAAACAGAGTAGAGATACAAAATGAGTGAGGTGAGTTTAAGTGGAAAATTTCAATGAAGAAACCATTAAACAAAAGATGGAGTTACAACCAGAAGAGTTAAAAAAAACGGTAGACTACTCGATGTTTTCATTCAAATCTACGGAGCAAGTAGAAAAACTGACAACTATTGTTGGGCAACAACGGGCGCGGTCCGTGATGAATTTTGGGTTACATGTGAATAAACCCGGATATAATCTATACGTCGCTGGGATGGAAGGTGTCGGTAAAACATCCTTTGTCACTACCGTCGTAAATGACTTTGCCGAGAAAGAAGCTACACTTTTTGACTGGTGTTATGTAAATAACTTTGAAGATGCGTACAAACCTAAAGTGCTAAAACTTCCCGTCGGTTTGGGCAAGCAACTTCGAAAGTCCATGGAAGACCTATTAAAGGATTTGAAAACAGATATTCCCACTGCCTTTAACGAAGAAAACCGATTAAAGAATCGGTCATCGATCATTCGGAAATATAAAGATCAAGTTGACCAAGTATATAAACAAATCAATGAAATCGCTACTGAAAAAGGATTTCTACTTAAGCAAACAGATTCGACGATCGCCACCATTCCTATGGGCGAAGATGGAAACCCTATAAGTGAGGAAGCCTACAATCTATTAAATGATGAACAACGGACAGCCATTGAAAGTAACTCGGCCACATTGCAAGAAATTATATTGGAAGCGACGAAATCTATACCGCATTTCGAGCAAGAATTGAAAAAATCGTTGGCTGGCTTTGATCATCAAACTGCCATTACGACAATCGATTTTCATATTGATGAATTAAAGAAGATCTACAAAGACTGTCCCGAAGTGATGCACTATATAAAGGCAGTCCGAAAAGATCTCCAAAATAATTTTCATGCTTTTTTACCCATGCCATCAAAAAAAGAAGAAAAGCAGCTAGGTAATCTGTTCAACGATGAAAATCAAGCACTGAAAAAATATACGATTAATGTGCTAGTTGATAATAGCGAAACGACAGGCATGCCAGTGATCTCTGCAGACAACCCTACTTTTTATAATTTAATGGGCAAGGTCGAATATGAAAACCGAATGGGTGTCATGAGTACTGACTTTACCAAAATCAAACCTGGCTATTTACATGAAGCTAACGGAGGGTATTTGCTTATTCAGGCAAAGGATATTTTTTCGAAAAGACAGTCTTGGGAAGGATTAAAAAGAGCATTATTGATCCACAAATTACAAATTGAGAATATTGGCGAACACGCAAGTATCATTGCTACCGCATCAGTAAATCCAGACCCGATTCATCTTGACGTAAAAGTGATTATCATCGGAAATATGGACATTTATCAAGCCCTCTATCATCATGATGAAGATTTCCGTAAGCTCTTTAAAATTCGTGTAGACTTTGATGTAGAAATGAAATACAACCAAGATAATATTACAGGATTAGTTAGTTTTATTCATACTCATTGTAAAAAACATGGACTTCGGCATTTTGATCCGACGGCTGTCGCAAAAATTATTGAATTCAGCTCACGCATAGCGGGTGATCAAAACAAATTATCTACTCGCTTTAATTTACAAGTAGAATTACTTTACGAAGCAGATGCATGGGCAAGCATCATGGGAGACGATCTCGTTTCGGCTCAACATATCGAAAAAGCCATTCAGGAAAAGAAATATCGCTCCAACTTGTATGAGGAAAAAATCCAAGCGAGTATTGAAGAAGGACATATTTTAATTGATACAACAGGAGAAAAAATCGGACAAGTAAATGGCCTAGCGGTCTATGATTTAGGACAATATCATTTCGGTAAGCCGTCACGAATTACGGCTACCACATTTATGGGGAAGAAAGGTTTTGTCAATATTGAAAGAGAAAGCCAAATGAGCGGTAACACGCATAATAAAGGTGTCTATATATTAGGTGGATATTTGGGGCAAATGTTCGCTCAAAAATATCCGTTAGTATTGACCGCACACATCGCGTTCGAACAATCTTATGGGGGTGTAGATGGCGATAGTGCGTCAAGTACAGAATTGTATGCGATTCTCTCAAGCTTGGCGGAAATTCCAATCGATCAAGGATTGGCAGTAACTGGATCCGTCAATCAAAACGGGGAAATTCAGCCAATTGGTGGCGTAAATGAAAAAATAGAAGGCTTCTATAACGTATGTAAAAGTAGAGGGCTGACGGGAAAACAAGGCGTACTCATCCCTCATCAAAATGTGAAAAACTTGATGTTACATGATGAAGTCATTGAATCTGTTCGTGCTGGCGAGTTCCATATTTATAAAGTGCGGACGATTGAAGAAGGAATAGAAATATTAACTGGTGTGCCAGCTGGACTTCCGAATGAATACGGAGACTATGACAAAGAAACCGTTTATGGAAAAGCAGCAATGAAATTACGGATGTTCATGGAATTTGCAAGAGAACAAGAGAAATGAAAAAGGACTTGCGTATGAAGTCGTCGTGCAGAGTAAACTTTACGTCGCTTCTAACGCAAGTCCTTTCTTTAGTTGCGAGAGTAAATGTACAATCCATCTTGCAAACTATCCCCCTGGTTTTTAGTTTAATAATTCAGTCATCCGTAACAAATCACCAAAATCCCCCTATGTATTTCCAATTAGCTTACATTTTCAAGTCAATTCTATTACATTCCCTTTAAGGCGATCATGAAGTTGTACAATGACTATACGATAGTTTTCTTGAGGAGCCTGATTATGAATAAGAAACGTTTAACTTGGGTAGATGTTACCAAAGGTTTTTTAATGATTCTTGTCGTCATTGGACATTACCCTGGACAATTGGATTTCCCACTCGTTAAGTATATTTACTGGTTTCACATGCCAGCCTTTTTCATTTTAAGTGGATTATTTTTTAAGCCGGTAGTTGAAAAAGGTTTAATGAAACTTTCGATTCAAAAACGGTTTATGCAACTGATCGTTCCGTATTTATTTTTCCTCGTCAGCATTACGCTCATCCGGTACGGGATAGAAATTGGTTCGGGGAATTCGGACTTATCGTGGTATGTAAACGACTTGTGGACACTTGTTGTCGGTGGACGTTTTATACGCGGAGCCTATGGTGTATTCTGGTTTGTTACGACGCTATTCTTTACGTATTTATTTTTCTTATGGATGACTAAAAACTTTAACCGTACAAAACAATTCATTATTTTAGCTGTTTTTTATAGTATTGCTCACTTGGAAAGCTTGTTCGCGATGCACGTCATTGGCGGTAGCCCATCTACGGCAGCGCAAACGATTCCAATGATTTGGAACATCGATGTCGCATTGATGGCAGTCGTCTATTTTTCACTCGGCTATTATTTGAAGAGTTTCTGGATGAACATTCCGAAAAAATGGTTAATCGCAGGATTGCTCGTTAGTATCACGACCATATCACTCGATCATTACCACGTCATTGACTATCATTTGAGTATGAAATTTTTACGCTATGACCATTTCATCTTAGATTTGATCATCCCGCTATCTTTCACACTTGTGTTAGTTGGCACATTCCAACTCATAGCAGCTAAATTATCGTTACATTGGCTACAAAGAATCGAAAAGCATTCTCTGACCATTATGTATTTGCATATCTTTACGGATATTTTATTAAATGATTATTTTACGTATGGGATCATTGGGTTTACTGCATTTGGTTTGTTCATTCCCATCGTAGTTTCAATCATCATACAAAAATTTCTCCCACATGGAAAGCTATTCCTTGGTGGATTTACACAGAAGAAGACTACTGCCAAGCGTACAATAACGAAAAAAGTACCTGTGCACGAAACTTTCATGAATCGTTAAACATTCATGATCGTTTTGTAGCACAGGTATTTTTTTACGTATCTCACTACAGGTTACTCTGTTTTTTGTATTTTCAATCCTTCCATAGCATCCGATATTTCAAGGTAGTAATCGGAACGAATGGAAAACCAGGCAAAGTTGCTTTTCATGAGATTGCTTAGATAAGCATAATCCATCCATAATAAACAGCGGTATATTTGTTACTATTAAACATGTCGTACCTGTACACCGAGTAATTAGTCACTATCTATTTTTTAAATCTGTTTTCTGCATTCATATACATAATCGCAAATACAACGATCGCAATAAATAAAACAAAACCAACGTAGAACAACGAATTGTTATTGTATATATCACTAAGTAACCAAAAACCATGCTAAAAGACAATGCAAACATCATCTTCCCCATGAATTTACAAAGTGCAACCTCATCATACTTTTCTTTTTCTACTGGAGACATTGTATTGTAGCCCGCAATTATCATCGCGCCTTTGCCGTTCATAAACATAATTCCCAAACCAATAAACCCCACCATAATTAGTAGCATGATCAGCATATCGATCCCTCGCTTTGGTGTTCTTTCTTACTTTACATACGGATATATAGTTTAAAGGTTTCATTCCATTATCAAGTAGTTCAATTAATGAATCAGTTTCACGTGTAGAACTACTTGTCTAGTCAAGTCAATCTAAAAAGCACCCGTATCAGAACGTTCATGATTGTTTACACAAACATGCCCGTTTCTCATACAGGTGCTCATTTTCATTTCATTATAAAGCGACTTCTTTCAGTGCTTCTAACTGCTCGGTATCAAAGTGGTAGGTTTCGTTACAAAAATGACAATTCGCTTCAGCTTGTCCATCTGTTTGGATCATATCTTGAATCTCTTCGCTGCCTAAGCTAATAATCGCATTGGTGATGCGGTCCAGAGAGCATTGACATTGAAATTGAACAGGCATACTTTCTAACATGGTGACGTTTTCCGATCCTAACACGTGCTCAAGTAGTTGTTCGGGTGTACAATCTTCTGCAATTACGGAAGAGAGTGGCGCAATGCCTTTCATTCGCTCCTCAATCTTACGCATGACGTCTTCATCTGCACCAGGCAGGAGTTGAATAATAAAACCACCTGCTGCTTTCACGCTGTAATCAGGATTCATTACTACATCTACTCCGACGGCAGACGCTGTTTGTTCAGATTTAGAAAGATACGATGTATAGTCTTCTCCAATTTCCCCGGAAATGAGAGGGATTTGTCCCACGAAAGGATGCATCAGCCCCACGTCTTTTGAGACTGTTAACAAACCATTCGTCCCGACTGCCTTTCCGACTTCGTTCATTTCTAAGTTGGTTTGAGGATTCGAGACATATCCTCGAACTTCACCTTTAGCGTTCGAATCCACAAGAATAGTACCAAGTGGGCCGCCACCATTAATTTTCACCGATACTTTTTCTTCGCCCTTTAACATAGCGCCAAGAATAACTCCAGCAGTCATGGAACGTCCGAGGGCATCTATAGCTGTTGGAAGGGCTGCATGCCGTCGTTGTGCTTCCGCTACTGTTTTAGTTGTATTCACAGCGTATGCGCGCACTTGATTTTGATACGCCACTGCTTTGACTAAATAATCTTTCATGCTGCTATACATCCTTTCTATATCTTTGAATGTTAGTTGCGCTTTGTTTCACGCAATTTTTCGGGTGTGACATCATTTCCTAGAGGATCGATGACTGTCAGACCTGAAAATGTATCCATAACTTGTCCGCGGATTTCACGTAAGTAATCTTGACGTAATACGGTCTGCTCGACTACTTCGGCATTGGTTAAGCCTTCCTCACGCTGTTTTTTAGCTAATTCATTAATACGACCTAATTGATTGATCATGTCATTCCCTCATTTTCATTTATTATTTACGAATAAGCGGCATACTATGTGCACTGAAGTGCGGAACGATAAATTCTTGCATCTCCTGTATCACTTCTGTTGTCGGTCGGTCTTCATTTCGGATCGCGAGTACCACATGATTTACTCCGATATCTTGCAGTGCATATAAATAATCGATTAAAAACTTGTGACCTGATGTGAAGCCTACTTTTATTGGAATAGGTCTAGGCGACGTATTCGGTTTCTCGGATAAATGAATAGTTAAAGGCTGTATAAACGGTTTAAATGAAATTGTCGCTTGCCGCCAAAGCTTGATCAAATCTTGCTGGCGATTTGCTTCTTGGGCGTAAAACATCCAACCGTCTGTATTCTCAGCTAACCACTCGATCGTTTGTCCGGAATATCCGGTACCTAAAATTGGGATGGTAGACAATGGTGGCTTAGGAATCACATCGCCTGCTTCTAGTCCAACACGTTCGGACTGAATCGTAGGGAAAGATTCTTTCCACACCGTTTTCATTACGTCTATAGACTCCCTAAACAGTTCATCACGTTCGTCTCGATTCACTTTGAAGGCTGGGAACTCGATCGGGCGATCACCTGTTGCCACACCAAGCAATAGACGCTGATTGGATAAATCATCTAATGAAGCGGCTGACTTCGCCAAATGGAGCGGATGCCGCAACGTCGTGACGACACTTGCCGTACCTAGCGCGATTTTACTTGTATGCGCACTTACATATGCCAGAAGTTGAAAAGGGTCATGCTTCACGCCACTATCCCCGAAGTTCGGATCGTAAAGAGGTGAATCTCTTACATATAATGCCGCAAAGCCTGCCTCTTCCGCTTGTTTGGCAAGCATTAGTTGTTTCGCTATAGCATTCGGCATACGGTGCTCATCAGCTTGATCCATAGGAAATGTCAGGCCGAGTGTTAACTTATTTTCTTTGAACGTTCGAGCAAATCCTTGATGCATTTGAAATGTATTCATCATCACTCCACCTAGCTTGCCATCCTACTGGCACTTAGACCATTTTATCTTTCAGCCATTCTTGCAGTGCTTGTACTTTCGGATTATATTCTGTATTTATTTCTTCGTAAATTGATGCAACCGTTTCGCGTTTAAGAATGGACTTCCACGAATTCTCGGCCTCTGCCATTAAAGCTGTTAATGCGCAGTCGTGATCTTCTTCTAAATTAAGCATGTCATGAAAAACACCACTTGGAGAATAGAGTGACTGTTTTCCTTCGATCGCTAAATATATATCGTACACGCGAATTTCTTCAGGCTTTCTTGTTAACTTAAACCCGCCTTTCACTCCAGGAACAGAAGTGATCAAATCCGCTCTGACTAATTTCCGTAAGATCTTTTGGGTGTATGTTGGCGATGCATGAAGTTGTTGACTGATGGCTTCTCCTGGCAATACCGCTCGATCCGGCAACATATTCAAGATCAGAATGGCGTATAAAGACTGTTCCACTCCTGTTTTCATCTGCATTACATCATCACCTTTTTCATTCTCATTCATTTGACGAACCCACTCATATCTATCGTGGATAATCATTGTCTTCTTTAGAATAACATACTCTTTTTACTATGTATAGTTTTCGACTTCGCTCACCATTTACAGTATCGTTGCATATATTTTCATAAAAAAACTAGCCTAAAGACGGAATTTCACCCTCTTCAAGCTAGCTGTTTAGTTCGTATTCTATTCCTTCATTCGCTTCCCTAGTACAGAGTCAAATAGTTGCTTCGCGTACGAATGTGAAAAGTGGAATGCTCCATCTGTTTTCACACTTTCGTCCACTATTTGTCCATCCTTCATGACATAAATTCGATCACATGCATACATGACCGCTGGTAAATCATGCGCGATGAATAAAATCGACATACCCATTTCTTGATTCAACTCTAGAAGTAGGTCAATGATTTCCCTTTGAATCAACCGATCCAAATTGGATATGATTTCATCACAAATGAGCAATTCAGGTTCCATTAACAAGGAGCGAAGCAAGTTGACACGTTGTTGCTCACCGCCACTCAATTCGGAAGGATATTTATGTAAATGCATTTCCGATAATTTTACTTTGCTAAGCATTCGCCGAATATGCGCTTCACGATTTCCTTTCATTGTGCGAAGAGGTTCAAGCAATATGTCCCGTACCGTCCATGAAGGACTTAGCGCTGCTGATGCGTTTTGAAAAATCAATTGACTCGCTTGATAAAACCATTTTCGATTTTTCCGCGTAACTAGTTGACCATTGAACGCAATAGAACCAGTATCTGCTGATTCAAGTTGCATGACGACACGCGCAAGTGTACTTTTTCCACTACCACTCTCTCCAACTACCCCCACAATTTCCCCGTTGCGAACAGTTAAATTAATTTCATTCAATATTTTTTGCTTATGGTTGCCACTGAAATAACTTTTCGATACATTTGAAACATCTAACATCTACCGTCCACTCCTAAAATCTACTATCCAATAATTGCTTCGTATAGATATGATGAGGATGCAAGAAAACCGTTTCTACTGCACCAGTTTCCACTACGGTACCTTGCTGCATAACGGCCATTTCATGAGCGGCTTCTGCAACGATGTCCAGGTCATGGGTGATGAGGAGAATCGTCGTCCCCCGTTCTTTATTGAGCCGAATTAGCAATTGAATGAATTCTTTTTGAAGCACCATATCAAGTGCGGATGTAGGCTCGTCCGCAATGAGTAAAGGAGGTTCCACGTAAAATGCACACGCAATCATACATCTTTGCAACATGCCGCCCGATAATTGAAAAGGATATTGCTCGACAACTTCCCAAGCAAGACCTAACTGATCTAAAATCCATTGCATTTTCTTGCTAAATACTTCTATCGTATCTCCTACACGTTCACCTGAAAATGCATACAGTTGACGCCCTATCTTCACAGAAGGATTAAAACTGTTCGATGCGTCTTGGAATATTGTGAATACATCTTGTTTCCTCAGTCTTTCCAATTCCAGAACAGACGCATCCAATACGTTTCGCCCTTCGTACATTACGGATCCACTTACTTTCGCGTCTACCGGCAACAGGCCGAGTAAGGCGGAAACAGTCATGCTTTTTCCACTGCCACTTTCACCAATCAATGATGTGATTTTTCCGCGTGGTATTGTGAAATTGACATGTTGCGTAATGTGCTGATCTTGTATTGCAATCGATAGATCTCTTACTTTAATCATTGACACGCCTCCGCTCCGGATTTTTCCACGCCTCTCCGATAAAATTAATGGCGAGAATAGTCAAGAAAATCATAATGCCTGGAAATAACGCGATCCACCACGCGCCAATTAAAATATCGTTTTGCGCGTAGTACAGCATATTCCCCCAAGAAGGAATTGCTGGAGGTATACCGATGCCAAGAAAACTCAAGGATACTTCCATAAATATCGCGCCTGCAAAATTAAATAAGGTCACAACAAAAATCGCAGGGATACTATTGCGCAACAAATGACCCCATAGTATTTTCCAAACAGGCGTCCCGAACATGTTAGCCATTTTAACAAATTCTTCTTCTTTAAGGCGAATGAATTCTGATCGTACAATTCTTGCGGTGACAAGCCATCCCGTCAATCCAATGAGCAGTGCCATCCCCCACATCCCACCTTGAATGATGGCTTGAAACACTAAAATAATAATGAGAGAAGGAATGGTAATGAGAGCTTCTAGCAATCGCATCATGACCGTATCTATCACACCACCAAAATATCCACTGATACCGCCATAGACAATTCCTATGACTAGCGACAAAATCACGGAACTGCTTGCTACTGCTAGCGTCACCTTTCCACCTTCAAGTAAACGCGATAGAACGTCTCTGCCTAAATGATCCGTTCCTAACCAATGCTCACTACTCGGTGCACTATATACCTCATCCATGTTCATGTCATTCGGACCAAACGGGGCGAGCCAGTTTGAAACCATTGTCAAAAAGATAATGAATCCGAGAAGGCTATACCAAAACAAAAGTGCTTTTCGTGACATCATTTACCGGACGCCTCCTTTACGCAACTTTGGATCTATGGCATACATAATAAGATCCACTATAAATAATGACATGACCACAATGATGCCCGTCACCATAATGCTGCCCATTAATAAAGGGTAATCCTTTGTCACAACTGCCTTTACCGTCAATTGACCGAGTCCAGACCAAGCAAATAATGATTCCACAATAATGGAACCACCAAAGAACGATGGAATGGTCATTGCCATGTAATTTAAATAAGGAATGGAGGCGTTACGTACAATTCCCCTCCGAATGGTTCGATCCAATACACCATTTGCGCGTGCCACCTTCACATAATATTGACTGTTTTCTATCTTAATACTTTCTTGTAGAAAGCGAGCGTAGATCCCCACATGCGTTACAATCAACACGCTGGCGGGCATAACGAGATGACGGATTTTATCAATCACACCGCCATGACCATCCACATCACCAGAACCAGAAGAAGGAAGGACCCCAAGACTCACGGCAAAGAAATAAATGAACAAAATACCAAGCCAAAAAGCAGGTATGGAAGACGTTGCGATACTAAATGTGGAAAGTCCTTTATCCCAAATAGAACCTGCCTTCATACCCGCCACCGTGCCGATCCAGATGGAGCCTAGTACGATAGAAAACATCGTCACGCTGAATAATAGTAACGTATTTGGTAGTCGTTCCCGAATAATTTCAGACACAGGTCTACCTTCTTTATAGGAGATCCCTAAATTCCCTTTGACCGTCTCACTTAGCCATGCAATATATTGCTCGGCAACAGGACGATCTAATGCATATGCACGGGTTATGCGTTCTTTTTCGGCTGCAGTTAACGTTTGCGCATTGCCTCCATAGAAAGCAGCAGCAGGATCTCCAGGCGCCGCTTGCATAATGAAAAAAGAGAGGAAGCTCACGATGAAGAGGACCAAGATCCCCATCACCATTCGCTTCCCTACCCATTTACTGATCATTCCACTTCCACTCCTCGACGTTCCAAAGGAAACCCGATCCGTGATGACCTAGCGTTCGTTCTTTCACACCGCTCACATTTTTATTTATACCATACACTGCATTTTCGTAGGCAATAAAGACAAATGCGGGATCATTCGCAAGTTCTTCTTGGAACTGCATATAAATCGCTTTGCGTTTTTCCGGATCTGTTTCTGTACGTCCTTTTGCAAGTAGTTCATCTATTTTTTCATTCGAATATTCACCATAGTTATAACCGGTTCCTTTTACACTCGATTCATCCGAATGAAACAAGATGTGCGTATGATGATCTGCGTCATACGGACTTCCCCATCCAACCATAAACGCATCTGCGTCTTCAATTGTAATTGCGCTCCAGTCCAGTGCAGCTACTTTTACATCCGCACCAACGTCTTTAAAACCTTCAGCAACATAATTTGCCATGTTCACACGAACGGCATCACTTGCAGGGGCGGTAATCGTAAATGATAGTTTTTCTCCGTCTTTCGAACGAATACCATCGTCATTTTCTATCCAACCCGCTTGATCCAATAGCGCGTTCGCTTTCTCTAGATCATACGTATATTTTTCTATTTGCTCATTATGGAATTCATGGTTTTGCAATGGTGAATAGGCAACAGAACCATGTCCTTTTAAAATACCTTTTACGATTTGCTGTCGATCAGTTGCGTAACTAAACGCACGACGCACGTTGACGTCTTTCCAAAGATCCAAATTCATATTGAATAAAATACCTCGGTAATCGGCCGATTCAATATCGTAAATCGTCAAGTTCTCTTCTCTTTCCAAGTTTTCAACTTGTACAGGATCTAGCAGGGCCACATCCACCTCGCCCGACTTCAACTGTAGTGCACGGACGTTACTGTCTGGAATAAATTTAAATATGACTTTTTCAATCGACGGCTTCGTTCCGAAAAAGTCACCATAGGCCTGTAGTGTCAACGAATTGCCACGGTCCCATTTATCAAACATATAGGGCCCTGCACCAATTGGGTGACTGTTAAAGTCTGCTGTTCGCATATCGACTCCTTCAAAGGCATGTTTTGGAAGGATCGGTACCGTTAACTTGTCCAGTAAAGGTGTAAATGGCTGTTTTAATGTAATTTCAACGGTATAGTCATCCAGCGCGTTAGTAGATGCTACTTCTTCAAAATCAGATCTCAAAAACGAAGCATTTTGATCATCCATAACACTTTCTATCGTAAACACTACATCATCTGCTGTAAGTTCATTCCCATCGTGGAATGTAATATCTTCTTTTAACTTAAACGTATACGTAAGTTTATCCTCTGAAACATCGAAGGAGTCTGCGATATCGGTAACTACATTATTGTTTTCATCAAATCGCATGAGTCCACGAAACAACAATGCATCTAGATTCGTTTCTTCGAGAATCGGGTTAAGCCCTTCGAACTCTTCTTCAGAAGCATAAATTAGGCGATTCTCGTTAGATGGAGTTGATTCTTTTGTATCTTCTTTTTTACTACAACCTGCCACAATAACTACAAGTACCATGAATAGTACAAGTACCTTCTTATTTAATCTAAACATTTCAATCCCCTTTATATTTCTATAGATTTTCCACATTTTATCATTATTTCATGTTCATCTACGTTTGTCCTGTCTAACGGTTTGATTTTCATAATAGAGCGATTATATATTCGGCAGAATTTTTCTAGCGCCCAGTATTAACCAAGTGCTCAGTACAAATGGCATCGTTAATGCAGGAAGTCCTAACGGCAGTAGCCAAATGCTGACACTCGCCATAAGAGGGACTGTAATACACGCTGCGACTATCCCCGTAATAGGTGCATAGCGATTTTCTTTCGTATTATACACGACTGATACCGCTAAAATAGTCAAAATAGCGTTGTAGCCATATAACCCTAACAGGATCAACGCATGTTCTCCAGCTAAAGCAAGAGCTGCAACACATGCAACGACGTTTCCGATGACCGCGTAGATGCCCATTTTCGTACTGGCCCAAAATACCGCAATGAATAATAAGAGACCGGGTATGGCTTCAGTAAGGAAAAAGATTTGACCGATTCCGTTGAAAGTGGATTGAAGTAGATTGATTTTACCTTCTATATGCAATTCCCAATTAGCTAAACTTTGAGGAGATAATGAATCGCTTAACTTGATGCCTTCAAGTTTATACGATGCAAGCAGTGTAAACCAAGTGAGTAGAATAAATGGTAATGTTAAGATGGGGATGCCGACGTTCCCAAAGAAATACATGAGTGTAGCTGTAAATATCGCCGTGATCGCTGCTCCTACCAATGCGACAATCCAAGCAGTAGGTCCGGTCAAAAATGTTTGCAATACTAACCCAGTAAGCACAGAATTATAGCTCATCAAACCCTGGCGGATCAATGTTCGATCTGCACCACCTATTTTTGCGACAAGCGTCCCAATCATGGCGGATAGTAAGGCAATAATCCCTAATGAAAACGAAGAAACCGTAATAGCTAATAAAATTAGAAGACCTGTTATGGTATTTTCGATATAAATGATTTGGGATATCCCTTTTAAAGATTCTTTAAGAAAAGCAGTAAAGCTTCCTTCTTTCATCACTAGCATCGATTGATTTGCTCTGTTTTTGTCTTCCAAGTTCCTCACCTACTTCATTTACTTTAGTGACCTATCGATTCAAATGAAATCGCAATATCCTAAAGTGTGTTAGTTGTCCTATTCTCAAATTTTCTGCTAATGGCTTCGCTCTTATACAGTATATGTACCTTAATCGAACCCAATAGCGGAAATGTCTTTGGCATACGTCGATCTACCAAGCGGACGCGTTCTGCGGAATGGGCAGTGATCCCACCCGTGTCGCTAGTTTCCACTTCGATCAACGAAATGTCTAAAGCTTTTATATAACCATCGTCCACGATTGCAGGATCATGACTTACGAGCAATTGCTTCGAATGTGATGATCTGGGTTGAATTGGTGGGATATTCACCGTGTTTGTAATCTGCTGAGATAACAATATCTGCAAAACCAGCCTGTTCTAGAATCGTTTTAAACTCTGCAACCCCATACCAACGAAGCGGGAACCTTTCTAACTCTGACTGTGTTAATTGCCCATGATTCCATTTTTCATATCGGTTATGAGTAATGATATACTGATTAATAAAGTCTATCTCCACTATTTTGCTTTCTAACGTGATCACTTCCTCGTTCTGGACATCCCAAGCCCTTGTCGATACCTTACCAACCGCAAGATCAGTTTGCAAAAATATATCTACAATCAGCTTACCTCCATCGGAAAGATGCTTATAAAAGTTGTTCAGAGCACTAAGAGAATCCTCTCTTTTATGTAGCAACAAAAACGTTCCAGTCGGCACGATAATTGCCTCATATTCTGTATCCAAAGAAAAAGACTCCATCTTCCCTTCAAATAACTTCGGCTGTAACCCTCTACTTTCACAGTTAGTACGGCAGATGGTTAACATTTCACTGGATCCATCAAAACCATCCACATTCAAACCTTTTTCTAGTAGCGGAATAAGAATCCGGCCTGTACCCACCCCGGGCTCAAGAATGTTCCCCTCACAAGAAGCCAACCTTTCGCTGTAAAATTCAACGTCTCCAAATGACAGACCAATATATTTGTCTATATCATATACTTCTGAAGAAAGCTTATTATAATAACCCAACATATACCCTTCCCCTTTCTCTATCCTCACTATACATAGCTTTAGCGTAACAATAATTTATAAATCTCTCGCATTCCTCTATTTTTCTCGTATAGATCAGGAATACTTTGACTGGTGAGTTTGTCTATTCAACTTTCAGTTCAAGCATTTTAGTCAGGATTTTTGCAACTTCAAACAGTCGTGAGCTTTAATTCATCAATAAAACATAAAGCCGCGATTTTGGCAAGGTTTGTTGTGACACAAATACCATACTTTTTCACAATACGATCTTTTTTTAAAAAGGTGAATTTTCCCTAGACTTCTTTTATACTACTAGTACATCAACGGAAAGGAATTACTTCATGATTACACAATTTTTCTCATACTACAAGCCACATCGGCGCTTGTTTTTAATCGATTTTTTCAGTGCCATTTTCGTAGCGCTCCTCGAACTAGCTTTCCCTCTCGCTGTTCAGTGGTTTATCGACGGACTTCTGCCGTCAGGAGATTGGAATCGAATTGTCACAGTCAGCTTTTTATTATTGCTCGTCTATTTAGTGAGTACGTTTCTTCATTATATTGTGAGTTATTTAGGGCACAAACTCGGAATTAACATCGAAACGGATATGCGCCGTGAATTGTTCGAACATGTGCAGAAGCAATCTTTCCGGTATTTTGACAATACAAAAACAGGCCATATTATGACCCGGATCACGACCGATTTATTTGATATCGGTGAACTGGCTCACCATGGACCTGAAGATGCTTTCATTGCGATCATGACAATTCTCGGTGCGTTCGGATTAATGTATACGATCAACCCCGAACTCGCTTTAATCGCCATCGTAATGGTGCCGCTACTTGCAGTGGTCGTCTCCTTCTCGAATAAGAAGATGAATGCTGCGTGGCATAAAATGTACCAAAATATCGCCGAAGTGAATGGAAGAGTTGAAGATTCAGTATCCGGCTCACGCGTGGTGAAGTCATTTACGAATGAAGACTTTGAATTACGCCGTTTCCAAAAAGACAATGATCAGTTCCGCTTAGCTAAACTAAAAGCGTATAAAGTCATGGCTTGGGCTACGTCTTCGATGTATATGCTCACTCGCCTCGTCACACTCGTTATTTTAATTGTCGGTGCTTGGTTCACAGTGAATGATAAGTTAACGTATGGTGAACTAGTCAGTTTTATTTTATTTAGCAATATTTTAATTAAACCTATCGATAAGATCAGTGCATTGCTAGAATTGTATCCTAAAGGTATGGCGGGTTTCAGTCGGTTCCGTACGTTAATTAACCACGAGCCGGAGATAAAAGATGTGAAAGGTGCAAAAGTCGTCGAACAGTTACGCGGAGATATTACACTGAGCGACGTGACATTTGGTTACGACGCAGAGCGACCCGTTCTTCGTAATATTAACTTAACGATTCACGCTGGACAAACTGTTGCATTTGTCGGTCCTTCAGGCGCTGGAAAGACGACTATTTGTTCATTGATCCCTCGTTTCTATGAAGTCAATGAAGGTTCTATTTCGATTGATGGAATGGATATTCGAGAAATGACACAGAAATCGTTGCGCAGTCAAATTGGAATCGTGCAGCAAGATGTTTTCTTATTCACAGGAACCATCCGTGATAATATTGCGTACGGTAAATTAGACGCGTCAGACGAAGAAGTGATTGAAGCTGCAGAAAAAGCACATCTTGCGGACTTGATCCACAGCATGCCGAATGGCTATGACACGCAAATTGGTGAACGGGGATTAAAACTTTCAGGTGGTCAAAAGCAACGCCTAGCCATCGCTAGGATGTTTTTGAAAAATCCACCCATTCTCATTCTAGATGAAGCGACTTCCGCACTCGATACAGAAACGGAACGCATCATTCAACAAGCACTAGAAGAATTAGCCGTTAATCGAACCACACTCATCATCGCGCATCGCCTTACAACAATTCGTAATGCTGACCAAGTCATCGTGATGACGGAAGATGGTATCGAAGAGCAAGGAACGTATGAACATTTATTACGACAAAACGGTACATTTGCTCAACTGCATCAGGCTAACCAAGTATAATAGAACATCAAAATACCTGTGTCGCAAACTACTACGTTTGTGACACAGGTATTTTTTACGTGGAATTTGATACAGTGTGTTTTGGACATCACTCCAAACGCATAGTCGTGATGCACGTGTTATCTCCTTCGAACGTAGTAATCTCGGACACAGTTTCTTTCGTGCCTTGTGTAATCGTTACAGTGAATGTGCCGTCACGCGGAAGCCACAAGTCGATAAATCCATTAGCTTCAGTTGTTTTGACTTCATCGAGTATTATATTACCTTCTGAATCTTCTATATGCACATTGAAATCTTCCTCAACCAGTTCACCTTGACAGCCTGTTAGACTATGGATATCACATGGGTGAGTAGTGTTAACGAATGGAGCGATCGATACAAAAAATTCATCTTCGGGAAGATCGTACGTTGTCACGTTTTCATCATCATCCGTGACAATTAGTTCAGACGATGTAATAGAAGCGGACGCAGCTACCTCATTTCTCACTGTGTAGTCGTTCACTAATTCTTTAATATCTACCGATTCCTGTGTTTCTTGAGTTTCCTGTGTTTTTTGCACTGTATTATCCGCATTTTCATTACTACAACCGACGGATAAAGCGGTAGTTAGTAGCAACATGGCCATCATTTTCCCTTTCATCTTTACACAACCTATTCTCTATATTTTGGTGCCTGTTTAAAAGAGCATACATTTCGAAAGAGCTGCGCGAAGCAACTCTCTCATTGGAATATTACTTTTCTGATAGCTCGTCTTCCACAACCCACTTATGGTTCTGTACTTCTTCTCCATCAGTTGTAGACGCGTAATCGATCATATAGACAATCGTTTGCTCTACAGATTCAATTTCTGCTGTCGCGCCTTCCATCCCTTCCATATGATCGGTGAGTACAGTCACTTCAGTTTCCTTCTCTAGTGGAGCAGGTGCTGGATCTTCTAATTCTTCATGAACAACCCATTTATGATCTAACACTTTTTCACCACCATCTGTCGGTGTATAGTTGATAGAATAAGCAACTGTATCAAATGCGCCAACAATCGTGGCAGTGGCTCCTTTCATGCCCTCCATATGGTCCGTTTCAATAATGGCTTCAGAGCCAACAGGGTACGTCGGGCTTTCGGCTTCTGCTAAGCCTTCAGGGATACTGCCATCGCTCGAATGGTCCATTCCTTCCATATCATTGTGTGAAGTTTCTTCACTTTTAACAGGCTCTTCTTCATTCGGCGTTGCCGCTCCGCATCCTGCAAGGACTAGAGCAAACGCTGCACTTATGGAAAGTACTTGTTTTTTCATCAGACTTCACTCCTTCATTATATTAATACTAGTATAACAATTCCTCATCGTTCTTTACGTTAAACCTTTAAACTCCTTAGAAACTCCTTAATTGTCCTTCTGAATTGAAAGTTGAGAAGGACAGTGAGCATAAAACACTATGAATCTTGTCTTTATGATTAGAGATATCTGTTTCCTTTGAAATTATAAAACAATAATCCCTAATAATGAGATGATCAATCAATTCTTGTTACATTACCACCCTTAGCCAATCTCTTCGTAACCTCAATGCCTTGAGATAAACGATCCGGCCTGCCGCTAGGATGGTTATGGAAATACATTATAAAGGCTGTACTAGCAAAGGATTTAATAGTTCATTAAAAACGATCTTCTTATGAAGCACCTCAATTTTTCGTTTAAATAAATTAAAACAAAACGCTACATCTACTTACCATCCATTACTACAGCTATAACGGACATCAAATTTTCCTGCTGAGAACATTAACCTTACAAACAACATGCCTTTTGGGGCTTACTTATAGGCCGTACCTTCTGCACTCTATTCAGGAACAGGTATATCGACTAATGCTCTAATCCGACAAGCATCCAATTATCCCTTGACTTCCTGTGTTGCCGAAGGTCCAATACATTATAAATATAAACCGAGAAACTGTAATATTTTTTCGCCGTCATTTTAGTAGCCGTTTCTCACACAAAGCTAGTTTCGAGTGGAACTAGCTTTTATATTCACTCTTTCCGCACCTGGTGGAATGAATTCCGTGGTAAAATAAACAAACGGTTTATAGCGGATTACCTTTTACGAGATGCGAACCGAGGCGTCACCTTTTCGGTCATTTTTGCGATTACTGCATCATTCTAGTCCATCTTTTTCAAATCGAACGCTGTGATATTAAACATTCCTCATGGATTTATACCTTCTTGCACCATGTATAGCGCTAACTCTTTCATCCTTTTTTCATCAAATTGCCACGAAGCAGATATAGCATAATCTCAAATAACATCACCTGTATCAACAGAGCTATTAACATCAACAACAAACTTTAATTCAGCCTTCATAAATTTTAGAGCCGATTCAACACACTCAATTGCCTTTCCTAACTTAATTGCCTGATCTAAGTTCTGTATGACTTCTGCCTCTATCAGCACCATTTAAAATGCTTCCGATATATTCCAATACTTTTGCTACCAATGACCTTCATCTCACTGTTTTCAGTGGATAAGAATAATGCTTTTGATATCGGTTAACGCATCAACTTATCTGTTGCCATTCAACAGATAAACACCGCAAAATTTAAAGGTGTGAAACTTCCTTCCTTTTTTTAGTCAAATAGTGGATGAATGACTTGTTAGTACTCCTCTTTTCTTGATTAGATACCGCTCATTCAAATAATTTACTAATCTTTTGATAGATCCATTTCATATTATTTTTAAGTTAGAAAAAGCCGACCGCACCCCGAAGGAATCAATCGACTTTTAAAATATATTCCGCATTTAAGCGGAAATACCCTGTATGAAACTCTCTCGCTCTGTTTACAGCAACTCATTACTATTTAGATTCGAAGAAGTTTCTTCCCCGTCTTAAATTACGTAATCAACGACTTGGTTTGTCAACATCCATCGTTCTATTTTTTCAGCGTCTTTAATAATAGCGTAAGCAATCTTTTTATCTAATAAACTAATTTCAGTATTTGCTTTCGTGGCTGCTTTTCCCCAGTAAGCGGAAAGTTCTCTGCAGCAAGCACTTTATTATACTGTAATATACATTCTATGAAATGTTTTCACATCTAAATAACTACTTTTGACTCGATATCCTATTTAATAGTCTCTCCCTTTCTACTAACAAAATATAAGTAAGTCATTCCAGGGCTTTTACCACTCGAAATAATACTTTGCCTGCATTTTCATTTTTTTGGATGTACCGCACTCTCCTGAACAATAATTTTTACCTCCACCGCTTTTCATGAAAAACACAAACATTTTTTATGGCTAGTGGCATATGAATCCTATTATGTACCGGCATGCTTTGTAAGGATAGGGAGAAGAAGTAACCTTCAAAATCCATACAACTTGTCCGTTTAACTCAACGAGCTCATGTGTGGTTTTCGTCAGCAAGTACAGTTCGTATTTCATGTAAGCTTTCCGTCATACTAATTTGAATAGAGTATCTACAGTACAAAAATGAACTATACATTCATGAGACGAGTTTAGTTGGACTACCCAAATTATACATAGTAATTCTACTAAGAACCTCAATGTCCATAAATTAAAGAATATATTAAAATATATTACTTTTATTTAATAATTGCTTCTTGATCTTTAGCCATAGACTTTCTAAGCACTTCTAGCTCAATTCCAAAAGGATAGTTGGATAAATTAGGCTTTATTGTACCTAGCATTACTAACAAAAGAACTTCATCCTCCCCCATTTCTAACGTCCCTATATATACCAGAAGGACTACTACTAATACAATCCCGAATATTTAATTTAATTTCATATATTTCAAATTCACTATCTCCTTGAATTAATGCAGCAACATTACCTTTTAGACATCGAATACCTCTTCTTCATCATGTATATGTAAAGGACCAATGCAGCCCGCGGGTATAATCATAGTATTGAGAGTGAAATTCTCTCCAGTAATAATATGAGAACCATTATTTGCCGTTGCCTCACGACCTATATACCTCATTTGTGCTCTATTCTATTTCGGTTAATCTACTATTAAAACTTCTACAAATTCAAATCCAATGTCCTGTCTTCCAATTTAGCTACATACATTTTTTACTTTTTCCTAATTTAGTATTATACAAAATCAGGTTTTATTTATAATTTAATATTAACGCTGCTTTTCTTTGTTAATAAAGATCTCAGACTCGTTTTATTATATGAAATTACGTAAGTAGAAAATATATATAGAAATTAGAGCTACTTTACAGATTAAACTTGAGAGAGTCTTGAATACATAAATTTGTTTTAATTTTCTTCAGAACTATTTATTAATCAAAATTAGTTATTTCCAGTGAGTTCATATCATTAAAAACACACCATACAAACACCGTTCTTAGTTTATAATTAGAGTTTATCGTGGTGTTTCAAAATTTTAGTTATATTATAAATTAAAATACTGTAAATAAAAAAACTACTCGCGAGAGTAGCAATTTGTTATATTTTTAAAAACTAAGAAAGTCTATTGTTTTAATACAATCGCTATTCAATGTATAGTAGTAGCAATTAATATTCTCGCAAACTACCATTACGTTCTTAACTTGACCACCAAATTCAAAGCCACTTCATTAAAGTCAAATCATGAGACTAAATGATAGCCAAGCAAAGATCATATCGCCTGCATTTCTGATTGATTCTGAACCTTTTTCTTAGCATCCTGAACTTCTTTATTTTCTGTTTTAAGCGTAAATAAGTAAGCGATGAACCCCAGAGCTGTGATAGCAATCAACATAATTAGCGACGGACCAAAGTCTCCTCCGTTAATGTCACGCATCCACCCCATCACATAACTGGAAAACCCTCCGAATATGTTCGTGAAACCCATGAGGCCCGCTGCACGACCAGCCGTTTCCGGTGTAGAAAATTGCACGATAAATAAGTTACTTAAATGAAAGATTCCTCCCAATGTCCCCATCGCAAGTCCTAATGCCAAAGCGGATATGATGGCGACCGAAACTTGAGTGGAAACCGTTAACAAGATTGCACAGGAAGCAAACAAGATTGTTGCTATTAAACTAGGGCGCTTCGTTTTATCTGCTAAATAACCACAGATTAGAACGAAACCAAGCGCAAACAACCAAGACAAGGATGTGATTCCCGTCATAGCATCTACATCAAAATTCCTGGCTTGCATTAAGTACGTTGGTAGCCAAATACTAATACCGAAAAATAAAAAAGAAGTGATCACCATACCAAACCAAACAATCCAGTAACGGGAATCTTGAACGTAACTTTTCTTCTTTTCTCCAGTAACCGGAGCATCATCCTGTCTTATGTACGACAATTCTTCTTTGCTGACGCCAGGATGGCTTTCTGGGTCATTTCTTGTTAAGAAGATCAACATCGGCATTACAAGAAGTAAGTTCAACCCAGCCAGTATAAAGAAAGTCGCATGCCAACTGAGCGTGGCAATGATCAATGAAATGAATACTGCACCAATGGCAGGTCCTGCATAGTTACCAGAAATCCAGGAAGACTGTGCGCGGCCCAATTCATTTTTATTGAACCAAGTAGCGATGAATTTTCCACAGACCGGGATCATCATCCCTTCCCCGATTCCTAAGAAAATCCGTGTCATCATGAACATGCCGTAGGTGGTGGCAAGTCCGCCTATCAGCATCGTCACTGTCCAAATCGAAACCCCAATGATTGCTGTTTTACGGGCTCCAAACTTGTCAATGAAGAATCCCCAAAAAAAGTTGGAGATTGCGTATGCTACCATAAAGATAAAGGTTAAGAAGCCAATCTTCGCATTCGCATTGGCCCCTGTCATTCCAAGATCACTCAGAAATTGTGGATCAGTCTGGACAATGGAAATTCCCAATTTGTCTATTTGTCCGAAAAACCATAGAAAGAAAATAGGTGTCGCTATATAAAACCAACGTTTATTATTTTTAATTTTCATTTTGGTTCCTCCCATACTATTCTATTAAGGAACTTCGCAATTGGAGATCCTAAGCCCGTATACGATTCTCTTCGTTGAATTTAATTTTTGTTTACTAATCTACAATACCTGTCTATTACCAATAAACATATCGATTTCTTACATACAGTAGTAAGCGATCTAACCCATAACCAAAGAGTGAAATAAAAATTACGACTGCCAATACCTTGCTTTGGGATAAGGTCGCCGATAAATAAACGAGAAAATAACCGATACCATTATTCGAACTGATCATTTCTGTCAGTACGGCAATAACCACCCCTATTGGGAGCGCAATTCGAAAACCGGTAAAAATTGACGGTGCTGTCCCTGGCAGAAACACTTTCCAAAATAGCTTGCGATCGGTCGCCCCCATATTCTGACCAGACCAAACGTACAAATGATTTACACTTTTCGCACCGTAGTATGTACTTACTACTATAGGGAAAATGCATTCTAGAAAAATGGTGAATATTTTAGAGCCAGATCCTAACCCGAAAAGAAGTACAAATATAGGATATAAAGCCACTCTAGGTATAGGATAACCAGCTGTAAAAATTGGTTGCATCAGGTCATCAATAAATGATGACCGGCTCATTTGAATCCCGATTGGAATACCAACAATTGCTGCGAGGAAGAAACCCGCCAAGATTCGATAAATTGTAACTCCCATATTTGTCCATAGATCGCTTGTGGCAAGTAGCTCAACAAATACTAATAGAATTTCTCCAAGACCAGGAAATAACTGTCTTGGAAAAAGCTCTGCCAACACGAACCCCTGCCACAATAGAGCTATTAGTATTAACGCTAAATATTTCACAATAAAATCTTTTATCGCTTTCATATGCGTCCTCCCTCAATATCCTGGCGTCTATAGCGCTATAAAATTTCGCAACAATATTCAATCTACTATCGATTTTGCCACCATAAGACCCGCTGCCTCAAACCGATTAACAATCGATCGAAAAGAAAACCTAACGCTGCGATAACTATGACTGCAGCGAGGACAATATCCGTACGGCCATATGCGTCCGCATTCAAAATCATAAATCCTAAACCTTTACCAGTTGATGAACCAATCATTTCTGATGAAAACATCATGACAAAAGTTAACGCTAGAGCAACACGCCAACCGTCAAATATTTTGGGGAGTGCCGCTGGAAGGACAATCCGCGACAACATTTTGAACTTAGAAGCTCCCATATTTTCTGCTGACCACAGATAAAGTTTATTAATCCCTCGAACACCATCCAATGTCGCAATAAAACAAGGGAAAAAAGCACTTGTAAAAATAATCAGAATCCTTGTAATGTCTGTCACACCGAACCAAACTAAAAATACAGGAAGTAAAGCAATTTTAGGAATCGGATTAAAGAAAGATATGACGGGATCAAAAAATCGGCCAATCGGCTGGAAAAACCCTGCTAAGATCCCCAGGCCTGTTCCGAATAAAACAACTAGCAAAAATCCGACAATTGATCGATATAAACTGATTCCTATATGAGGAAATACTTCACCTGTCATAAAGAATTCACTAATAATTCCTAGAACAACTGCTGGGCTGGAGACATAGGTAGGAAACCAATCAGTCATTGACAATAGTTGCCATAAAGAGAAGAAAAAGATAAGTTCCACTAAAGAAACAACTATAAAGCGACTTTTCTTTAAGCTACTCTGCATTGAATTGGCCTCCTATACTTTTCACATTTTCCTCCTCATGCAAAAGATCCCAAATATGATTCCTGTAATCAATAAACTCATAAGACTTACGTATCGATACATCACGGGGTCTTGGTAATTCAATTTTCAAGATTTCTTTAACTATTGAGGGACGCTTCGTCAAAACAACAACGTAATCACTTAAATAGACCGCTTCTTCAATATCATGTGTAACGAATATTACGCTTTTCTTTGATTCCGACCAAATCCTCTGAAGTTCCACTTGCATCGTCTCTCTAGTTTGAGAATCAAGTGCACCGAATGGTTCGTCCATAAGCAGCACTTTAGGGTCAAAAGCAAGCACTCTAGCAAGAGACACTCTCTGCCTCATGCCTCCCGATAACTCGGAAGGCAGATTGTCTTTGAATTCCCAAAGTCCAACAAGCTTTAAAAAATATTCAACTCGCTCCTTGATTTCACCCTTAGGAAACTTTTGCGCTTCCAAACCCCATGCCACATTGTCGTAGACCTTGCGCCAGGGGAACAGAGTCGACTCTTGAAACATCATTCCCCGGTCTGGAGCAGGTTTCCCAACCTCTTCTCCTCGGACACTCACTACTCCGGAAGTCCTTTCAATAAAACCACCGACAATATGAAGGAATGTGCTTTTTCCACAACCACTTGGACCGACGACACTGACAAATTGCCCTTCTTTTATATCCAAATCAATTCCTTTGATCGCTTCGATTTCTTCTCCTTTACGTTCAAAGACTTTACGCAAATTGGATATTTTAATTGCGCTTTCTCTTGTACTCACTTCATCCACTGGGCTTTCTTTCGCTTTTGTGACGACTACACTAAGATTCATTTCCAGCACCCCCATCCGAATTTTACCTATCATTCTTTCGAAAGATAAACACTGCATTTAATTTCCTATAAAAGAAGTGTCTATTAATGCATCCAGATCAACTTCTTTTTCGATCCAACCTTCTTTCAATAGAATTTCCTGTACAAAATCCCAACCTTCCCGGTCGAACGAAACATCTGTTACACGGTGGTAATCTGTCAAGTTGAGATATGTTTTTGGTTCCGCTAACACAAACTCTGCATCTAATAATGTTTGACGAGCTTCAACTGTATTTTCAAGATAATATTGTGTCATGAACTGTAAATCTTCTACAAGTGCTTGTACAGCCTCTTGGTTCTCATCTATAAATGTAGGGTTTAAAAATAGATTAAGAAAATCTTCTTCTACCGGGACACCGTCCTTAGAGTTGAAGACCGAATCCAAATCACCTGAATTTACCGCCATGTCATAAAAAGGTTGAGGGAACATACCTACGTCAATTTTCCCACTTCTTACAGCTTCCTCCATTGCAGGGATCGGGAGTACTGCATAATTTATATCTTTATCTGGATTTAAACCCGCTGCCCTGACACTTGACCGGACCCACATATCACTCGGAGATTTAAAATCTGGAATACCAACTGTTTTTCCTTTTAAATCTGCTGCCGATTTATAGCCCGCTTCTTTTAATCCCATGAAAGTTGAATTAAATCCTTCATCCATGCTCTCTTTTGCTATATTAGCAACAACTTTCAGATCAACACCTTGCGCGACCGACATTATTGAAGCTCCCTGCCCCAAAGTTCCGCCGTCTATTTGATTGGCACGATACGCGTTCAATCGATCCGTATTCGCCCGGAACTGTTGAAGATCCAATGTGTATTTCTCCCCATAATTGGGTGCCATATCAGACGCCACTTTGATCAGCCATAAGTTTTCTTCTGTCGCATAGCCCACGCCTAATTTAATTTCAACCGGTTTATCCACTTTTTTCCCCTCGGCAGACGCTTTTCCATCTTTTTGGTTATCAGAACCACATGCACCCAATAATCCGACCAGTAAGATCAAAACAAATCCAGTAATAAGTCTCTTCATTTTCATTCCCCCTATTTTCTATGTGATACCAGTAGAACCCCTAAATGTATTGTAATAACCTTTCATTCTTCCTTAGGAACCAATCCTTCGAGCCTTCCTTTATTCCTTTAACAAGAGTTGTAATTAGTAAAACAGGTTGAGGACGCGAATGCACAGTTCACCGTAAAGTGATTATTCAGATATCCATCCCTGCAGTAAGTTCAGCAATTCGCTAAATAGTTATCGAACCAGGATGATTTTAAAAAAATCTAGAATAACACAACATTAGTAAAAAGCCTTTAACTTATCGTAGAATGAAGTACGGTTTCCTTTAGTTTGGTTTTAAGCTATATTTATTAGTTAAGGACAAAGTGTGGATCTTTTACCCTTATGTTATCACCTATTTCAAAAGACATAAGATCTTCACCAATGACAATTTGACCATCATATACCTTACTCGTTCTAACAGCCAAATTAGCCTCTGTATCAGTCAGACCATCAAGTAACACAATATGCGAATAGACGGCAAGTTTTGGACTTACTTTATTAAATACTTTTCCAGCTTCTTCAGGGGTCGTATGGAGGTCTAGGATTTTTTGAATAGACGGTGATTTATTATCCGGTCTAGCTGCTGCAACTTCATGAATAAGTAGGTCTGTCCCTCTAGCAAAGTCGATTAGATTTTCGTTATATCGAGTATCGCCAGAAATTACTACGGAATGACCTTGATAATTTACTCTGTAACCGTAACTCGGTTTAACCGGACCATGATCGACTAGAAAAGCTACAACTTCTATCCCTTTCTTCTCGTAAACTATTCCTTGTTCAATATCATGTCCAACTGCATTCAGCCCACTTAAGGTTTCGTTCTGATTCTTTTTACGTACTTCCACATCGGCAATATAGGCTTCTTCCATTTTTTTCATCATACTTTTAGTTCCTTTAGGTCCCCACACCTCAAATGATGTTTCTCTCTTTCCAGCAGTAGGCAATGAACCCGTCAGCCAAACATCGGGAATTCCAATTGTATGATCGGAATGCAAGTGGGTTACAAACAACTTATTAACCCTTCCAGGTAACACACCAGTTTGACTTAGGCGCAAAGACGCTCCTCTTCCAGCATCAAAAAGTAGCTTTTCCTCGCCAACTTCAACTAGCGTTGACGGTCCAAATCGTTCCATACTCAAAAGAGGTGAGCCAGTTCCAAGGAGAGTTACTTTAAAATTACTTTTCTTTTTTTCTCCTGTCTGTTTCATCTGTCTCTCTAACGTTGCATAATTTTCACTAGGTTTCATTTCAACAGGTTCATTGCTATTAATTCCCTCAGCCGATACACCTCTCTCTTGTTCAAGGGAGGAGCCACATGCCCCTAGCATCCCTATTACCAATCCTAAGAAGAGGCCCCTAAAAAGTCGCATTATTTATTCTGCCCCCTAATATTCTTTTACTGGTTAAATATCTGAAATGCATTTCGTTTTGTGTCTTGATCGATAATTCATTTCCCTTATTTTAATCAACATTCCTTTCTTCAAAATCAAACACCTCCCTTTGTAACCGTTTTCATACGAGTCTTGTTAATATACCATGAACCAGTCACTTTATATGTTTTGTATACAAAACATATTTTCTTTATTTCTATTATATAAATTTTACACTTTTCTGAATTTATTGTCAACAAGAAAAATATAGAATAGTAATATAGTTTTCCAGTGAAATTCTACGTAAAGTATCACCTATTAGTAGATCGGTTTATGTAGTAACTCTTTCTTTAAAAAAGAAGTTGGATCGTTGATTCATCATATCGATTTCAACTCTAGGTGGACAACTATTACTATAACTAATACATTTTTCACGCAGTAAGTCGATATTGAGAATAAAATATTATTTCAAATTGAATAGGAAATATATATTATAATAAGCCCTATACACAATCCCAAATTTAAGTGCATAGATAGGGATAATACCTAATACAAAAGACGATATTTCGCTCGTTTCAGACCGAAATGTCGTCTTTTAAAATTGAGTGCACATGGGCGTACCATGACACTAAGACCATTTAACTTTGATTTTAATAAGATTAACGTTCAAGTAATTTAATCAGCATCATAAACCCTTTTTTGGTGTCCAAATAGGCATATTGCCCTTTCAGATCCTTGCCTTGTTGAATGACATCCTAATCCTATTTCGAAAGCCGGGTAACCATTCCTTTAGATTGTCCAATTCCAAAGAAATATGGTGGATTCCTTCTACGTCCTTCCTTATATGCCCCTTCCAAATACTCGGTTTTTTTCCTGATTGAATGAGCTCCACCTCAATTGTAGGTGTTTTAAAAAATATGAATACCACGTCAGCCTCTGTCGCTTCTCTTTTACATGCTACTTGGGGTATTTTCGCAGCCCTGACTCAATATTCTGGAAAACTTCAAAATTTAGTAAATCCCTTAAGCGACCAGCAGACGCATTGATGTCTTCTACTACGAATGTAATTTGGGTGAAAGTCCGAGAGCCAAGCAGTGGCTCTGTAATAAGATCTTCCACTTATTTTAGGCTGTGGAATCTCTATTTCAAGCAATTTAAATACAGTTTTCAACAAGGTTTCTGAATCTAATAGACATAACATCCTTTGTTCACAGATTTGAATTCGCCTGACTGCAGCAACTGATAAACTCTTTTAGCCATAGATTCAAGACAAGTAGCAATTTTATCTACAACGAAAACAAAGTTTTGGAACCCTTCCCAATTCCACTCCAAATAATCCCACATCGTGCTTGGCTCATCGTTGACTTCCATTAGTTCGATTTGGATTGACAGTGTGTCAATGAAAATAAGCCTGCTCTGCGTATCTGAGTGATGTGCACCCCAAAAGTTAGAGTTCAAAATCTAACTTTTGGGGTGTTTTATTATGGCTAATTATAGTAATGAATTTAAGATGATGATTATTCAAGAGTATCTCGATGGCATTACTCGATATAAGACATTAGCCAGAGAATATGGAGTAAAGGCTGATACACAAATTAGAAATTGGGTGAAATCATACGAGATGTATGGTGTCAAAGGAGTGTTTAGAAAGAAAAGTAAGGAAGTTTATTCTGTTCAATTCAAGCTCGATGTACTAAGCTTTAATAAAAGGACAGGTACTTCTTTAAATGAAACAGCACTTCATTTTGGATTAATAAATCCTCCAATGATCTCTTCATGGAACAAGAGATTCCTCGAAGGCGGTGCAGAAGCCCTGGACCAACCGAAAGGACGGCCACCCATGACTGATAAAGCAAAGAACATTAAAAGCACAAGGACTACTTCAGAGAATGAAATGACACGTGAACAGACATTAGAAAGAGAGAATGAACTCCTGCGTCTAGAGGTGGCGTACCTAAAAAAGTTAAAAGCTTTCCAGATGGATCCGGACGGCTATCTCGAAAAGCACAAGCAGCGTTATCATTCGAACTCAAAGAAGAATTCCGACTGATTGATGTACTTCAAATTGTAGGAATTCCGGAATCTTCATATCACTACCATGTCAAACGGTGGAAGTTAGAAAATCCCAATCGGCAGATGGAGGAAACCATCCAATCTATTCTTGATGAGCACAACGGCAATTACGGGTATCGCAGAATCCACTTAGAGTTAAACAATCGTTGAATCCGGGTGAACCACAAAAAGGTGCAGCGAATTATGCGCAAGCTCGGATTGAAAGGTGTGAAATTCATTCGAAAATCACGCCGCTACAGTTCTTACAAAGGTACCATCGGTACGGTGCAAAGAACCAAGTTAACCGACGCTTTCACACGTCTATGCCGTACCAAAAATTCACCACAGACATCACGGAGTTTAAATGTTCAGATGGACGTAAACTCTATCTTAGTCCGATGATGGATATGTATAACGGGGAAATTCTTTCCCACGGTATCAGCATGCATCCTACTCTGGATTTTGTGATGAAGCCGTTAGAAGAAGCACTTGATATCGTGAAAGACGCAAAATATCGTACAACTATCCATTCGGACCAAGGATGGCATTACCAAATTCACATTGGACCACTACACTGGAAGAACACAATGTGTTCCAAAGCATGTCCCGAAAAGGAAACTGTATAGACAATTCTCCCATGGAAAATTTCTTTGGCTTAATGAAGCAAGAAATGTATTATGGTGAACCGCTTCGTACGTACGAAGAACTGGAACAAGCGATCAAGACGTACATTCATTATTACAACCACAAACGAATCAAACAAAAATTGGCTGGCATGAGTCCGGTACAATACCGTCTTCACACCAGCCAACTAGCTGCGTAACATAAAACTCTAACTTTTAGGGGTCACCACAGAGGGGACTTATTTATAATACACTTGCGATTGGTCATGGCCTCCTCTCAAAAACCATTCAGGTTCCATTACGCCTAGCAACTTGCTGAATGATGATATGGCTTGATTTATATCCTTTACGATAAAAGCGATTTGTGCTATTGAATTGGCTCCAGGAGTTCCTTTATTCGATACTGTAGTACCTTTCAGTAATCAATTTCGCCCTTGGACAATATATTATTAGAAAGCCGTACCAGGCATCCCTCTCACGCCAAGGCCTCCATCACTCTCAATGACAGTTCCTGTAATCGCCTTAGCGTTATCAGATGCCAATAGGACATAGGCGCCGTTGTGATCACTTGCTTCCTGAGCAATTTGCAGTGGATTTCTACTTGCGATACTTTTCTTTCTCGCTTCCCTATCTATTTGTTTCACGCTATCTTGCAGGCATGGGATTGCAGTAATTTCCGTGACCGTACCACCAGGTGAAACGCCATTTACTCTAATTTCAGGAGCCAACTCATAAGCCAACTCTCGGATAAGTCCTACAATTGCATGCTTACTTGCCGTGTAAATAGGGCCTCCGCCATTCGGATAAAACCCCGAATTGGAAACAGTGAAGATGATATTCCCTTTCGTTTTCCTCAGCTCTTCAGCAGTAGCTTTTGCCGCCAATAAGCCCCCCTTTACATTTATATCGAAAATGGTTGTAAATGCTTCATCCAGATGCTCCTCTGGCAGTCGCTCCAACGCGACAAAGCCATCGAATACGCCTGCATTGGAAACTAATATATTCAGTTTTCCGAACTTCTCTACCGTTTTTCGGACAGCTTCCTGATGGCTGGAATATTTCGTTACGTCGCCTTTCACTGTTAAAATATCATCTTTAAATTCTTCTTGTAACGCATTCAGCTTCTTTTCTGACCTTCCCAAAATACAAACTTTAGCGCCTTGATTTATATACTCCCTAGCCACTGCTTCTCCAATACCGTTCGTTCCACCTGTCACGATTGCAACTTTTCCATCCAATGATTTCATCACATTACACTTCCCTGCTATTTAAGTTAATCTATCATATAACAATTGTAGCTACCCTAATTTTAACGGGTAGCTACATAATTGAATGTCCATTTAATAACGCCTCAGCGTAATTGAGTCGGGATTTTGAATTGTGCATGAGGCCTACTGGAGGTAGGTCATGCAGTTGTTGCGAAAGGACATCACGAACTTAGACTACCTTCCCTAATTCTTTACATCCACCCGAAACTAAACTTGATTTAGCCGGGGGTTGCCCCCTACTGAAATGGATACATTTTCAGCATTCATCCCGACACCTATAGAAGTAGGGGGACTTCTACTGAATCAAATTAAACAAAAATCGCCAAGTTTCTTGTCCCTAAAGATGTCTGATCTGCTAAGAACCAGCGTGATACTAACTTCCAATCACCATTTTCTTTACGGAGCACGTCTTTACGCTCACCTGAGATTAAGTCAGCAGTCGTATCTGTACTTCTACTTCTATACAACAGCAAATTACTATGGACAGTCACTTCATTTTCCGACATTTCTTTGATCTTCACATTCGAAACATTCCTTCTTGTACGTGATGGTGGCAATTCAGCCCACGCCATATCTGTTTTCAAACGATCAATTCGAAGTTTCAAAGTTGTCGAATCATCGTCAAATAGTAAAGTTGCTTCTGAGTAATCAGGTTTTGACTCTTCCATTTGGTTAATTCTTAAAGGCATTGTATAACTAATTTCTTCTGACAACAATTCATACCAACCATCAAAATTCAATTCATCCAAAAGCTCCGATTCTTTATAAAGCCATTGCTCAATTTCATAATGCAGTATAATATTCTTATGCATCCCATTCACCTCTTATTCAGCCGTTATTTGATCAAGCCAGTTTCTGAAAAATGCTCTGGAATTTGCTTCATTAAACTTATCTTTATAAACAATACCAGGTCCAACGAAGTCTTCTACTCGATCTTGATGCATACCCATCGTGTAGTTAAAGACAATGTTCTCTTGCAAATGATACGGACTTTTACTATTTTGCGTGATATCTGTAAAATTTTCTGTATCGTCTTGCTCGAAAATTCCAGATGCTCCGAACGTTAGTGTAAAAGCTTGTTCTGATAATCTCTTCCATTCTTCTGCTGCATTTTTTTCAACAAGCATCCATGATGATATCTCCATGGAGTCTGGGCCTGTCGGCTTCCAGATACGAAGGGATGTTTGAGAGATTTTCTGCCCTTTTAAATCCATCGAAGATATGAGAATCATAATATTCGGAGAGACACAAACAATCATATTTTTCATCTGCTTCAAAATGTCGTATTGGTCTTTATTGAGTCGTTCTTTATATTCATCGATTAAGCTTTCAGGGAAAGCAAAACCGTCAGGGTTCGGCATACCTAGGTTCAATCCATGCCCATTCCCTGTATAAATCTGGTAACCATATTTTGAATAGTCCCCTGTCGGAACAAGACCTAATTTTGCAATTGAACCGTGAGACACTAATGTATGGTAAGAGTCTGAAATTGTATTGTCTGACCCTAGTTTCCAAGTGCCATCTACATTCCATTTTTGTGGAAGTCCTACAACCTCCATTTCTGCACGGTTAAATGCCAAGTCGAGATACCATTTAATATCTCCCAAAAATTCATCAAGGGAAACAGCATCAGCGTCAAGCGTCGCAAAGATCAAGTCTGCATAGACATCATGACGAATTTCTTTTAAGCCCATTTTACTTTTATCCATCGTATCACCGTAAACGACTTTCTGGAACGGAATTCCGATCAAGTCACCAGTGTTTTTAAAGTTGAACCCATGGTAAGGGCACGTAAAGTTTTTTTGATTTCCGTTGTCCATCCGACAAAGTTTCATACCGCGGTGTGTACAAACATTTAGCAATACATGAATTTCACCATCTGCACCATGTGTTACGATGACGCTCTGTCCGCCCATTTCACGTGTCACAAAATCTCCTTTGTTCGGGATTTCCGACTTATGGGCGACAAATAGCCAGTCCCTTAAGAAGATTTTCTCCATTTCAAGCTCATAAACTTTTGGGTGTGAGAAAATATAAGATGGAATCAAGCCTTCTTCAGGCTTAACTGTATCTTTTAAATATTGAATTAATTCACTTCTCGTCATTTCGTCCAGCCGAGGAACTTGTTTAGTGCTCGTAGTAGTCATACAAACGACCTCCTTATTTTTATAAGCCAATCTTTATAGTGGATTGCAACTTTTTCAATGTACCTAGCACACTTAAAGCGGCTAACATACTCGTATTAGGGTTCGTACGCATCGGTTCATTTTCAATTTGAAACGTCATAGAACCAAAGGTACCTTCCGCTTGAATTTGATGATGATTTTTTGTCACTTTCGAATCAGCAATAATTTCAACCTTCGTATTTTTCACTCCGATCCCAGCGAGTGATAATACAATCGAAACATTGATATTTTTGGGGAATTTTTCAATCGCTTCTGCAGCTGATCCTTGGAAAATCACTTTTTCTCCTACGACGTCCTCTCCAAATGAATGGGCCGGTTTCCTCGTTGTTAATAAAACCTTTTTCAATTCTCCTAATCCATTTGCATTTTGGATTGCGTCTATTCCTCCAATTGCACCAGACGGTAAATATATTGAGCGTTTGTGTTTTTTTCCCAAAAGTTGAACTTCTTCTAAAAACGCCTCATTAGCTAGTGCTCCGATACTAATAATGATCACTTCTTTTTTCTCAAGAACCTTTGGAACGTGCTGATGAGCCGTTGCTATATTGGCTGCTTCCACCACGATATCTATATCGGATTCGAGGAATTGATCAATATCATCGAACAACTGGACTCCGTAGTCAGTAGCGAGCTGTTCATATTTTTTAAAGTTGCGGACAAATAAGCTTTTCACTTTCAATCCGCCCAACTGCATTTGTTGTACTTCTTTCATGATGAATGTCGCAATAGAACCGGCTCCGATAATACCTATGTTCATTTAGACAACTCCTTATTCTGCAAATCCATATGAATCAGTAAAATGTTCAAAGCCGCCAAATTCTGTTACGCTCGATAGACCGCTTTCTTTGATACCAGGAAAATCGAGGCGTAAATCTTTGAAAATCGTATGATTGTTAAAGAATATGGCGCCAGCTTCGATACGATCAGCCAACCGTTTTGCTACCTCGATATCAGTTGTCCAAATGGAAGCTCTTAAGCCATATTCCGAATCATTCGCATAATTGATTACTTGCTCGGTATCATTGAATGGCATCACCGGGATGACAGGACCAAACTGCTCCGCTCTCATGATCTCACTATCCTGATGCACATTTGTAACTATGGCTGGAAGCATAAAATATCCGTCTTCCCATGTATGCTCGTTAAGTTTTCTACCAAAGTAATGCACTTTGGCACCTTCTTTTTCTGCACGGTCAATCAAATTTTTCACGAAACGAAATTGTGATTCATTATTCAGTGGGCCCATTTTGACATCCGGTTGGATCCCGTTTCCGACAATTGTTTTGTTGAATTCTTCGCTTAGTTTATCTAACAACTCTTCGTATCGTGATTCGTGGACATAAATGCGCTTAATGGCAGAACATACTTGCCCAGCGCCTTTCAAAACACCATTTCTTAACTTTTGGATTGTTTCCCTGTTTAAATCAGCATCGGCCAATATAATGGCAGGGTCATTACCGCCCAGTTCCATATTCAATTTCTTCAAAGTGCATGAGGACTTTTCCATCAATATTTTCCCTGTACTTGTGCCACCTACAAACGCGATTGTCCGGACTCGTTCGTCCTTCGCGATTCGATCGCCAATAAGACCACCCGAACCTGTCACAACGTTCAATACCCCTGACGGTAGACAGTTAGCTAGCTCTTTCATGAAGACCATAATCGTCAATGGACAATCTGTCGCAGGTTTGAAAACGACTGTGTTTCCTGTCAAAATAGCCGGTATGACGCGCTTAAACGTTAAGATCATTGGAGAATTCCATGGGGTGATAATTGCCGTCACACCTCTTGGACGTCTCCGGACTTCGACTTGTTGGGCCTGTCCGGACAGATCTCTAGGCTCGTACCAGTTTTTCAAGTTTTCTGGCATCTCATTTAAAATCTGTACACATCTTTGAATATCTAATTTGCCTTCTTGTAAAGTTTTACCATTTTCTCTGACAAATAAAGTCGTATATTCATCAACACGATCTTTCACACGCTCCCATACTTGGCGAACACGCTCAATCCGTTCATCCAATGATGTTTGCGACCATGTTGGATACGCATCTGCCGCTGCCGTAATCGCCCGATCTACATCCTGTTCGGATGCCAGTCCGATAAAACCGACGACTTCACTTGTGACGGCAGGATTGATGACGTCTTTGTGCTTATCTAATGATATCCATTCACCGTTCACTAAAATCTTTCCTGAAATTTGCAAAGTTGCTTCCGTTTTATAGACCAAATTATCTCCCTCATTTCCATTGAACAATTTTATTTTATTTTCTTCGGTTGAAATGACGAAGCTACACCCGGGGGCCCGCCGAATGGTTTAGCCATTGGTCCGACTGCCTCCATATCGACAACAATCAAAGTCATCTTATTCGACTCTGTTGCATTTTCCAACGCTTGGTCAAATGCATCGGTAGATTCCACTCTCATTGACTCTATCCCCATCGAATGTGCCAGCTGTACAAAATCTGGACTGACTAAATCGACACCGACTTGACGGCCGTATGCTGCGTCTTGAATATTACGAAGTACACCGTAACCGCTATCATCAAACACAAGGATGATCATCGGAAGGTTCTCTTGGACTGCTGTTGCAAGTTCACCAATGTTGACCATGAAGCCGCCATCTCCTGCTAATACGACAACCCGCTTATCAGGATTCGCTTTTTGTGCGCCGATACCTGTCGGTAAAGCTTGGCCAATTCCGCCTCCCGAGGCATGAATCGAATGGCGTGGTTTATAAATTTCGAACAGTCGGCTTCCCCAAACGTTCGCTGGAATAGTGACATCTCTTACAAAAATCGTTTCTTCATCCAGTCTGTTTCTCATACTGTCCAAAATATTTTCATAAGGTCCTAATGTTTTGCGAAGTTGAGCCCTGAGTGTTTCACGCAACTGTCTGACTTCTTCTCCGTAATCGTTACCACGTTTCGTGTAATCGCTTGCATCCATTTGTGAGGCGAGACTTTCCAAGACTATTTTAATATCCCCGACCAACCCATACTTTGCCTCATAATTTCGACTGACCGCCAAATAATCGGCATCGATCGTAATATGGTTTTCCGGCACTTCAACTGACCAGCCAGAAGTTTCATTACTCCGGAAACGTACACCAACACTAATGAGTAAATCGGCATTCGCCAAAAACTGTTTCGTTTCCGGAGACGCACCAAAATGTCCAATACATTGCGGATGATCTTCCCGAATGATCCCTTTAGCTGATTGGCTCGTAATGACAGGCGCGCCCGTCATTTCCGCCAACCGTCTGATTTGTTCGGAAGCACCTGATAAAATTGCCCCGTTACCAACCCATAATACTGGCCGCCTTGCTTCTTTAATCGTCTGCACGACGGCTTCAGGTACAATGAATGCTTCTTGTATTAAATGACCAGATACCAATTCATCGTAAATCGGAGTATCCGGAATAATGGCTGATTGATAATCAATCGGAATTTCGACACTTATTGGACCTGACGGTGCTTGGAATGCTTCCTTGATTGCTTTACGGATAAATCCTGTCGCCTGCTCGGGAACCTTTAATTGATAAGCCTTTTTACAAGCCCCCTCCATCATTTGGAGCTGATTTTTGCACTCATGGATATAACCTCTACCTGTCCCAATCTGTTCAGAAGAAACTTCACCGGTTATATGTAATAGTGGGACGCCAGCACTCCATGCTTCCACCAAAGAACCCGCCGCATTTCCTGCTCCTGTACCAGTGCTCGTAATCGCCACGCCTAGCTTGCCAGTTGATCTTGCATGTCCATCAGCCATATTCACTGCGCCACTCTCTCCACGTGCACAAACCAATTCAATACTTCCTTCACGTAAAATCGCATCATAAATAGGCATGTTGTGAATACTCACAATACCGTAAGCGGTTTCAACTCCCGCATTGACTAATTCTTTTACGATTGCATCTGCGACCGTAAACTGCTCTTGTATACTTTCCACCCCAAGTCCCCCTTGTCCTATAAAACTTTACTTAACCCACCCGATACTTCTATATTTGCGCCTGTAACATAGCTGGCACGTTCCGAAGCTAAAAACAAAATAACATTTCCGACTTCTTCAGGTAAACCGACCCGAGCGAGTGGGATTTTTCTGTTTTCCGCCAACTCTTTGTAATACACTTCCGGGTCTACATCTGGTGCACGTTCCAATCTTCTACGTTCCCATTGATCCGTTTTGATTAATCCGAGGCTAATTGTATTGATAAGTATATTATCTTTCGCCAACTCATGTGATAAGCTTTTCGTTAAATTCAACAATCCTGCTCTCGTTGCGGCTGTTGCAACCATATGTGGCTCCGGCTCTTTTGAAAGTGTTGCGTTCATATTGATAATCCGGCCTTCTCCTTGTGCTTTCATGAACGGAACAACTGCTTGGATCGCATAAATGATTGCAAAATATTTCAGATTGATTTGTTCTTGCCATTGCTCATCGGTAATGTCGAAGAAGTGTGACATAATACTCCGTCCCGCATTATTGATGAGCACGTCTATTCTTTGAAAATGTTCACCTATCGCATTGATGAAAACTTCTACGTCTTCACGTTTCGAAACATCGCATGTCATGCCGAATAGATTATCCCGGTTCGAATCGTCCGTCAATTTTTCGATTGCTTGATTTAAGCGATCTAGGTTCCGGCCACAAATAGCGACTTTCGCCCCTTCTTCCAGCAGCATCCTCGTTGTTTCAAAACCGATGCCCGCTGTGCCGCCCATGACGACAACGACTTTACCTTTTAAATTTAACTCCATCTTTCCCAGCCACCCCTTTTATCCATCACTTCGTATTTACTAAAGCCCAACCGGGATCTCGCTCTCCCGCCATTTTCGCTCTAGTCTCCGGCGAAGGAGGTCCTGCAATTCCCCATCTGTCGGATAAATGCGGTACACGCTTCCACACTTGCGCACGCCATGTTTTTTTATCTTCAATCACATCTACATAACATGTATACTCCATGACAAATCCGCCTGGATCTTGGAAATAACAGAAGATATTATTGCCTGGCCCATGTCTTCCCGGCCCCCAGATTTCTTTGTACCCTTTCTTCCGGACATTGCTGATGCCGCGCATTACTTCATCCACACCTTCCACTTCATAGGCGATATGGTTGACCGATGCATGCCCCGCCTGGTTGAACGAAATTTCATGGTGATTTTTATCGCATCGGAGGAACACCATTTGATCTTCACTCCAATCTGAAACCATAAAGCCGAGCACTTCAGTGAAAAAATCCGTCGACCGCTGGATATCAGTTGTGTTCAGGACGATGTGGTTCAAGTAAAGCGGATTTGATTCGACTTTTCTTTGCCATGGCTCTGTATGGATGTCTACCCATGTGGAAAGTTCAAAGCAACGATTTTCATAGTCTACGAAGCGGAGGCCATAACCGCCACCCACTTCATCCAGAAAGCCCGGCTGTTGAATGATTTCAACGCCTTTCTTCTTCAAAAAGACCGCTGCTTTGTCTACTGCTATTTTGTCTACCATTCCAAATGCAATATGATGGAGACCTCTTCTTTCACCTCTTTGTAAATGAAGAATATGATGTTCAGGACTTGAACCGCGGAAATATACATGATTGTCATCTTGCGAGACAACGTCCAATCCCCACACATCTCTATAAAATTCGATTTGTTCTTCTAGGTTAGGTGTTATTAAACTTATGTGACGTAAATGTGTTATTTCAAGCATTGAGTTTCCCACCTCTCCAATCTTACTTAATTAAACGACATAGATTCATAAATTTTAACTCAAGCAGGTTTTACAATTCTTCATGTTTTACATGTAAAACATTGTTTCACCTCATAGTATTTATCCTATCGTAGTCTTGTATTTTTGTCAATTGAATTTTCTGACTTATCTATAATTAATATAAACTCAGTAACTAGGCACAGCTATAATTTGCTGAAAAACGCACATGGTGTCTATGCCTAGAAGAGTACGAATCGTTTTAGCACACATATTAAATAGTCAGGACCATAAATGAAGATATTTCTTTAGCTGTTTGACAAACTGTAGGGATAATCTTTTCTTCCATCAGCTCCTCGTTGGCAGTATGTTGTGTTGTTGCTATATTTATGGCGGCAATCACTTCATTGTTTTTTCCGAAAATCGGACAAGCGATAGACCAAATCCCTGTTTCAAACTCTCCTTTATGGAAGACGTAACCTTTCTCTTTAATGGACTGTAATTCATCTCGCAATTCTTGGATCTCGACTTTCGATGCATCAGGAATCTGCAATACCTTCAGCTCCGACAACAACTTCTCTTTGCTCTCTTCGGGTAAATGTGCCAAGAGACATTTCCCCATCGCTGTAGCATGGAGAGGCAGATGTGATCCAACGTTAATTGTAACCGTAGCAACACTTCTGGCCGGAAATCTGGAGATATATACAATTTCATTTCCATCCAATATCCCCATATGTGATGACATTCCCGTTTCATCTCTTAATCTCTTCAAGTAAGGCGCCGCCAGTTCTGGTAGTTGGAGACTGTTCAAATAAGTGAAGCCTAGTTCAAGCACTTTCGGTCTAAGTCCATAGCGCTTGGTATGACTATCTTGATAAATATAGCCACACTCTTCCAATGTATATAAGATGCGATAAGGAGTCGTTCGGCTGACACCTAAATTACTAGCAATTTCCGCCAAGGAGAAGGTCGGATTCTCCACACTAAACATCTTTAAAACTTCAAGTCCACGTAAAATGGAATTTGAAAGATATTTATCATTATCACTTTTTTGCTTTTCGTCATTCTTTTTCGTATTCACCACTATCTTTTCCTCCACTCTAAAAAATCAAGTATATATTTATTAAATACCTCCGGCTTTTCCAGGTAACTGAGATGGCCTGCATCCGCTATTGTCTTCAAACGTCCATCTTTCAGTCTTTCGACTATAATTTCCGACTCGCAGATAGGTGTCACGCGATCCTCTTCTCCACAAATGACTAGTGTAGGAGCCGAAACCTTTGAATACTCATCCATCTGATTCAAGTGATATAAACTGTTGGCAACTGATTTATAACCTGCCGGTCTGACTTCAGCCATAATGTTTTGCGCATATTCTAAAATTGCAGCATCAGCATTTGGAGCGAGCAATGCCGACGTTCTTTGTCTAGCCAATTCTTCGGGTGAAGAATTTTCCACGAGATGATGCCGAGCTTGTCTTTTCTTTATATTTTCTTCTTCGTGGAGCCCAGCCGCTCCCCGGGTCGGTGCAGCAATTATCAATTTGGTAACCATTTCAGGAAATCTTATCGCAAAATCGATTGCTATGGCTGACCCCATTGAATGCCCTAACAAATTGACTTCCTCTAATTGAAGTCTATCAAGAAACTTCTTTAAATGATCCGCAAACTGGGAAAAATGTTGTAATTCTGGAATAGGATCTGCACTTTGACCGTAACCGGGAGCATCCCAAGCAATTACAGTGTAATCTTTCTTCAACCCTTCCAATTGACAGATCCATGACTTCGAGTTATTTCCTAAGCCATGTAATAAGACAAGCGGGGGTCCACTTCCTTCAATAAGATAATGAATAGACAGATCTGCCAACTCCACTTTCGACATAAAACTCCTCCTCATGTATTTTTATCGTTTCTTTCCGTGTTTTAACAATAAAACAAAGTTCCTCACATTTATATCGATTGTACGTACTAATTCAACGCAAAGTCAAACGGCTTCTGAATGTTTCGACTGACTATTCCTAATATGTCTTCAATTCTAATAGTATTCCAAAATAAGCAAAAAAGGAAATAAGAAATGATCTCTTATTCCCCTGTCTATAATTGAAATAAAGAAGCCACATCGTCTTTACGCCAGATTGACTTTGAAGCGCGAAAAACAATTTAGAAGTCAATCTTAAGATATTATTTTTCAACTACACATAGAAACGGTTCATCTGCTACTTGAATCGAGTCTGTTGGACATCCCTCATAAGCATCCATAAGGTCATCTACTAGATCTTCTCCTACTGGAGTAATACCCGTATTATTATCGAGAATACTATAAGATAGACCATCATCATCATAATCAAATACATCGGGAGCTGTAGCCCCACACGCATTGCATGCGATACAAGTCTCTTGATCCACTAATGTATACTTCTTCATATCAGAATTCCCCTTTCGGCCTTTATTCTCAATTGCGCCTCCGCACAATTAAAGTTGAATATATCAGTCCATTATAAAGAACTAGACGAACTCGTTTACAAGTTCATCGAAAAGTTTAGGCTGTAACTCGAGGTTCATATGGGCCAAGGGTTGTTTTGCATACCCTTTTACTAACTCTTGATAAGAAGGTTTCATTTCCTGGTAAACAATCCCGGTTACTAGGCTATTATGTTTCATTAAAGTGTTCATAGCCATTTCGCGGTTTGAAGCATCGTATCCTTCTATATCACTTAATTTAGTCAAATTCTCTTTGAACCAGTCATACGTATTAACCTTATTGTAAGTGACACATGGACTATAGACGTTAATAATAGAAAAACCTTTATGTTGTATTCCTGCTTCTATTGTCGCAGTCAATTCTTTAATATCTGCTGAAAAACATTGCGCCACAAAACTAGCTCCACTTGTAATCGCCATCTCCATTGGAGATAATGCTTTTTCAATTGATCCTTCCGGTGTTGACGGTGTGATAAATCCATCCTCTGAACGCGGTGATGTCTGACCTTTTGTCAATCCGTAAATTTGATTGTCCATAACAATATAAGTTATATCCATATTACGACGCATCGCATGAATTGTATGTCCAATCCCAATCGCAAAACCATCTCCATCTCCCCCAGCCGCAACGACAGTGAGATCACGATTCCCCATCTTTACTCCTTGAGCAATGGGAAGCGCTCTTCCATGAATTCCATGTAGACCGTAAGATCTAATATAGCCTGAAATACGACCAGAACAGCCAATTCCAGAGATTACCGCCAGATCTTCTGGAGAAAGATTCAGACTAGCTGCACTACGCTGGATCGCTGCTTGTACAGAGAAATCCCCACAGCCTGGACACCAATTTGGCTTCACACCATTTCTAAAATCTTTAATTGTTGATGTAGACATGTTCTAACAACTCCTTGCTCGCGTCGTAAATATAATGCGGTTGGAATGGATCGCCATCATATTTCAACATGCTTTGAATTTTATCAACATGACCAACATTCATTTTTATAATATTGGCAAGTTGCCCCGTCGCATTGCTTTCTACGACAAGTACATGATCCGCCCCGTCTATATAAGGCTTGATAGCTACCGTCGGGAATGGATGAATGAGTCGAATTTGCAAGTGATTTACGTTCAATCCTTCTTCTCTCAAACGTTGGACAGCTTCTTCAATCGCACCACGCGTTGCATTAAAGCCTATTAGTAAAAGATTTGTTCTTTTTGTTGGAACATTCACTGTGATTGGATTTGGAAAACGTTCTGTTAAGTTAGATAACTTACGCATTCTTTTATCCATTTGTTGTTTACGATTATGTGCGGTTTCATTTGGTCTACCCGTTTCGTCATGCTCTACACCCGTTACGTGATGGATGCCACCTTTCACCCCCGGGATGACTCGTGGAGAGATACCATCTTCTGTTACTTCGTAGCGTTTAAAATAATCCTTTTCTTCCATTTGTTCAATGTCACTAGTAATTAACTTCCCTCGCCGAATGTGTACTTTATCAAAATCAAATGTTTCTACGGTTTGTTTTGCTAACGAAAGCTGTAAATCGGATAATAAAATAACAGGGCACTGGTATTCATCTGCAATATTAAATGCTTCTATCGTATCGTAAAAAGCCTCTTCAGCTGTACTTGGTGCAATGACAACCTTCGGGATTTCACCATGATTCCCATAGATAATCGCCATTAAATCCGATTGTTCTTGCTTTGTTGGTAATCCAGTAGATGGCCCTCCACGCTGTGTATCAACAACAACAAGAGGGGTTTCTGTCATGCCGGATAGGCCAATCGCTTCCATCATTAAGGATATTCCAGGACCAGAGGAAGCAGTGAAAGAACGAGCACCCGCATAGTTAGTACCGATTGCCATCGTCACAGCAGCAATTTCATCTTCTGTTTGAATGACTGTCCCACCAACTCTTGGTAGCTTTTTAATTAAATATTCCATAATATCAGAGGCCGGTGTAATTGGGTAAGCAGGCATAAAACGAACCCCTGCTGTCAGAGCCCCGAGCGCAATCGCATCATTACCAATCATAAACATACGTTTATGATTATTTTCAGCCTTTGCAAGAAATAAAGCAGAGGCCTTTTCTCCGAGGCTTTGTTGCATATATGCATACCCTTCTTGGATAGCCTCCATATTTTTCCCTACCATATCTCCGCCTTTTCTACCAAAAATCTCTTGGATGACAACAGAGAAATCCCCAATCTTCAAATCCATAACTGCACAAGTAGCACCAATCGCTACCATATTTTTCATCAAAGAAGTGCCTAGTTTGGAAGCGATTTCAGTAAATGGAACAGGATATAGCTCAACCGTCGAGTCTTCCGGTTTCACTGGCTTAAATTTCGTATCAGCAATGATAATACCTTTTTCATGTAATTCATGATAGTTTAGATCAATTGTTTCTTGATCAAATGCAAGAAGTATGTCTAAATCATCGGCAACTGTCTGTACTTTCCTAGTACTAATACGAATTTTATTGTTCGTATGACCACCTTTAATTCTTGATGAAAAATGGCGATATCCATATAAATAAAAACCGAGTCGGTTCAGAGTTTTGGAAAGAATCTCACCCGTACTTTCAATACCTTCCCCTTGCTGCCCTCCCACTTTCCACGATAGATCTTTTTTCATGAAATCTGCCCCTTTTTAGCACGGTTATTGTTAAAATCATACGCCTTAATATTTATCCGCTGATGTAAGTCAATAAAATCACAATACATAGCAATTCAGACAGTAAGTCGATATTTATAGCCAAAATCACTTCTACTTATATATTTTCGTTAATATTTATGCAAAGATTGCCGTACTATGTTTCGGTTGTAACCGGACATTCGGGTCAATGTACTGCTTTGCATTACTTACTGCGACCGGTGCCTCACCAAATCCGGTGGCGATCAGTTTTACTTTCCCTTCATACGTGGCTATGTCCCCAACAGCATAAATGCCAGGAATGTTCGTTTCCATTTTATTGTTAACAACTATGGAGTTTTTATCAATCATCAATCCCCAATCTTTAATTGGACCGAGCGCGGAAACGAATCCATAGTTGACGATAAAGTCATCGACATCAATCTCTTCACAGTTCTCAGTTTTAGGCTCTTTGACAATGATTTTTTTGATACCACTCTCATCTCCGATCAGTTCAGACGGCACATAAGGGGTTTTGATTTGGACACTGGATTTTTTTAACTTTTCCACGCTATGTTCATGGGCACGGAACTTATCGCGTCGATGGATGATGGTAACTCCCTTCGCAATTGGTTCCAGCATCAATGCCCAGTCCACCGCTGAGTCTCCCCCGCCACATACTGCCACTTCTTTATCTGTAAACCTATTCAAGTTGTCAATGAAATAATGGAGGTTTTTCCCTTCATATTGATCCGCATCTTCAATCCCTAACCGACGAGGTTCAAATGCCCCGTTTCCTGCTGTAATAATAATTGTTCTTGAAAGATGAACTTCTTTATTTGTTTGAATTTTCAGAATTCCATCTTCTTGCTTTTCTACAGTTTGTACCGCTTGCTCCAAACAGATTGTCGTCGGAAACGTATTCACTTGTTCTTTCAGATTATCAATCAATTCTTGTGCGCGAACTTTCGGCAATCCAGCAATATCGTAAATATACTTTTCCGGATAAAGTACGGACAATTGTCCACCTAGCTGAGGTAAGCTTTCTATAATCTTTACACTGGCTTCCCGCATTCCTCCGTAGAATGCAGTAAATAACCCGGCAGGGCCACCCCCGATTATTGTGATGTCGTATACTCTCCCATCTATATTCATTAAATCCCTCACTTTTCTTCGGTTCATATTGATGCACCTCTACCGTTGAGTAAAGTATGAGAGTATGTATCAATTACTCCGAGGCATAATTGCATCTAAATTAAAAGCACAAGTCATCTATCTAGCTATGGTTGGTACAAGTCAATCCACAAAGCAATTGCTATTTCTCTACGGCTTGGAATGACTTATGAGAACATCTGGAGACTGAAAGGCCCACTGGACTGAATATTAAATTGCTTTCGTTTCGCCTTCTATTGAGATGAAAGTCTCCTATAGCTAAAGCTTCACTTTTAGTATAAAAGTGAAGCTGAATTCGGATCAATTGACCCGTTAATTAATTAGCGGTCTGCCTGGGCAACAATCGCGTCTCTTTCTTTTGCGCGCTCAACGCGGATCTTTTCAAGTTCGCTTCCTTCTGGGTAAGTCGGTAGTTGTGGCTTTGCCGCACCAAGCATTACAAGCATCATCGCATCTTTGTCTCCGTCGTTGCGGATTCCACGTTGAATGCCCGGGGGTACGCTGACACAGTCACGCTTATTCATTTTGATTTCATAATCTTTTCCCTCATGCTCTAAAAGGACTGTCATTTCACCTTCCAAAATAAAGAAAACTTCTTCCACATCCGAGTGTAAGTGCAAGGGCCCAATTGAACCTGCTGGTAAGACCATTGTGCTTAACGTGAAGTTGTTTGCTTCAATTACATCTGAGTCCTTATTTGCTGTTGCACCACGTCCAATATAGCGCATTTGGGCACGACGATATCTTGGATCTAATTCTTCTTGGAACTTTAAAACGTTCCAATCTAGCTTTCTATCTTCCAACCTCGCAATATATTTCTTTTCAAAATCCTCTACTGTTGTGAATTCCATGTTTTCTTCCTCCCCATTTTTTAGACCTCTTGACGAAAACGTTTATTCTAAGAAGTCCATTGTTTTATATATAAAACACTGTTTTATATATTTATATTATACTTCTAAGTAAATTCATTGTCAACACGAAGTTTAGAATTTTCTAATAACTCATTTACCAATCAATTAGATGATTCGAGAGAGTCAGATATCGCCCAAAAGATTGTGTGACGGCTTTTGTGGCTGATGAATCTATTTGATATCGCAATTGCTGCCCTGTGTTGCTTGCAGAGAGATTTGACTACTCAACCAATAAATATATATAAATGTCTATTGTTGACACTGGGTTGAGCAGATCATACAACCCTTATTCCGACTAATTTTTCCTCAATGAGTTAATCAAAAGGAAGTCTTTACAGGAAATAAGCGAAACCACTGATAAACGAACATCAAGCTATAAGCGTCGAATCAAGCCTTGAATCTAAGCCTACAATGTTTTCTGATTCATTAGATTATGCCTTAAACGAGAGGAACATATTTGATTATGTGTTAATAGATTCTTGGTTCACGCAAGCTCCTTTATTTAAAGTTACAGTAATTAAAATTTAATTTGTCATAGGCATGGTTTAGCCGTCCGTGGATAAAAAAGATACTTTGAGCTCTAACTATGTGACACTGGATAATGGGACTCCTTCTGAAATCTACCTCATACGTAATCGGAATAAACGGAGTGTGTGATTAACGATTTTAAGCTCAGATACCATATAGCTGTGGATACGATGTTCATGTGCATGTAGAGCCAAATTAAGTTTTTATTATCCAAAAGAGTCTACACTTTTACGTAGCGCGTACAATTGGAATCTCTTTTGTCATTTCAACAATCCAGCCTTCACTTTCACACGCCGAGCTAGTAAATCGCTCATTGACTCCGAACTAATTGCGGCGATTTCCTGCGCAACTTCCATAAGTGCTCCGATTTTGATCAGGCTATCGTGTCAACCCTGCGACCCCCTACTCGTTACTCAATATCAGAACGGCAGGTCATAATCGCTTACTGCAATTGAACCTCGCCTGTTCCGTATTAATTATTACTTTGATTCTGAATGTTCATTTGCCATCGTACGGTTTAATCTACTGTAGATGATTCCCTTGCCCTTGGATTTTAGGATCATGGGATTGTACATAGACGACAGCTACAACCTCAGTAACATATACACGATCCTATTTGACATTCTCATAATCACGAGTATTGATACGGCCGTTTACTGCCGTCTGGCCATCTTTTCTAAGATAGGTCGCTACATTTTCAGCAAGCATTCTCCAAACTCGGACCCTGATCCATAATGAAATCAACTTCATTTTCCTCACGAGGGTTAGGACCACCAAACGGGAACTCGCAACGGAGAACGAGTAGCTTGGCAACCTTTTGAATTATCATGCAAGGTATGTGATCCACACATTTATATTGCATTATCGGTTATTTAACTCTTCCGACTTAGCTAAATAGTATTCCTAAAAGTCCACAAACACGGAAACAGATCTAAGTCGCTTGTGATGCATGACTGCCTAGGAACCAAGAGCATGAACACGTTTCTGACCGAATTCATCCCTTCATATATATACATCTGTTGGAGGGCCTACATAGCCACCTTGTGTGGCAGCTATTTCAAATAACCCATCGCGAGTAGTAGTGAATGGTGTATTTGGGTCATTCTTTGTTATATATCGCTGAAAAATGATATCCCGAAGCAAGAGATTCACGCTGAACGTTTCACGTACCTTTATGAAATGATTCGCCTCTTCTTGTGTTCTATTTGTCGGCTGAACAAACCTGTTCCAAATCAACGACTTCTGCTCATTCATAAAAGTCTACACTTTTTTCTATTTCAACCATCTTCTTTTATAATTTGAGAAATAAAAAAAGGTCGATGTCAATCGTATAGGATCAATCGAATTTTAAAAAACCAATACAACAGAAAACGAAAGTTCTTTGTTTTCATGTCATTTTATTAAACACTTTATTTACTTACTACGAGTGTGATAATTTCTCGTCTGGCTTTAAGTGAAGTCTTTAATGTCCTTAACTCCTTAATTGTAATAAAGCTAATGGAAAGATGTCGGATTAAACTTTGTATAAGCATTACTAATCAAACACTTAATCGAAGCCTTCTGCATACATTTTCGATACGTTTATCTTATACTGCTTAATAGAAGGAAAAGGAGCGCAGGCTATGAATAAAATTTCAACGAAGTTAGCGGCTTCATTCATTATTTCGTTTCTCATTTTGGATACATTGCTGATGGTGTATTTACATCAGACCATCACACATGCCCGGGTGGATGAAGAACTCGATCGACTCTTAAAGACGGGTAGCAATCATCGAAATGTGCTGGAGGATAATTATACGGAAACAACTCTTCACCATATTATTTTAATGGAAAGTGGTGGGGAAAGAGATGTCGCGATTCTCGACGATGAAGGAACGATTATACATCATTCATTGTCTAACGAGGAAATTCTCGTTCCATACGTATCCGAACTGCATGATAAGCAACTAACGGAGGATACTATATTGCCCGTGGATTGGGAAACGTCTCCTTATCTCGTCAGCGTGCATCCGTATGAAGTGAAAGGCAATTCAGGGGCTCTTGTCATGCTTCAAAGTACCATCCCGATTCGTCAACTTGTCAATCAACTTAATGCGCATTTTCTACTTGCAGGTGGCGGTAGCATCGTCGTTTTGTTTGTTGTCTACTTATTATTATCCAAGTGGTTGACACGTCCACTTATTCGAATGAAAGAAGCGACAGAGCAGATGAGCGAAGGTTTGTACGATGTGGATTTGCCGAAGCTTTCGAATGATGAGTTAGGCGAACTAGCTGCTTCTATCCGGAAGTTATCGAATGATTTAAGCCGCGTCAAACGCGAGCGAAAAGAGTTTCTAGCGTCCGTGTCTCACGAAATGGGAACCCCGCTTACGTACTTAATTGGTTATGCCAAAGTAGCTCAGCGCACAGAACTGGATGATACGGAGCGATTTAACTATTTATCGATTATTGAAGAAGAAGCCGAGCGCTTGAAAACACTCGTGAAAAATTTGATGGATCTCGCTCAAATGGATGAAATGACGTTCACTGTGACGAAATCCGAATTCTCTGCCGAAGAGTTCATCCGAGATATTGTGCAACTTGTTCAACCTTCATTTGATTTGAAAGGAATTATGTTGGTGATTGAACAAGTCCGCGATTTCCCTCTCGTGGCAGATCGAATGCGACTCGAACAAATTATTCTCAATCTGTTAGATAACGCGCTTCACTATTCTGAAACTGGTAGCACTGTAATCGTTCGAGCGTTTCAAGATAAAAAGCACACGGTTTTACAAGTGGAAGACAGCGGGTGCGGCATTGCAGAGGAAAATCAGCAACAAATATTTGAAAAGCTCTACCGCGTCGAAAAATCCCGTTCTCGTTCATTTGGCGGTGCCGGTCTTGGTTTGGCGACGGTGAAGGAATTAACAGAAGCGCACGGTGGCACGATCGAGGTGCAGAGCGAATTGGAGAAAGGCAGTATCTTTACGGTACGATTATAAAGGAAGTGAGTGACGCATATGAAAACGATTTTACTTGTTGATGATGAACAGCGCATGCTCGATTTGCTTGAACTGTTCCTCTCTCCACACGGATATCGCTGTTTGCAAGCGACTGACGGTCAACAAGCACTGGAGTTATTTCAGAAAGAGGATATACATCTTGTATTGCTCGATGTTATGATGCCCGGAATGGACGGATGGGAAGTTTGCCGTAGACTTAGAGAACTTTCAAATGTACCTGTCATTTTATTAACGGCTCGATCCGATAAATCAGACGTTGTGAAAGGACTCGACCAAGGTGCGGATGATTATATTACGAAACCATTTGACGAACGCGAACTCACCGCCAGAGTGCGTGTGGCATTACGGCGTACAGGGGACGAAACTCAATCGAAGACGATTCATGAAGGTCCATTTACTCTTGACTTGGAGTCCTATTCCATCCTATATGACACGCAGGAAGTTCGTCTTACATTAAAGGAATTCTATATTATAGAAGCAATGATGACCCGGCCCAATCGGACGTTCACACGAGAAGATTTGCTTCAAGTAGCATGGGAATATGACACATATACAGAAGTTCGGACTGTTGATTCGCATATTCGAAATTTACGGGATAAGTTGAGGAAGTCGAATTTTCCTATAGAGGAAATTTTGGTGACAGTTTGGGGGATCGGCTATAAGTGGAGATAATTACATAACACGCTTTAACGATAGAAAAGGCTACTTTCCACGAATGAATGGAGAGTAGCCTTTTCTTTATGGATCGGTTCGAGCAACTTCTTTTGCATTGTTATACATGAGATTGTCCTATAGCAGCAAATTCGAATGATTTTTTATTAATTACGCAAAATAACATACACTAAATATGCAACGTACGCTAGAACTAGCATGAGACCTTCACGCTTACCAATCCTGAAGCCAGTTCTAGCGAATACCAACAATATGAACGTCAATGCAATCATAATAATCACATCGATAAATACTTTATCGTTCACTGCAATGGGCGTAATGACAGAGGAAGCGCCGAGAACAAATAGGATGTTAAAAATATTGCTCCCGACAATGTTTCCTAAAGCGATTTCACTTTCCTTTTTCAAAGCAGCTGAAATCGACGTAACCAATTCGGGTAGAGAAGTACCGATTGCGATGATTGTCAGACCGACCAACGTTTCACTCATGCCAAGAGAATAAGCGATTTTCGTAGCATTATCGACAACTAAATCTCCTCCGAATATAATCGCAGCCAATCCGACTAGAGTAATGAGTATATTCTTCCCCCACTTCACGTTCCCTGTCGCTTGTGTAAGCGTGGCATTTTGACGGCTTCTGAGGCCAAGTTCAATCACATAATACATAAAGATCGAAAGGAATATTAAGAAAATCATTCCATCACTACGCGTGATTACATTGCTGCTGAAGCCTTGCAGTGCCATATCACTCATCAATACTAACATCACTATACTTGCTAATAATGTGAATGGAATCTCTTTACGGATCGTTTCGCTTTGTACCTTCAACGGGAACAAAAATGCCGCTATGCCGACAACCATAGTAATATTAAATATATTACTTCCCACTACGTTCCCGACAGAAACGTCCGCATTTCCGCCTAATGCGGCTATAATACTGACCGTTGCTTCGGGTGAGCTCGTTCCGAGTGCTACAATCGTGAGCCCGATTAAAATAGGTGGGATTTGCAGCAGCCTTGCGATATTGGAAGAACCATCTACAAAAAAGTCGGCTCCCTTGATCAATAATACAAATCCAATAATGAGTAAAACATAGATCATGTAGTTGTTACCTCCTCCATAGGAATAAAATGATTAATTAGCTGTATGTAAGTAGGTCATGTCTAGCATAAAATAATTGGTTCAAATCCTGCATACTTGATGCACTTCATGACAAGCACAATGATGAATATTACAATATGTATTTGACTCTACATCTCCATTGCAATCATCCTGTCCAGTCACTCATATTTTATACGATGTACACTCTTCACCAGGAATCCTCCCTTCTATTATTTTTTCATTTTGATTATCTCACGTCATCACTACTTATGCATCCTACAAGTCATGCACATGAATCTACTTCCCAACTCTACTTGCTCTTTTAAGTGGTAGTAAAAAGATTTTATTAAAATAGCCTGTGCATTGAACCAGTTCTACAAACCAGATCTTCCTGATCTTACATTTCTACTTCCTTAAATAACATGGGTATCATGTAAATAACGGTATCTATGGAATTTATAAGTATAAAAACTCTTTAAAAGTTAGATAAGATATGATAGACTATCCCTGTTCACACAATTAAATACTATAACTAGGGGTGTCCAACGTAATTGGACTGAGATGGAATGATAGTACACGCATTCCGGACTCTTTGGACCTGATCTGGCTCGTACCAGCGTAGGGAAGTTTTCATTTTATCAGCGACGCGTATTTTTGCGTTTTGAAGACCAGGTCCTATTTATGGAACTGGTCTTTTTTGTTGCCGATTCCCTTTCCTTGAACCGAGTCATGTCACCCCTCAAAAGGAGACGATGACAACATGCAAGAGAAGAAAGAAGAAATCCAGATCCATGAATGTTTTCCGGCCAGTAGAAAGGTTTACGTACAAGGAAGTCGTCCAGACATACTCGTACCGATGCGCGAAATTGAGCTATCACCGACTCTAACTGATCAAGGCGAAATAGCGAATGAACCTTTCCGTGTTTATGATACAAGCGGGAAATATACGGAAGCAGGTTATCAAGTAGATATTAAAAAAGGACTTCCAATGATCAAAAAGAACTGGATAGTGGAACGAAATGATGTAGAAGAATATGACGGCAGACAAGTGAAGCCACAGGATAATGGCTATCGTTCAATGGAACACATGCAAAAAGATGCAGAATTTCCATTGTTGAAACGAAAACCATTACGAGCAAAAAAAGGCATGAATGTTACGCAAATGCATTATGCGCGCAAAGGTATTATTACACCTGAAATGGAGTTTATTGCCATCCGTGAAAATGTGACGCCTGAACTTGTACGGGATGAAGTAGCGAGAGGACGGGCAATTATCCCGTCTAACATTAACCATCCAGAAGCGGAACCGATGATTATCGGAGGTAAATTCCATGTGAAAATTAATGCGAATATCGGAAATTCTGCTGTCTCCTCATCCATTGCTGAAGAGGTAGAAAAGATGACATGGGCTACACGTTGGGGCGCAGACAACATCATGGATTTATCAACCGGAAAGAACATTCACACAACACGTGAATGGATCATTCGCAACTCCCCTGTTCCAGTGGGTACGGTTCCATTATACCAAGCGTTGGAAAAAGTAAATGGCAAAGTCGAGGACCTCTCATGGGAAGTATTCCGCGACACATTGATCGAGCAGGCAGAGCAAGGTGTCAGCTACTTTACAATCCATGCGGGTGTTCTGCTCCGTTATATTCCCATGACCATTCATCGCGTGACTGGAATTGTCTCACGAGGTGGTTCTATTATGGCCCAGTGGTGTATGTTGCATCATAAAGAAAGCTTTCTGTACACACACTTTGAAGATATATGTGAAATTATGAAACAGTACGATATTGCCTTTTCATTAGGAGATGGATTACGTCCCGGCTCCATTGCTGATGCCAATGACGAGGCACAATTCGCTGAACTTGAAACACTTGGAGAACTTACAAGAATTGCTTGGACCCATGATGTGCAAGTCATGGTAGAAGGTCCAGGACATGTGCCTATGCATTTAATTAAGCAAAACGTTGATAAGCAAATGGAGATATGCCAAGAAGCACCTTTCTATACACTCGGTCCTTTGACGACAGATATTGCTCCTGCCTACGATCACATCACATCCGCTATTGGTGCGGCTATGATCGGTTGGTTCGGGACGGCCATGTTATGCTATGTAACGCCTAAAGAACATCTCGGTTTACCGAATAAAGATGATGTACGTGAAGGCGTCATAACGTATAAAATCGCAGCCCATGCAGCTGATTTAGCAAAAGGCCATCCGAATGCACAAAAACGCGATGACGCTTTATCAAAAGCCCGTTTCGAATTCCGTTGGAGAGATCAATTTAATTTAAGTTTGGATCCTGAACGCGCGATGGAATATCATGATGAAACGTTACCGGCTGAAGGAGCAAAAATCGCTCACTTCTGTTCGATGTGTGGACCCAAGTTTTGCAGTATGCGAATTTCACACGACATTAGAAAATATGCAGATGAAAACAGTTTAGAAGAGAAGTTAGCACTGGAAAAAGGCATGAAGGAGAAGGCTGAAGAATTTAAAAAATCCGGTGCTGAAATCTATCTATAATGAGGAGTGAATGGAGTTATGACAACTGAACAGTTAATTCATCAGATCTCTGTAAAACGCCGAAGTCTTCATCAGTTAGAAGAACAGTTGGCTCTCTTGCAAAAACAGTGCATTCACGACTATACAGAAACCGTAACGTATAGGAAATGTATGAAATGCTTGAAGATCGAGAGTGTCCATTATTAATACATGTCTCGCTTTCTAAAAAACTCATCGGGAGTGCGACTTACTATAGGTTTCAATTCACGTTATTCATAACACAATCTCTTGTACCTGTTGTGCTATTAAAGCTTGCTTTCATGTCGACACAATAAAAATGACCCACCTTATCTCATTTAAAAATGTGGACTGAGGTGGGTCAATTTTATATAAATAATAGGTTTTGAAAGTATAAATCTATAAATTTATTCCATTACTGTAAAACAATTAATCAAACTCTTCGTATTCATTCGGGTGCTGCCCTTCGACTCTTCCCGCTTCGCCTTGATCCAACGAATCAATCTGCTTCATATCTTCTGCAGTCAATTCAAAGTCCAATACATCCAGGTTGGCTGTTTGATGGTCATAGTTTGATGATTTTACGACCGTTAGAATATCATTCTGTAGATTCCAACGAATAATAATTTGTGCTGGTTCCTTGTTATATTTTTTAGCAATCGAAACAATTGTTTCATTTTCTAATACGTCATTTAATTCACGACCTAAAGGACTCCAAGCTTCTGTTACGATGCCGAGACTCTTATTGTATTCCACTACGTCGTTATTGTTAAAATACGGATGACGTTCAATTTGATTAGTAGCGGGCGTCACACCTGTTTCTTCAATGATACGGTCAAGATGTTCCGGTAAGAAATTAGATACACCGATTGTCTTAATTAGTCCGAATTTCTGTGCGTCGACTAACGCTTTCCATGCTTCTACGTATTGATCTTGTTTTGGAAGTGGCCAATGGATCAAGTATTTATCAAAGTAATCGATGCCGATCCGGTATAAGGATTCTTGAATCATTAGAATCGCTCTTTCGTAATCATGTGAAGCACCAGGAAGTTTGGAGCTGATCATCAGTTCTTCTCTAGGCACAGATGACCGACGAACTGCTTCCCCTACCATTCCTTCATTATTATAATTCGTGGATGTATCAATCAATCTATATCCCGCTTCGATTGCCGTTAATGTACTGACTACACCTTGCGCACCTTTTACTTTCACTGTGCCAAAACCAATGGATGGCAGGCTCGTTCCATCATTCAATCGCATGGATTGTACTTTTAGTTGTTCCATTTTTATCTTACTCCTTTTTTAAAAGTAAACTCTTCTATCGAATAAAACACGAATTGGCAGGACGTGTCTTCTACTCGTCTCACCTATGTAATTTCCCTTGCTGATTGCGAACTAAACATTCATTCCTCATTAGAATAAAAAACACTTGTGTCAGTAACCTACGTAGATTACTGACACAAGTGCACTTTTATTTCCCCTTAAACGATCGGTACAACAAATAGCAAAATAAAACAAATCCAGAGAAAGCAATACTAAACTGTACGGCGAATCGATCAACTTCCGCCACTTGTTGTAACACTTGAAGTGGGTTGAACGCTATATCCCAGCTATTGAAGCGCAAAAACCTTCCTATATAAACGCCAATTCCTGTCAGTAAACTGACGCTTAAAATACTCACATAGCCGATGTTCTTGGAATACTTCTTCCTGACGAGCTGTTCGAAAACATAAAACGACTCCAAACCAACTACTGCGGCATAAAAGAAGCCCATAGCAATGACTAATAATTTCGTCCATATCAAAATGTCGTGACTATAGACCATTCCAGCGTCTGGCGCATACGGTCCTGTACCCGCCATCCACCTGAACTTTTCATTCGCTATATGAATAAAATCCGTTACCAGATAGACAGAATTAGGGTAGAAAAACAACCAAAGTAGTATCCAAAAAACAGACCAACTGATTTTCTTCTGCCTGATCGTCTCGGTCGCCTGACTAATGAAGAACAACGGTAAAATGGCCAACAACACATTCCAAGACAACACCGCATAGAGAAAGTCCAAACTCTTAAAGAGCATGGCCAGACAGACGCTCCAATAAGCCAACATGAATAATACTAGCATTTTATGTTTTCCGAAAAATGTCTCCATGGAACCTCCCCTAATAAGAATGGGTATACGTTACCTCTTACTCTTGAATTCACTACTAGTGTAAACGAATCCAAACGAGTTAAGTTGCAACTATATAAAAGATTGTATAGAGTTCTGTAGATACGGAGAATGTCTTTCAAATATCGACACATCATAATACTTTGAATGAAAGGAGCTCGACACACGTGGGACCCAAAAAATACTTGATGACCCAATCGGGCAAAGAAGCTTTATTGAAAGAGTTGGATGAGTTGCAATCGAAAAAGCGACAAGAGGCGTTACAGCGCATCAAAAACGCACGCAAATTTTGTGATTTTAGAGAGGACTCCGAGTACGAGGCTGCCGTTACAGCGCAAGCACAAATTGAAGAGCGAATTGTGCTGATTTTAGATAGACTTCGACATGCAGAAGTAAGTTCGGGATCAGAAGACAGTACAGATACTGTCGTTTTCGGTGCTCCTGTGACATTCATTGAACTACCAGATGGTGAAGAAGAAACGTATACGATCGTGGGTGTCGAAGAAGCCGATTCACTGAACGGAACTATTTCAAATGAATCCCCACTTGCCGAAAGCTTATTAGGTCGTTCTATTGGTGATCGAGTATCCGTTCAAACGCCAAGCGGGGAAATGACCCTTTTAATCGTAGCAGTACAATGAACGCTATCAAACATTTGATTATATACCGCTCGGGGTATATAGTAGAGTGTATAAATTATATGATATCCAGTAACAGGAGGACGTAAATTGAAACGCATAAAAACTATAGAGGAGTGGCGAACAATTAGAGAAAGTTCAAACGGACAATCCATTCTTCTTTTTAAAATGAGTCTAACTTGTTTCAGTAGCCTATCTGCAAAAAAAGAATTACATAAACTCGTTACGGACTTACCACTCTATGTCATCATCGTCCAAACAGATCAAGCCGTTTCGAAAGCGATTGAAAATGATTTACATGTAAGACATGAATCACCCCAATTATTAATTGTAAAAGACCAAAAAGCAACATGGCAAGCTACACATTATCACATTAAAGAATCTGTTGTCCGTGATGCGATTGAACTGTATAGTTAAGTATTACAAACATCTGTACATGAGGTTTTAGGAATGTATACACACTCACGTTAGTTTCAGACACAGTATTTAACAGCTTTCTACATCAACAAACAAATTATCGGTTTGTTTGTTGATGTGGAATATAAAGCATGTAATAGCGCCCCTATAGTCTCAACACTGTATTTTCACTACCCTACCTCCCTTATTTAACGCCTGTATCTTTAACACAAAGCCACGTACTCACTTAAAATACAAAACAACTCCACGCACAACACATATATCTATAAGTGTACTTCCCCAAGTAATGTACGTTTTTATTTATTCAACTTGATCATCCATACAAGGAGATCTTGCAGAACTGTCGTGTGAAGAGTGTAGTAAATATACTGCCCCTTTTTCTCCGAAGTGACAAGCCCAGCTGTCCGCAAGATGTTTAAATGATTGGAAATGCTCGGCTTGCTCATCTCGAATTCTTCATGTATTTCACTAGCAGTTAAGGAGCCTTTCTCACTGAGTAGAGTAAGTATTTGCCTTCTCGTTTCGTCGTTTAGTGCTTTAAAAATATCATTCATATAAAAGTTTCCCCTATCTTTTAATACATTTAGTAATTTGTCTAATTAGTTATTCATCTAATTATATACTATGTAAAGTAATTAAAGTAGTACCTATGCTGAAAACAATTAGGAATGAATAAACATTCACGTTTGTTTCCGTACAGGTACTACTCGTAGAAATACATACTTCAAGTTCTCAAGTCTTCGTGCGCTCATTCATCGTGAGTCCGAATGGTTTCAAGACACCGGCGTATTGTTACATTACGTAAGTCGATCTTCTAGGAGACAAAGATTACATAGTGGTGAATACTTGAATTATCTCTTCACGAATTCTTGCAATCCTGCCTTAATAATTGATCAGCAATATTCGCACCAATGAAGAAAGCTGGCGCTGACGTATTGCCATCTGAAACAAACGGTGCAATGGAATCATCCGCAACAATCAAATTTTCTACACCGAATACTTCTCCCATAGCATTCACAACACCTTGATCTTCATTTGGCGCCATTCTAAGTGTGCCTTGTATATGGTGTGTCGGACCTAAGTTATCCTTAATGAACGCCTCGAGTTTGCTATCGTCCTGAATCGTTTCCAATGTAGGTGTAACGAGTTGGTAGTGTGCATCTATTTTCGATAGTTCTTCTGCAATATTTTTAATATATACCCGATATATGTTCTTTATAGTTTCTAGGTCAGATCGATTATTCAAAAACTCTACATCAGCAAGTACAATCTTTAACGGATCTGCATTTTGAATTCTGACAGTTCCTTGGCTTTTCGGCTCCAATAATATCAGGATAATGCTTAGCATTCCGCCAGCTCCTATTTGACCAATTAGCTGGACGCAACGCCGGTTGGGATCGGCACCAGGCGTTGGATCTGGCAAAAAGGCCCCGCCTGTATAAAGCGCAAATGGATCCGCGTCCGGAAGTGCTTTGTCATTCGGATTCGTTGTAAACATCGAAGTATTTACCGGGTGGGTAGTCATGTTCTTCCCTACATTCGCGTTATGATGAACAACGGAAATACCGGCTTTATTCAGGGTATCAGCTGGTCCGATTCCAGAAAGCATTAATAACTGAGGACTATTTATTCCTGCCGATACAATAACTTTTTTGCGAGCATATGCGTAATAACAGTTTCCTTCTTTAAAAAATTCCACACCAATTGCTCGCTTATTATTATCAAAAATGACACGTTGCACCGTTGAATTATAAGATACCAATAACCGTCTGCCGCCTACACCTTCCCCACTTTCTTTCATAACATCCGACGATAGAAAGGCGGTATCAGAACTTTCTCGTTGACCATAAGGAGTCTGGTATAGTTGCCATCTTGTAAAAGGACCAAGTGGTGTATTGGGATCATTATAGTCTACAATTCTGGGGAAACCCGTGGCTCTTTCTATCGCTGTCACCAATTTCTCAACCATGCTAGTAGGGTAAGCGGGTGCCTGTCTAATATCCAACTGTCCGTTATATCCCCTAGCATTCGGATTCTGAGTCTGACCATTGTATTTTTCAAGTTGCGAAAATTGATACGTCTCTTGTTCAGGCGACCAAAGTGGTCCTAGAAGGTTTTCCCATTGTTTCATATTGACCTGTGATGGTCTTACATACTGGTTATTGTTAATAGAGGAACCACCTCCCAAAGTTCGCCCACCCGTCCAATCAAATGACCGATCTTTCACATTTTTCTGAGGGACACCTTTTCCTTGCCAGAAGTATTGAGGAAAAAAGTCTTCAGTGAGAATAAATGGCGGTGCAAACAAAGAATCTCTAATCGGCTGCTCTTTACTATTATTATCTCCTGCCTCTAAAACTAACATAGAATTTTGGTTATCATCAGTTAGTTTTCTTGCAATGGCAGCACCCGCTGGCCCCGTTCCAACCACGATATGGTCATATGTTGGTTGGCTGTTGGTTCCTTTATTCATTTCAATCCCCCTAAATGGTTTTTGTGCAGTATATCCTATGGCAAGGAGAATGGGATTATGAAGCAAAGGAAAGTACGAACGACGTGGACCGATGATACATTTTAGTAAAGGGCTCTTTCATGAACAGGGCGTGGGGAAATTTATCAATAAAAAAAGCACCGCTATATGCGATGCTTTTAAGGCGCTACCTCGATTCCAAATTGCTTATTATTTCATTTCACTCAGCAGCTCACCTAATTTTTTCACGCTAGCTGCTTCATCTGTTACAGTCTGTTCCAATAACTTTTTCTGTCTGTCCAGCGCATCCGTCAGTGTAGAAATTTCTTCTGACAAATCAGGCTTCGTTTGTTCTTTCTTCGCTTGCAATGACTTGATCGTATCGAATAGGTCTTCGTGGTCGACAATTCGTCCAGCACCCCACATAAGTTGCTCTTTCGGTGCTTTTATGACATAGTCTGTGAAGTAGTTGAATACTTCCTGATCAAAGTCATACGCATACCAGTTGTTGTCAATTGCGTATAAGTACTCATCCAGTGGAGTAGCGATATCGCCAGTAGTTAATGCCTCAATAGAAGCAGTTAAGTTTTTGACGTTATTTTGCGCATGCTCATGAGGGAATATCGGTTCATCTTCCCACGTCAATCGCACAAATTGGTCTTCCGCATATTTATAAGCTGCTAACAAGTCGCTGTTTAACTCACGACTTTCCTCGTACAACTTCTTCGCTGCGTCTGTATCCTCTTTTTTAAGTGCTTCTGCGTACTCTTTATTAATGTCAGCGACTTTTGTGTTCACTTCTTCCGCACTGGACATCGCCTTTTCAATCTCTTTCGTCAAGTTGTTCGAAGCAACAGACGCCTGTTTAAACGCATCGGTGTCGATCAAGTCTTTCATCGCTTGCAAACGTGTCGTGAAGTCTAACGGCACAATAGCAGTTTGATCGTAATGCATGGTCAATAATCCATAAAGGTTTAAGTGGAATTTTAACGCCTCGGCATTGAATGCGTCTTCGCTGTCAAATTGAGAATGATAATGGGAGTGCATGAATTCACTGTCTTGGAAATCATTCCGAAGCGCCGGCACACCCGCAATACTGAATGAGAAGTCATCTGACCATGTACGTAGCGGGGAAACGACTGAAATCCCATCTTTGTACACGTCGGATAATGGTGGAACTTCTTTTGCGAACTCCGTCAAATAGTTATTCAACTCATACGTAGAACGAATTTCGTCTTGTGTCGTATGTTCATATGCTGGAAGCTCGAAATTCATATTCGCAAACGTCTTGCCTACCCACTCAGGATGAACAGTAAATATTTGATTGTAAGCACCTGTCGACCAGTCGTAGCGAGTATTCGATTTGCCCCATTCTTCTGCTGCGATCGCATTGAAAATAAGAGTCTTTTCTGGTTGATAGCCGCTGTCAATCATTCCTTTAGCGATACCAAGCAGTAGACCGATTGCTGCATTGTCATCTTGGAACCCGGCAAAATACGAATCATAATGGCCAGATAACAGGATATAGGAGTCCGGATCTTTTCCGACAATTTTCCCGTAATAATTATACGCTTCTTGATCCATTTTCACAGTAGATTTAGCATCAAATTTTACGGTAAACTTGTCATTTTCACTTGCCTCGAGTGCCTTCTTTAGTTCAATTGCATCCGTTTGAGACATCGAGAATGCAGGTGCATCGTCCGGTCCGCAAATATCTTGTGAATTCAACGCATCGGGATCCACTTCGGCATAACCAGCTTCTTGCACCGCAATGACCGCTGCTGCCCCTTTTACATGCGCTTGATACGTAGGGTAATTAATCCACCATTCTTCTCGTTGATTGATGTCGACTAATACCAGTTTCCCTTCGATATCTAATCCCTCTAAATCTTTCGCAGTCCCTTTTCCTGCATAAACTATCTCAAGTTCTTTCACACCATTCGTGTCAAAGTTCACTTGATAACCACCTAGCACAGCAAGATGCTCTTTTCCAGCAGTATCCGTAAAGGTTAAATCGGCCTTCTCAAACTCCCAACTATCTACCGTAAACGCATCTTTCGTGACTTCAGTTAATCCGATTTTCTTCATTTCTTCTCCAATTTTCTCGCCAGTCTTTCGTTCCGCTTCCGATCCTGCCGTACGATAACCGAGCTTTTCATTGGTTTTATATTCTTCCATTCCTTTAGCGAATTCAAAAGCATATTCCACATCTACTTCAGATAAGTACTTGTCCTTCTCATCTGAAAGCGGAACGGTCTTCACTTCCTCGATCGGCTCTTTCTTCTCTTTGGAAATATCTTCTTTTGGTGTACACGCAACAAGTGAAGTTGCGACGAGCATAGACAACGTGAAGTAACTTACCATCTTTTTCATGTATCACAGTCCTTTTTCATTTTTTTGCAATCAATTCATTAAACGATATAGAGAGAGTTTTCGCAATAGATTTCTACAATTTTCGTCACCATATCAATTAAATATTTTTGTCAAGATGTTTTTGGTGTATTAGGCAAACAAACTTGACTTTTGTTTGCTTTATTTGAAAACAATTTTTTAACATAATGTTTGTTGCCATTCCTCAGGAGAATGTATCTTGTCCAGTAGCATGTCCAGCGGGGTGTTAACATGACCAAATATAATCTAGTTGCGTGTATATGCCTTGAAAGAGCAGATACTCTCACTACGGGAAGCAAGTGATCAGTTATTAAAGAGAACCGAACAAAGTAGTAGAATAAATAAACCGCGTGAACTCAAGTGAGAAAAACTTGGTTTCACGCGGTTTTAATTTTGCTGTCATTATTTCTTAATCCATTTCGACTCCACAGGAATTCCTGCATCGGCAAATAGATTATATACAGGGCATCTTCTTTCCACTTCTGCTTTTAATTGCGCAATCGCTGCATCCGATTCATTTGTAGTGATTTCACAAACAAAGCGAACTTTTTGGAAATGCGTTTTCACGCCTTCTTCTCCCATCAAACCTCTAGCATCTACAATACCCGTTGTGTCAAAATGAATCGCTGTAAAAGCGAATCCTTGTTCGTTCGCAATTAATGGAATCATCACTGCTTTACAACCATTCAGTGCAGCCGCAATAAACTCGAGTGGATTTGCACCGGTATCCGTTCCGCCTAAATGAACAGGTTCATCCATCGGAAATTCTTCAAAGTCGCGGATTGTATGTGTAGAGCGAACCCCTTCATCCCATTTCGCTGTAGCAGCAATCTTGGCTAATGTGTTGTTTGTCGTTGACATATAACCCATCCCCTTTTTAATTCTTACTATTATAATATGTATTGTAGCATATAAAATTTAAAAATGTAATGGGATAAGTAAATAAATTTTACGAATTGACTGATCGTTTAAAAGTAAGTAGGAAATATATTTCAAGATCGGCTTGGATAATTTGTCCAGGTAACCATTTTATTTTGCACAAATTGTTTTTCCGTTCGTTCTTGGAGTGCAGGTGATAATACTGCATGTTGAACAGCGCCACTTCGGTTTTGCAATCCTAAAATCCAGAGCTCCACCGTTTGTAAAGGCGTTCTAGTTTGCAATCCATAAACAAATGAACGTAATTGACTATCCATACGCCAGATCACCTTTTGAAATATTTTTTCTATCATTGTATGTTTTAAAAGGTTTTAGGTGCCTAACTTTCCTGCTGCTATTGTAACCATTGATGAAAAGATGTTGTCATGTACATCATGCGTAAATTTCACACTGATTCTTTCAACTAGTGATAATTGGTTTTTTATAAGCCATTGCTTTTTCCATCATTGCCCGGGAAAGATTTTCTGCTTGTTGAACATTCCGATCACACGACGCGAAAGCTTCCGTTGTGTATGGTAACTCATCGATTTCGGCAGGACTGCAGGACTTCTTGAATAGCGCGCCGTTCCAGCTCAAAGCACGCGGCCAGTTCTTTTTCAACAGTTTGCATTTTCTAATTTTCATTATTAAAAAGCACTGCATAAGGAGCAAACTTGAACGTTTCTTATGCAGTGCTATTTTATTCCTCCATTAATCGATACATGGTCAAAACTTGCTTTCGAAAGCATCACCGGGTGCTCCTTCTGTTGAATTAATCGCAGCCGGTACGAAATATGCGTTTTACTTTATCGCGGCGTTTGCGATTACAGGATTTATTGCCTCGCTGTTTGTGAAACGTGTTCGTGTGTAGATAATGTTCCACAGTAGAGGTACGTTAAAAAGATAACGAAAGACCGCTAATTACTAGATAAATTAGCGGTCTTTTCGATTTCCATGTGATGGATAGCGCTGACAACACGTGAAGAAAGGCATTTATCATTTTCAATACGTTGATAATTTTCACAATTGCTTAAAGGGTTGGATGGAAATAGGTAAAAAAATAGCATTTGATGAACGAATCAATCAAATGCTTGTTCCTTCCTGTCAAAAACCAAATAACATGACAATAAGTGAACTAAGAACTACTGCTGTTGTATAGAATTCAGCTTTTGTATGCCTATGTGCAAGATCAATGCAAGGGCACTCCACGTATTTAAAACGACAGCAACTAGTAGTAGCAACCATTCCGTAAGCTGCGGAAGTTCAGTAGTCAAATAAATAATTAACGCGCTACTACCAACCAGTAACATTGTCATCAGTAAAGGCACATTTCTTACCAACTTATCACACCGCCTATTGAATCATATATAGTTTATTATAACATACTCTACTTTTTTCAAAACACAACAAAGTTTACGAAAACAGCTTAATAAAAAGATACCAGGCCATGACACAGTACTGAATAGTGTCGGGACCTGGCACCACAAATCAATAATTATTAGAATGGATGTAGAATTTCACCCTACTTAGGAGATGTTTTGAAATCAAATCTTGCCTACTCCTGGTTTTGAAGACAGCGTGATTTGATCTCCTGTATACACCATATAATCTGCTTTCTCTGTCAGCCACAATGGTGCATCGAGGTCGAAGTATATGACATTTGGATGAGCAGCTGCAAAATGGGCTGCTGCTGCGACAGAATGGGCTGACTCCATCATACTACCAATCATACATGGAATTCCTGCCGCTTCAGCAATACTTGCAATTTTCCATGCGTTCGTGATTCCTCCGCACTTCATCAGTTTAATATTTAACAAATCTACATAATTTCCACTAACCAATGTGAGCGCGTCTTTTGGTGAAAAGAGACTTTCATCAGCCATAATCTGTACATTTACATGATCGGTTACATACTTTAATCCTTCTAAATCATTCGCAACGACGGGTTGTTCAATACATTCAATATTTAAGTTTTCACGTTCCATTTGATTGATTAATTGTACAGCTTGTTTAGGAGTCCACCCTTGATTCGCGTCTAAGCGTAGCATAACTTTTGATGGCACTACTTTTCGTATTGCAGAAACCCTCGCGATATCCAATTCTGGTTGAGATCCAACTTTTATTTTAAGGCTGCTAAATCCATCCTTAACACGTTCGATTGCATCTTCTGCCATCTTTTCAGGCGTATCTACTCCAATCGTCATGCATGTTTTTAACTGCTTGTGATCTCCCAAAAAACGATACAATGGAATTCCTAGCAATTTACTGTATGCGTCATACATCGCTATATCAGCAGCTGCTTTAGCACTTGAATTTCCTACACAACTATTTTGAATGTCTTTCAACAGCGTTTGGAAATGATTAATATTTTTATTCAGTACGGCTTTTTATAGGACCTGATAAAGCAGCTTCTATACTTTCCGTTGAATCCCCTGTAATTACCCATGTAGGCGCCGCAGATCCTGTACCTATAATTCCATTTTCTAAATGGATCGTTACCTCAATACAATCTATTTCTGTCGCTGTTCTTAACGCTGTTTTAAATGGTTTATCAAGTGGTATATTGCGTCGTGTGATCTCTACTTCTCTGATGATCATGCAATCTCTCCCTCTATTTTAGCGTCCATATTAGGCTTCTCTTTCATCAATGATCTTCCCTTCATTCGAGATTTTCACGACATTCCTGGTACAATACCAAGATTCAAAACCTAGTTTTTTGCTCTACATATCAATCTCATACATTCTATTCTCTCTGGTTCGATTGGTAGTTATACAAATGCTTTACTAGCGCAAAGCCAAATTCCGAAACTTATTTCGTACAATAAAAAATCCAGTCTCCAGCTATTTTCGTAGTCAAACAGAGCATTTTTAATTCATTCCAATTGATTCAAAAATACCCTTTCATACATTCAAAAACTGATTAGCTATTCTATAACAATTTATTTCTTATCAGTCTTATAGTGCTACCTTTTACTTTGTAAATGGTATGCCCTTAATTTCAGATTAAAGAAGTATTTATATGATATTCTTCACACATAGGTACTTTTGTTTGGACTTCCTGTTCAACCCGGACTGTGTGCAGTTCCCCATCCAATTAGAAAAGCCCCGCTACCAACGGGGCTCTTTAGGAAACGATGATTAATCCAGCAAACGGTTGTTGACATCTGTGTCTTTTATTTCAGCTTCACTTATGGTTCCAATGAGATATCCCGTTCCGCGGCAGATGCTGCAACCATATTGCCATCCTTCATCATCAGACAGCATGCCATTCCCTTCACACGCTTTACATGTATTTTCACGATCAATCATTCCCATTCCTCCTCATATTTCAATTTCGTCATGGCGCGCTTTCGCCCAGTTGATCATCCCACCTTCGAGCATGACCTCAATCTGGCGTTCGGACATGGAGTGTTCGACCTGAATCTTACGTTTTTTTCCTTTGATGCCCACCATGAACGGTTCACCCGTCTGGATGGCAGCGCGCATATTGGATAATTCCAGGACGTCTCCTTTTTCCAGCAGCTCATACTCTGCAGGGTCGGTAAATGTAAGCGGGAGGATCCCGAAGTTCACGAGGTTCTGCCAGTGGATACGTGCAAAATCTTTTGCCAGTGCAACCCGCAGTCCGAGATAGCGCGGTGCCAAGGCCGCATGTTCCCGGCTGGAGCCTTGTCCGTAGTTCGAACCTGCCAGGATGGCATGGCCGCCCGGAGTCTCTTTCGCTTTTGAGTAATACGAACGGTCCACGTTCTCAAATGCAAACTTACTGATTTCGGGAAGGTTGCTTCGGAAAGGCAGGACGCGGGCACCGCCTGCAAGGATTTCGTCTGTTGAGATATTGTCGTTCATCTTTAGCATTATAGGAAGTTCCATCTCGTCCTGCAAAGTATCCATATCTGGAATGAGCGCAATATTGGGTCCTTTATATAGCTCCACTTCACGTGCTTCCTCATATGGCAAAGGCTCTGTCAGAAGCTTAGTGTCGATGGTTGGTTCCACAGGATTCTTCACGCGCGGGTACGGCATATCGAGTGTCCGCGGATCGGTGATGGCTCCGTACAAGACGGAAGCCGCAGCGGTCTCCGGGCTGCATAGAAAAACGCTGTCTTCAAGTGTTCCGGAACGTCCCGGGAAGTTCCGGGGTGTTGTCCGTAAGCTGTTCCGGCCTGTCGCCGGTGCTTGCCCCATGCCGATACATCCATTGCATCCTGCCTGATGAAGACGGGCACCCGCCTGTAACAAAGAGGCGATATGGCCTTCTTTCACCAGGTCCGTCAGCAATTGACGGGACGTCGGGTTGATATCGAAGGAGGCACCTTCTTTCGCCCGCTTCCCTTTGACAATCTCTGCCACAATTGCAAAATCACGGTATCCCGGATTCGCGGAGGAACCGATATAGGATTGGTAAATCGGTGTTCCGGCCACTTCTGAAACAGGAACGACATTCCCGGGACTCGATGGTTTGGCGATTAGCGGTTCAAGATTAGACAGATTAATTTCTTCATAGATGTCATATTCTGCTCCCTCATCCGGAAGTAGTTCTGACCAATCCTCTTCCCTCCCTTGGGAAGTGAGGAAATTGCGGATTTCCCCATCTGACGGGAAAACAGTCGTCGTCGCCCCGAGTTCTGCCCCCATATTGGCGATGACATGGCGGTCCATGGCACTTAAGTTATCAAGACCTGGTCCGTAATATTCGATGATCTTGCCGACTCCGCCTTTCACTCCGTGGCGGCGCAGCATTTCAAGGATAACATCTTTCGCGCTGACCCAGTCAGGGAGTTCTCCTGTCAAACGCACGCCCATAACTTCAGGCATTTTGATGTATATCGGGTTACCCGCGATTGCGAGAGATACGTCCAGGCCGCCCGCACCCATCGCAAGCATTCCCATACATCCATTTGCACATGTATGGCTGTCTGATCCGAGCAGGGTTTTCCCGGGAGCGGCAAGCCGCTGCATATGTACAGGGTGACTGACCCCATTCCCCGGACGACTGTAATACAGACCGAATCGCTGCGTGGCACTTTTGAGAAACAGATGATCGTCCGCATTCTTGTTGTCGATTTGAATCACATTATGATCGACGTACTGGGCAGAAGCTTCCGTCTGTGCCCGCTTGACACCCATTGCTTCCAGTTCCAGCATCACCATTGTTCCCGTTGCATCTTGCGTCAACGTCTGATCAATTTTCAAACCGATTTCGCTACCGGTTGTCATTTCTCCGGAAACCAAGTGGCTTTTAATAAGTTTTTGAGTCACATTCATGGGCATAGAAGCATCCCCCTCCGGATTTTTTAAAATATTAAAGAAGTAAACGGCCTGCTATTATTATTCAGTACCTGTGTCAGAAATATACATGAATGTTTAAACATTCGTGTAAGTTTCTTGCACAGCGTTTAATGCAATGGTTGATTATAAGATGTTTTTTAACCAAGTTAATATATAAATAAATAAAAATGGTTCAATCCATATAAGGCAAAGTAAAATAATGAAAAAAGACGCGCATGATATGATTTTCATTGCTCCCTTTTCCTCTTTGGAAAACGCAATAAAACTAAAAATAATTCCACATACTAAAAAGATGAATCCGATCAGAACAACTGGTTCAATTATTTCAGTTGTTAACCAATTGATCACGAATGCTAGCAGTCCAGTAACTACAAAAACAAATGACCATGTACTAAAAGGTCTTTTCAAGTAAACCAGCCTCCTTTTGATAAGCGTCTATGTGGCATAAAATCGCTCTTACTGTTACTTCCCATTTTTTCTGGGTGCTTCTGGCGTAGCGTATATTCTATGACTGTACCTATTTGTTCAAAAACGTATTTCATCAATCTAGTATATAAAACAAATTATTTTCTTGTAATACTTTTTCAGCTACATTAACTATGGTAATTCTACTGTCATGTAGTTGTTCCATGTCGGTAATTTTTCTCACAGTGTAAGCCAGCACTTCAGGTGCAATGAATTCATCTGGATGGCTCAGCACGATTATTGCTTATCACAACATCCCTCGCTTCTATTTTCAAACAATAGAACTGCTATAGTAGTATATGAAACTAATTGGAGCAGATTAGTTACTAGTCACAGATAATTAGTATTCATATCGTATTATTTAGTTTACATAATATTATTATTTATGTTGTCGCAATATAAAACTCTTACTATATCTGCTACACTCAACTATACTAGGACCCCGAATTATATATCTTAAACGTTTTCATTTCGCGATAAAAAATTGTTTACTTCACAATAATGAAACGTAAATAGTCGTCTCATTGCATTTTTAACACTACCTTTCCAGAAGGATGTTGTCTTACTTTATAGCTAAGATCACCTATCTTATGGAAATATAGTTCATATGTATATAGGCTAAGACAAAACTTGATAATATGAAAAAACCGCGTGTATCTAAGTTACGATGAACTTCGTTTTCACGCGGTTTTAACTTTGCTTATTTATTAATTGTAATAGATTTCCCACTTATTTTGCAGCTATTTTTCACTTTTCCTTCGTATACAATCTGAATCGATTCTAGCGTAATGCGTTTTCGACGACAACCAAAGCTACTCTTTTATACGAGTCGATTCTCCAATGATTCGATCGCCAATTTTAGCGCAATTAAGCGACGCTCATTCACCGTTTTCTGAGGACTACCATCCTTTGCTTTGGCTAATTGTTTTTCGATAGACGGAACGATACTTTGCAAAACTTTCTTGGATTGTAAGATCTCTTCTTTGTTATAGAAAAAATCTATATCGCGCCAAACGTCATGTAGGCTCTCCAACCCGACTTGTATAGCGTCACGTCGTTTTTTCACTAATGTTGTATTAGAACCTTTTTCTGTCATACTTGTATAAGCATTCGAAAGCTTAGTCAAAGTGGACTCTAAAGAGTTAATAGACAGTTCTTGGACTTCTTGGCTAACCGTTTTCATATTAGAACCTCATCTTTCATTTCAAAGTATCTAAAGGTTAGTAGTTTTTATACTGACACTCTTCATTCGAGTTGCAGGCGTGCCAGCCCTTTTCCGCTATTGCTACTATTTGGACTTTGCACTCCCTATCCTTTGCACTTGGTAAAATGAAAGTTACGCTATTTTAATCGGTGTTTCTTTCACAATTTTATAAACTGCTATAGCTGTGATTGTCGCTATAGCGAATGATGCGATGAGCGCCACTACAACATTAGGTACCGGGATATCAAAGTTGAACAATCCCTTCAATGGTTTAGGTGTGTCGAACAACCAAAGCAAATCATATAAAGATACTACTACGACTGCAACTATAATGGTTACAAATCCTCCAACCCCGCCATAACGATAAAACCCTAATCCAATTAGCCATCCGACTAGAAAATAGATCATGACTACGAAGAAATAAGAGACACTAGTCAGTAACCAACTGTTTACTCCAAGTGAGGATAACACAACTTCTTTGAACACGTTGATGTTCAATACATGTACTATCCAAGTTAGAATCGTTGTTAGACCTATGACAGTAATTGCTAAGCCTATCGCTGACAGCAATGCTCCTTGAAAATACGACTTTCTAGTAACGCCATATTTCACATATGTTGTGAGGAATGCGGAGCTTGAAATGATCCCACACACGAGCATAAATATTGTAGTTGTTTGAAATGTAAATGTTAGTAACGAAATGGACCTGATATCTGGTTCATCGAGGAACCAAACAATTGCAAAGTACGCAACATACACAATCGGCAAATACCACGCAACCCATTTCATTTGGCCTAAGTACAGATCCGTAGCTACTTTCTTTCCCATTGCGTTCATTTTACATTCCCTCCTTTGTTAAATGAATAAATAATTCATGGAGTGAAATATTTCCTATTTCTAGTTCTTTTCGTATTATTTCGTCTTCTTTTTCTTTCGTTAATTCTCCGTACAACATCATCGATTTCGTGCCGCCCAGCTGTTCTTCATTTAACACATGAAGTCCGGCGACCACTTCTACTACATCACTAGTCGGACCTGTAACAGAATATCCTCTTTCTAAAAGAGTGTCCACTTCCTCTTGAAGTATTAATGTACCTTGATGAATCATAAGCACTTCGTCAAATAGGTATTCCATTTCTGAGATTAAGTGGGTAGATAAAATGAAAATTCGAGGATTGCGTGCTTGCTCTTCTAAAACTTCACTGTAAAAAATTTCACGTGTTGGGGCATCCATTCCTTGATAGGCTTCATCAAAAATCGTGATGGGCGTTTTACTCGCTAGCCCCATTGTTACATTAAAAGCAGATTGCATACCTGCCGATAACTTTCGTAATGGTTTGTTGATTGGGAGTTGAAATAGCTGAACTAATTGTTCCGCATACTTTCGATCAAATGCAGGACGGTAGCGCTCGGCTAGATCAAAGTATTTACTGATTGTGTCATGATGATCTTTGTAATCTGTTTGATGAACAAACATTACTTGAGACATTGCATTCTCGTTTTCAAATATGTTCTCTCCATCTATTTTCATTTCTCCACTCGTTGCCTTTCGATAAGCGGCTATTACAGATAGTAAACTCGTTTTTCCAGCACCATTGCGCCCGATCACTCCATAAATCTTTCCGTTCTCTAACGTGAAGTTAATATCTTGTAACGCTTCAAATTCGTTATACGAAACACTTATGTTACTTGCCTCTACTTTTCTAGTCATCCTCTACACTCCCTTTCAACTTTTCCATTATTTTCAAGATATCGAGATCTACTAACTTGAGTTTTTTCGCTTCTTTTAACATGGGAAGAACAAATTCCGCAGCGAATCCTTCTCTTCGTTTAAGTACCAATTTTTCTTTTGCGCCTTCTTTCACAAACATTCCCACACCCCTTTTTTTATAAATAATCTCTTCTTCAACAAGGAGGTTAATTCCCTTTGAAACCGTGATGTGATTGATTTTATAAAACTGCACGAGTTGGTTTGTTGATGGAATTTGATCATGCTCTTGTAATTGATTGTTTATAATCTGATCTTCAATCATTTCTTTTATTTGAAGGTAAATAGGCTTTTTATCATCCAAAGATTTACTCATCGCGTCTGTCACCTCTTTTCATGATATGCTATACTCAGTTATATGGTTATATGGTTATGTATATAACCATATAACAGATTGAATTTTTAGTCAACTAAAAAAATGATCACTTGAAATGTGTTCGTTCTCGAATCGTATAGGTTTATTATGTTGCAATACATCACTTAGTAGGTTTCATCTTATTTTTCGAAACAATGACGAAAAGTAAAGCTAACAAATTTAATAGAAAGAGGAGTAAATAATACGCACTTTCAGACCCATCTATAAGATAAGAGCCCTCAATGTGTTGAATCCTAAAACGAGTAAAAGGAATACATAGACTTGGTTACTCATGCTTCATTCATCACCTATGGAAATTCAAACATATTTTTAATCAACAACTAACCTGATTGAGGAACATAAATATTTCATCTATTTATAAGGCCGTACCGTGTGAAAGGATTTTCTTCAAGAATATTGAATTCAAGCAACTAGGCATCCACCTTGATACTCCGAATAACTAACTTCACTAAAAGGAAGTCAAAAGAAAAAGCACCGCTATATGCGATGCTAGTTCATGTCTTAATCCGATACGAATCGGCTGATCCGATCAATCTTTACATCACTCATCCGATCAGTTTTTCTTTTTTGCGCTTTCTTCTTCTAACAACCAACATAACAAGTAAAACCAGTATGCCAACAAAAGCGAGTAGGACCGCGTAAGCCGTCAGGATAATCGCATTTGGATTTTTGAGGATCGCCCACATACTTGAATCGTGCACTACGATTTTTCTATCATGTGTTTGGGCGTAATACGTCGGCACGTGTGCGACACCATTGATCTTTATGAATGATTTGAAGTAATTCGCAATGGCATACCATTCTTTCACTTCTTGGTGTTCATTCATGTAGATGATTTGGTCTTCAAAGTTTTTCACCGGTGTTCCTTCTTTAGTCTTCGGCACAACAGATAGGATTCCGAATGATTTTTCATTTACAAAAGGAAGCATTTGAACAGAATATAAGCCGCCGACCACACGGTAGAGTGTTTTGTCGTCGATTTCTTCTTTAACGCCCTCAATTGACTGCAAACTAATGTCGGTTACTTTATTAAAAATAAAACGATTCGGATTAAACGTATAACTCAATCCTGCGATAAACAGTTGCACTTCATTCATAATAGGTGTAATAGAGGCATCGACTTCTGCAATGGTTTTCAATTCTTTGCCGGTCAAATAAATATCTAGAAGCGGATAGCCAGAAATTTCATCGGGACCAATCCCCAATGAATTTACATTGAACACATGTGAAACCGTAATGTCGCCTTTGCTAAATGAATCTCTAATCGTCCCTACCGGAACAACTGCAGCAGCAATCGGTTCATAATCATCTCCTTCCAGTTGTTCAACCATGTGAATATAGGAGTCGCCAATCAAGTTTCCGATCGGCTCTTCTTGTTGATTGACTCCTAACGTGGAAAAAGATGTGAAATCAAACGGCGAATAAGCTAGCACTTCATCAAATTCCATTCCAAAGTCGTCGAGGTAATTTTCTTGAATTGCTTCTTTATATATATCAATTGTTTCAGTAATCGTTGAATCCAAAGGAAGAGAATCATCAATTGACCGTAACTCATAGTGATTTAATATCCATTTATCATGTTCATTTTTAGATATATTTAAGACACCTAGGTTTTCTCCATACTCTCCGGCTGATCCTAGTATAGTAGTACCCACAATAAGCGGTTCTTCTAATGTAGTATGGCTATGTCCACTAATTATGACATCAATATCTGGGACATTTTTGGCAATTATTTCATCTTCGGATTGCGACGGAACAGCAGACGTGCCTGCATGTGAAAGAGCGATGACTAAGTCTACATGTTCTTCGTTCTTCAATGTAGCAACTGTCGACTTGGCACTTTCTATTGCGTCATCAAACATCACACCGGACATAGGGGCATTGCCAGCTGCTTCTTTCCCCATCAACCCTATGATTCCTATTCGAATTCCTTTACGTTCGATTACTATATAATCTTTCACGTCATATTCGTCCATCGCGTCTTTTAATGTTTGAATGTTCACGGGAATTTTGCCGTTCTTATCTTTCGGAAAGATTGTATTGGAAGCAACGATACTAGGCAACTTTTCCCCACTATCTTTCGCAGCACGTAAACTACTCGCTAAACCTTCTGATCTAAAGTCGAATTCATGATTTCCTAAAGTGGTTGCATCGTAACCCATCCGCCCCATCGTTTGTAAGCCAGGTGCGTCTGTCGAATAAATCGTTTGAAACAATGTCCCCATCGCGAAATCTCCCGCATCAACTAGAATCGCATTCGGATCTTTCTCTCTTTGTTCAGCAATTGCGCTTTGCAATCTAGCATACCCACCGATTGACAGCTTCTGATTCCCTCTTTCCACCTCAAATGGTAGGAAGTTGTCATGTAAGTCATGCGTAAACAATATCGTGATCGATTCTTCTGCTGATTCTGCGTTTCCTTTTGGAACATCTATTATGAGAATTATGGCTAAGAGTAGAACGATTGAAATGGACTTGACTAGTATGTTCGTAATGATGATGTCCTCCTCATATGGATCTATAGAAATAGAAAGTATTTAGTGTATACTATTCAGCTTAAACTTCACTCCAATTCTCTCGTCTGGTGACAATTGATTTTTCCATAGATCATAGCTTTTTTCCATCATTGCCCGGGAAAGTGTTTCTGCTTGTTGATCATCAGCTGATAATGCAAAAGACAGTAACTTATTATAATAATGTAATGAAGCTTCACGGCGAAATGAGCTTTCAAAGTATTTCACTGCCATTTTTACATAAGCTGACTCAAAGCTGTTTAACACGAGCGAGAAAAGCGGATTCTTGGATAATCTAGCTAACTCCTTTTGAAGTTTCCAATCATACGATGCAAAAGCTTCCGCCGTGTCTGACAACTCATCTATTTCAGCGAGTAATCCTACTACTTTAGGATAATTATGCAGTACCGCTTTTTGTACATATTGAGGCGTTAACGCAATACGCAATTCCAAAAAATAGAGAACGAATGCATCAGGTACTTGATCAAAGTACTCGATAATATCCACGATAGTAGTAATATTGCCTCCGTTCCAATATTCATTGACGACAGCGCGTTGCCCTTTTCGTAATGTCAGCCAGCCTCCGTGACTCAGACGCTGCAAGATTTCTCGAATAGCGGGCCGTCCTAGTTCATACATCGCTGCTAGTTCTCTTTCCGTTTCGATTTGACTGCCCGCCACATATTCTCCTTGAAGAATTGCTTTAATCAGTTCTTTTTCAACAGTTGTTGTTCGATTCATGGCTAGATCTCCTTTATTCACTACTTACGTACGATTTTCTAAATTTCTAGCAGTATCGCTTTTATCGACTTCTTTTTGATCTTTGTACGTTCCAAACGTTTTGTCGATAGCTGTATGTGTAACCCCAAACCAGTAGTTTTCATTTTTAAAATGATGCCAAAGATGTGCTTTCTTTATACGTCTTCCCATTTCGGTACGCGGTTGAACGGGGCGGTGCGCAATATAATGTTTCCATTCATAATACATGAAATAGACGATGATGCCTGCTAGATACGCCACTGTGAATGTAAAGTTACTTGTAATGAAATAAAAAGCAATCGTAAATATGGAGAATCCAGGTAAGCTAAACCAAATTGGCAGAAACAATAGTTTTAAATTTGTCGGATCTACATGATGATCAAAATGTAAGCGCTTAATCGTTTTCAATAAAAATGGATGGGTTGGCGTTTTCATATGGAATAAAAATCTATGAATCATATATTCACTCATCGCATAAGTAGCCATCCCTACAATAAATGAAACCCATACACTAAGAGAGAGTGCGTGTAAAAGAGTATAACTAATCAGCGGGATCAATAGCACAAGCATCATCATAATGTCCGGAAACGTGAAGAACTCTTTTACATATTTTGTATTCATCAACCGTCCTCCTATCTTATTGTCAATCAATCGATGAGGCGTGTTAGCTAACCAATTTCATTTGGTAAGACCATAAATGAAATTGGAGTTACCAAGACTATATATTATTCAGAATTAATAGTCAATTTATTTTTTGGGAAATGAAAAAGCACTACATTAAGAAGCAAATCTAAATTTTCTTATGCAGTGCTATTTTATTCCTCCATTAATTGATACATGTTATACTACTCAAGCGGCAAGTTATGTATAGCAACGAACTTATTTCAGCTAAGGATATCTGCTTCTGGTCGTTGCCAGGGTGGGTATCCTTTGCTGTGTCACAACACGTTTCATTCATATATATTGCATCAGTCTGTTTTTAGAAAGGAAGTAAATTGTGTCTTCATTACAAATTGTTCAAGTACGTTATCCAAAAGCAATGGCTTTTACTCTGATGTTTGGAGCTTTTATCGGGTTATTCGGTGAAACGGCTTTAAATATGGCTCTTACTAATATTATGGCCGACTTCTCGATTAACTCAGCGACTGCACAGTGGTTGACTACGGGGTATTTATTAACGTTAGGTATTCTCGTTCCTGTGTCGTCTCTTTTAATCCGTTGGTTTACTACGAAGCAATTAGTCATTGCTTCTCTCGCCTTTTCCATTGTAGGTACGATTTTCGCTGCGTTAGCACCTAGTTTCGCGGTATTGTTTATTGGTCGGATTATTCAAGCAGTCGGAACAGGCATCTTGTTACCGTTGATGATGAATGTCTTGTTACTAATCTTCCCGATTCATAAACGCGGCGTCGTCATGGGGGTCATGGGACTTGTTATTACGACAGCGCCTGCGGTTGGACCTGCTCTATCCGGCTTAATTGTCGACACACTGGGTTGGTCGTTTATCTTCTGGCTTAGCTTGATATTCTATGTAGCATTAATCGTATTCGGGCTAAAACAAATTGATAATGTTTCGCAAATTAGCAAACCAACAATTGATATCGTATCGATAATCTTCTCCACACTCGGGTTTGGAGGATTAATTTACAGCTTAAGTACGATTGCAGAAAAGTCTATCACGTCTGCACAAGTATATATTCCGCTCATAGTCGGTTCCATTTCTCTCGTACTATTCATTACTAGACAGCTGAAGATGAAGCAGCCGATGATCAACTTACGTGTCTTTAAATATCCAATGTTTGCGTTGGGCACCTTGCTATTGTTCATTGGTATGTTCTTGATTTTGTCCACAGCGATTTTACTGCCTCTGTACTTGAGAACTTCTTTACTCGTCAGCGCAGCAATGGCCGGGCTTATCCTTTTACCAGGCAGCGCCATGAACGCATTGTTGTCTCCAGTCGTAGGCATGCTTACAGATAAATTTGGTGTTAAAAAGATTTTACCGATCGGCTTTTTATTTACCTCCATTTCAAGTGTCATGTTTATCATCATCATTTCAACCGAAACACCTATTTGGCAAATTATTATTGCTTTCCTAATATATTTCGTAGGCATTTCCATGATTATCATGCCTTCACAAACGAATGGGTTAAATCAATTACCTCGCGAACTTTACGCGGATGGTTCCGCGGTAATGAACACCTTACAACAAATGGCAGGTGCTACGGGAACGGCCATGGCTATCACATTACTCGTACATGGCGAGAACTTGCTTCAGAAAGTTTCACCGAGTGCCCCTCCTGTTGAATTAATCGCAGCGGGTACGAAATATGCATTTTACTTTATCGCAGCGTTTGCTGTTACAGGATTTATTGCGTCTCTGTTTGTGAAACGAGTTCGTGTGTAACCGAGGTACTTCAGTCAGCAAGGGATTCATGAAACAGCGGGAACAGATTTCATTACCCTCACACTCACTTTCGCTATGCAGAAAGTTTACTAAATGTATCAAGTCTAGCTGTTTACGAAGCAACGATAAATTATATCCATTAACAAAAACCCTTCTGCGATGACTTCATCGTAGAAGGGTTTTTTGTATAGTGACACGTGTTTAAATTAACGATTCCAGATTCAGAGCAACTTCAATATTCGTAATAACCGCTGTCTGAATTCACTACGACCGTATCACGACCTTGATCTGTCTGAACCGTGAATTTGTATTTCGTATACGTATATTTTTCTCCACTTTTCTGATCTGTGCCAGTGGCTGTTGACTCGGAGACGAAATGAATCGTAATGTAAGCAGGGTCTTGATACGAATAGTCATAACGCAAAATCTGCTTCACTTCGTCCTGTGTCAGCTCAAAATTACGCTTGCCGATTCCCGTATATTTCAAATCATGTATTTTCCATTTGCCACTTTCTTTTTTAAATATATAGTCAACGAAAGCTCCACCCGAAACCGGTCCCGGCGAATCTAGTAAAATTGTGTTGACGACCAGTTTATCTTTGCTCGGTTGCGAATACTGGAGACGAACCGACAATTCCGATACATAGTACGGGAAGAACGATGTATCGCACGCGAAACACACATACGGATAATCGCGCTTCATCTGAATATCTGCAAATCTAGCAGTGGCATATGGCAGTAATTGCGAACGAATTTCACTGAACTTCTTATTCGCTAGGAACCCTCTGATCATCACACCTTCTACTTCAGCTGGTGTACGGTACAGAAGATTCAGCACTTGCGCCTTGCTCACTTTTTCTGTTTCCACAGGCGTAACGCCTACTTTCAATGAACGGCTCAAAAACTCCGCATAATGCGCGCGTGTAACTCGTTTATTGGGCATAAAAATACCGTCATCGCCTTTTGCTATACCATTCTCAAGCAAGACATGCGCATGAACAAACCCCCAATGATCCAAATAAAGGTCATGGAAGCCGCCTGGTCGATCAGTCAGTCGAAAACCGAATGCTAAGTCCAATATTTTCGCCATCTGAATTCGTGTGATCGGTGCGTCAGGATTGAATTTTTGATTCGCCCCTCCGCTTACGATCCCTGCTTGCGTCAAATTCATGATGGGCTGATAATATGGATGACTAAGTGGTACATCTTTGTAGATCAACTTCTTTCCTGCTTTTGGTAGCTTCAGTGCCTGATCAAGTAATGTCGCAACATGCTTGCGACTAATTGGATCATTCGGTCGGAATGTACCATCTGGATACCCGCTAATAAGTCCTTTCTTCTCCATCTCTTGGATCGCTGCATAGTTCGGATGTTTCTTCGGTACGTCCTTGAATTCCTTTGCGGATGCCTGTCCAGAGTTTACGAAAACAATGGATAAAACGAACAGCATGGCGGTCCACAACAGCGTTTGCAAAAGTTTTTTCATGACTTCACTCCTAGTTTGCCAGTATAGTATTTGTTTCAATCCGAAAGAAATATTCTTGAGTGAAACATTACTATTTATTTTACATGAATAGGCTTATTTTGCTAGTCTAATAATACTAGTCGGTAGATTTTTGTTAAATAGTAATTATTTATTCGGAATATATAGCATTAATATATTGAACAGTCCCCATACAGATAACAAACACAAATGTTTAAGTAGTCGTAAAACTTTCATGTAGAAACTCTCGGGTAACTTATTCATACCATAAAAAAGCAGACACATCCCGCGTGTCTGCTTTGCATTTATTGAACTTAATTATATCAGGATGCACTTCCTAGATAGTAGAAGGCGTAATATTGATTAAACCGTTCATTTCTAAGATTTTGGTCTTCATACCTGTAATCGTTTCAGACATACCCTCGCCTAGTTGAAATGGTCTTTCATAGTTCGAGCTTTAAAATTCCATCTCCACAATCCCTACTGTCTAGTGGTGGTACCGGGCTCCCAAACAAGAAGACTAGACACAAAAGCACAACGAATTGTCTTTGTGTCTAGCTCTCAGTAACCTTCATACAACATACTTACTATTAAAATGGACCGTACCCTGTAAGGACTGCATAAGTAATCGCGATAACTCCTACCACAATCCACATAAGTAAGAGAGGAATTGCAAACCTGATCCATTGAGTCCATTTGACTCCGCCTATAGCTAACACTGCCATTAAAACCCCGGAAGTTGGTGCAATAATGTTTGTAAAGCCGTCTCCAAGTTTAAATGTTAGAACTCCGGTTTGTCTTGTCATTCCTAAAATGTCGACAATAGGAACCATAATAGGCATTACGATAGCTGCTTGAGCATCTCCTGCCGTTACGAGTAGATTAAAGCCCATATTAAACACGAAGAGTAACAGTGCACCTATTAATAATGTGGTTGATTCTAATGGAACGAGAACCATATTCACAATCGTATCGAGTATATGGCCATTTTCCATTACAATGACCACGCCTCTTGCTAAACCTGCTACGAGTGCACCGTATGCGATGGACTGTGCACCTGAAATAAAGATTTTAACGAAGTTATTCGGATTGATACGTGCGATGATTGCCACTATAACACCCATCATAATAAAGATACCTGCTAACTCATTAATCCCCCATTGTTTAGTGAAGGCTCCGTAAACGAAAAAGACTAGTGATCCAACAAACGCCAAAATGACAAGCTTTTGTGTAGTCGTAAACTTTGTCACTCTATCTTCTTGAAGCTCTCCAACCTCGTCAGAAACCTGTTGGTGATTCCCGAAAGGTTTACCAGCCATAATTGATTTCTCTGGGTTATTTCTAATCTTTCTAGCATATCTATTTGTATAAATTATAGTGATGGTAATTAAAGCAATAAATACAAATATTCGAAGAACTATTCCTGAGAATAGTGGTAATTCGGCAATTGTTTGAGCAAATCCTAAAATCGTAGGATCAAAAACGCCTGCAATCATTCCGGAATAATACCCTAAATAAATCATCGCTACTCCGGTTATCGCGTCCAACTTCAGGGATCGTGCTAAACCAATACCGATGGGAATAAAAGCGATAACAGCATTTGCTACAACTCCCATTGAAGCTAAAATACCAAACATAGCACTAACTGTTGTGATTAATATAATATACCGGCCTTTTGTTTTATCTATTAATTTATTCAAACCGGAATCAATAGCTCCCGTTGACTCAATAACCGCTATAATTCCACCAATAATGAAGATTAAGAAAATGATATTCGCAGTTTCAACCATTCCGAGTTGAATCGATGTGAATAGATCCAATAAATTGGCTGGATTAGATTCTTGAGCAGTATAACTATTAGGTACAACTTTTGTTATGTCGTCAACGGTTTCCCTCTCATAGGATCCCGCAGGTATTAGATAAGTGGCAATAGCCGCCAATGCAATAATACTAAAAATAATGATATAGGCATCAGGCATTGTAAATTTCAGACGCTTCTTTTTGCGCTCTTGTTCCATAGTGTCCTCCTCCATCAATTCAACTGATTGCACTTATTTATATTCTTTTGTGTTATGTGATGATATCTTGATCATCTTTACAATTAAAAACTAAAACGTTGTGTGTCTATTGGTTCGCAAGGCTGCCCTTCTTTTAAATACATACTTTTATTGGTTAAGTTCATAATGACCGAAAAACATGTAATTGTATCTGTATAATCTGATGTCCCAGGTACTTTGTGTATGCAAATCGAATTGGGTTGGTTTTCGTGGTCAGCTAACCATCCTTCGATATCTTTTTCTGTTACTACATTTTGATACTTTGTTGAATTTTCTATTAATTCTCCCATGCGATCCATTCGATTGTATGAATTTTCTTCCGTACTTAAATTATCATTGCCAATATCCTCAATAACCGCTTTCGAACAGAAGTGGTTTGTATGGTAAAGATAGGAATCCACCGTTTCTTGTTCACCAAATTTACTCGGAGATAGCTCTAAGTTTATCGCTTTATGCACAGCGCCTTTCGCTTGAGCTAGTAAAAAGTTTGCTGAAGATCCTAACTGACCATTCACTACTTTATTTCTAGCTTCATCAATATCCTCTGAATTTAATACTTCTCGTAACCCCAGATGAATCGGTAGTTCATTTGATTTCAGGTTTGAACGTAAAGCATTGAGACAAACACCCAATCCATGTTCATTCAAACCAATCTTTCCAATAATTCCTGCTTCTGTGACCATATGAATTTTCGGGCCATGCTGTTGAGTGATTTTCGTCATAATCAGACTTTTAGCTTGAGCCGATGTCCAATCCCACGTTTGACCCAAAAATGCGTACTCTGATTTAGGCGGCATGATCGCAAAGCTTGTACAACCGTCCGTTTTATTTTGCGTTAATACAATTTCACTTCGTGCATTTAACACTAAAATATCTTCAAAATCTACAGAAGCACCTTTTGCAAGCCCTTTCATTTCTTCAAGTAAATCAACATTTGTCTTCTCAATAGAATCTAAATAGTGTTTCCCCATCTCTCTAGCCTGACTCCACGTGATACCCGCATTTTCGAAAAATAATTTTTCATAGGAAGTGATACTCGTTAGAACCTCATTTTTCGCTTGCTCTCCATGACTCAAACCAATCTCATATGGTGATCCACTTAAGTTCAATATCTTCATTTTACTCCACCCTTTAAAAATATTTATTAATTATTATGAAAAACGATGATATCGCTTTCATTTTTGATCGTAAAAGTAGTGTACTTCAAAAATCATGCGTATCCTTCGTCCAATTTCTCGCAAATTGCCGAACGACAAATTTTCCACTTGTGTACTTTCTGACAACAACATTTCTTTTATTCATATGATACTTTAAGTTTAGCTTGCTAGTCATCATTCGAGAAGTATATAATTCATATAACAACTATACATTTTTCAAATACTTAGAAAGCGGGTGACGGAACAATGGAATTAAGACAGCTACGTTATTTTATAGCGGTCGCGGAAGAATTAAATTTCAGTCGCGCTGCAGAACGACTACATATTACCCAACCGCCTTTAAGTATGCAAATTCAAAACCTAGAAAAGGAAATGGGCATTCTTCTATTTAATCGAACGAATCGCAGGGTTGAATTGACAGCGGCTGGTCAACACTTCTATCAGGACGTCGTCAAAATTATCGATTCTTTAGAAGGTTCAATTGAAAATGCAAAACGGATACATCTTGGAAAACTAGGGTCATTGCGTGTCGGATTTGTTGGTTCAGCAACCTATGATATTCTCCCTGCAGTGTTACGGGTATTTCGTAAACAATTCCCTGATGTTCAAGTGCACATATCCGAATTGTCTACAGCGGCCCAACTGGAAGCATTGCGTCAGAATGAAATCGATGTCGGTGTCCTAAGACCGCCAATCCTTGATGATACGCTTCACACCGAAATCGTTTCCATTCGTCCTTGCGTACTCGCGGTCCCCAAACAACATCCTTTACTTGAATTAGAAGTAGTCACGCTGGAAGACTTAAAACCATACCCGTTCGTATTATTATCACCAAAGACATGGCCCGGCTTCTACACTGAAATTCTAGGACTATGCCATCCGGTCATCCAACAAGAAGCACTTGAATTTCAAACAGTCATCGGCTTAGTTGCTGCTGGTCTTGGTATAGCCATCGTGCCCCAATCTACCATGAATCTGCATACACAAGAAGTCGTCTATATTGATTCCATTCAACAGTTACCGCTCGCTTCGATGGGCGTTACGTATCGACGCAGTGATCAATCAATCCTTGTCAAAGCTTTTTGTGAGATTGCAGTTCAAGTTGCTAGAAATCTAGGATAATTTTTTAGAGCAAGGTACCTTTTGCAAATGCCCTGCTGTATATCGTACTCAGTGATGACGGATTAATGAATGGTATATTAAAATAGTGCAGGTATAAAATACAAACATTACTATATAAACAACCATGAAAGATTCTCAATCAAACACTTTTCACTAAAACTACCACACAAAAAAGCAAGCGTCTATTTCACGCTTGCTTCCATCTGTTTACGGGCCATATTGACCTTCAAAAATTGTTGAAGCGGAGATGTTGATGATTCCGTACATTTCTTGAACGTGGTATTTTTTATATATCGAAGCTTCATTTAACATACTGCCCGACACATTGAGTGTGCCTATTCTCTCATTTAGTGGAATAAGTTGAATTTTTGTTTTAGTATAGCCTGGCTTTCCATAGACCATAACTGATTCATATAAATCTGTATCTGTCTTCCATATAACACCTTCAATTTCATCCAATCCAACATCTTTAGCCTCTAATGTGACCATTGACGGCTTCATTTCTTCTGTGACTTCCATTAATTTAGCGGCCTGTCCTCTTGTCACATCTGTATTTATGCCGAATGTGTTAGGTGAAGTCCCTGTAGTAATTCCTAATTTATAAAGGATCAAGATATTTTCACTGTGCGATTGTGAAACATGAATATCTTTGAACGGATTTTTCATGCTCTGAAAATTGTAGCGTGGTAAATCAAATGCTTTAACAAGAATTGAAGTAACGTATAGACGTTGAATTTTGGATATAGTTTCAATTTGATTTACTATTATTTCCACAAAAAAGCAGACACGTCATTCGTGTCTGCTACGTACTCATGCACTATAATTAGAAATCTTTATGCAACTCATAAATAGTGGAAGGCGTGATATTGATTAAACCGTTCATTTCTTGAATTTCTATCTTCATACCCGTAGTGGTATTCGCTAAACCTTCGCCCGGCACAAAATGCGCTCCATCTACCGAGTTCTCAAATTCCATCTCCACAACCCCTACTGCCTTGGCGGTAACACGGAACACATTCGTTCCGGGATCTCTTGTAATGCTTGCGATGTCATTCGCATTTGGTGTTAGAATTGTATGCTTTCCTATCTTTTTCAATGCTTCCTTATCATAATAATAATCATGAATGAATAATTCTTCTACATCAAATACATATGTTAACCGTTCTTTTAATGTTTTTATATCGTAATGGAATCCTCTATCATGATGAACTCCTTCTTTTGGCACTGTAGCTTCAATCGCATAGCGAACATCTTCACCTGTAGCAAATCGTGCTGTCGCAATATACTTTCCAGGTTTTTCAATCTTAATGCATGTAAAATAGTCATAGTTAGTGCAATTTTCGAATGGGACATTGTCAGACACCAAGTTCCCTCCTAGTGTAGAAAGGCTGATGTTTTTGACCTTTTCTTCCGGCGATACTTCGAGTAACGCATCTGTCGGTACATAATCATCCGTCGCTTCAAGGGTTAGCTTTAATTCACCATTCACATTTTTGATAAGAACATAAAACTTTTTAGTTATTCGCTTTCCTGAAATAGAGCCGCCAACGCTGATCCTCCCTTTTCCCTCTTTCAATGGGAGGAGCTGAGCCCTCTCTTTTGTATAACCTGGTTTTCCGTATACAGGCAGTAACGTATACAGCTCCTTGTCGCTATTTGTTATAGAACTCGCACCATAAAAATCATCAAACCCGAAAGTTTCTGCTTCTAACGTGATCATCGTTGTGGGTTTGTTCTCTTCGGTTGCTTTCATCAATTTAGCTGCCTGCCCTCTAGTTACAGGCGCGTTCACGCTGAATGTATCAGGCGATGTTCCTGTCGTGATGCCTAATTTATAAAGGGTCAGGATATTCGGACTGTGCGAACCTGTGACAAGAACATCCTTGAACGGATTTTTCACATCATATACACTATAGCGCGGCAAGTCGAACGCTTTGACGAGGATGGAAGCCAATTGCCCTCGCTTCACAGGATCATTTGGTCCATAACGTCCGTCTTGATAGCCGCCAATAATATTTGCTTCTGCAAGCGCGGCAATTGCTCCGTGATAGCCGTTTGCTGTCGAGACGTCTGAGAAGCCTGGATCTTTGACATTCTTTATGTCCATTCTGATCAATTTCGCAATAATTGCAGCGGCTTGTCCACGCGTAATTGATTTACTCGGTTTAAACGTGCCGTCCGGATAACCTCCAATGATATTGCGTTCTGCCAACTCATTTACCGCTTCTGCAAAATGTTTCGTAGAAGGCACGTCAGAAAATCGTTGATTACTTGCAGCTGAGCTTGATAATGGGAGGCTAAGTACAAGCAAACATGCACCCAGTATCATGAATAGTTTCTTCATTTACTCTCTTCCTTTCTATTGTTTATTCATATAACAACGTACAGACGGAAAAATCAGGAAATAGTTTCAAATTCTTTTGCAAGTATAGTGGCATCCCGGTACGTAAGAGAAGATGAAAAGACCGCTAATTTGTATCCATTAGCGGTCTTTCCTAGCGTAATTACTTACTTAATTACTTCTTAAATACATATTTCTTCCCATCTTGGCCAGTTACAATCAGCTGTGTGTCAGTGACCGACATGTGCTTCCCTTGAATACTCGACAGTTTACTAGTCTTCTGATCAAGCAAACTGTACTGATAAACACCTGTTTTATTGAAGAAATACATCATGGAATGATCGAACAGCACGGATGCGTTGTTTTGGTTTTCATTCGGGATAAATGATGGTTCTGATGGATCTTCATAAAATAGGATTCTAGCATCAAAATCACGTACTTTTTTTCTATCTGATCCATCCATAGCGACAGAGTAGAGTGTTAGTTTACTGTCTTTCGGTATGTTAGGCGTGCGGTAATAGTCTCTTTTCATTGCTTCATTTGTATAATAGATGCGGTCATTCCAAATAAATACGTTTCGCATCGTCTCACCAGAAAACGATGACATGATCATAGAATCTTTGGGTCCTGTAAATCGTTCTGTTTTTGTCCGAATGACGCCATATTCCATCGGTAATTCTGAAGCTTGGCCAATTGCACGTAAATAAGGAATGAATACTTCATCATTATAGACAATTACATCAAACCAGTTTTCCATATAACTAACCCAGACTCCGTCGGTCGCTTCGAAATCTTGTTGATTCAAGATTTTTTCACTTTTACCTGTTTTCAACTCTTTTTTTACCAATCCATTATTCATATTGTATGAAAAACCATTCTGCTCGACCGTTTTTCCTTTCTGACTGACATATGAATGGTATCGACCGATTTTCATTGAATCATCAAGCGCTCTTGTCAGAAAAGCTGAGAATTGCGCGCGCGTCACCGATTGGGATGGCATGTACTTGCCTTCCGATCCGCCAGCAATGCGTTGTTTAGCAATGCCGTTAATGTCAGCATACGCCCAGTGCGCTGGAACTACATCGACAAATGTCGGTTGACTATCAAACGGTATATTGAATGAACGGCGCAAGATGGCTGCCATTTGTGCCCGTGATGTATTTTCACTCGGTCGCATTACACCATGATCACCGCGAAGAATTCCTTTTTCATTCACCGTCGCCAAAATTTTATAATACGACGACTTCTTTGAAACGTCTTTAAACACCACTTTAGGATTTTCTATGAGCGGAATCTTTAGAGCCTTAATGAGCATGGCGGATGCCTGCGCTCGTGTGATGGGTTCATTCGGTTTGAATGTGCCGTCTGGATAGCCACCAATAATATTGCGGTCGTATAAATACTGGATTTCCTTTTTCGCCCAATGTCCATTCATGTCCGTAAACTCGGCCGCTTGCGCTTGAAACGGCATGGTTGCAACCATACATAGTAATGCGATGAACGAGACTGTGAGTTTTTTCTTCATCTGTTTCTCTCCTATATTCGTAGTACGCACTGTGTACTCTCCTCAGCTGCGCACCCTACAGACGAAGATACTTAAAAAAAGTTTCAAAAAAATACCAACTCCTCACACGATAGTGTTGGACCTGGCATCTTACATCATAGTTCCACGTATTTTTTCGTCAGTATTTATTGCACACGTTTATATGTAAAAAGTATCAAATACAAGTCTCGCCAAGTATTTCCGCATTACTGATTGCTTCCTATACCACACATTTTTACTTTTCCCGCTCGAATGCGTCAATCTGTTCTGGCGTGCCAAGCAACAGCAATACGTCCTCCTCATGCAATGGTCCCGACGAAGGTTCCCCGATCAGTTCGCCATTGCGCAAAATCCCGACTGGTAAAACACCGAATCTCTCTTGGATATCGAGTTCATGCAATGAATGCCCCACAAAATGTGATTCGGCAACGATTTTCACTTCACTTATACTGAACTCAGCCTGACCTGGACTACGAAGTTGCCGAATGCGCGACATATCGTACGGTTCGAGAATGGACATTGCAAGCTCCCTGCCACCGATTGCGTACGGATTGACAACATGCTTCGCACCGGCTTTTTCCAATATTGTTTCAGAACCTTCTTGATTGGCGCGGGCTGCCACGTCGATGTCTTCATTCAAGTTTTTAACTGTCAAAGTAATGAATACATTATCCGCATCATCCTGCATGGCAGCAAATAACGCGCGGGCATGCAGTGCGCCGGCGCGTTCCAGCACTCTTTGTTCAGTCGGATTGTCCACGATCCGCAGTGTATCCGTTTCTAAATAATCTTCCATAAACTGGTGATCCTCGCTGATGAATATGATCGCAGCGTCCGGTTGCGACGCGCGGATTTCATCATACACTTGTTTCGCAAAATTGCCCGATCCGCAGATGATAATATGATCGTTCAATTTCTTTAACTCTTTCTCCATCCGATTCTCCCTCACTTTCTCCGGAAAATGCTTCTCAAGGAAATACGAAGCCGCTGTTCCGAAACCATAGCTGAACACGGTAATTCCCGCTGGCACGACGAATAACGTAAACAGCCTGCCACTTTCTGTCCGTGGGTAAATATCTCCATATCCGATGGTCAAAATGGAAACGATCATCAACCAAAGTGCATCAAATAAACCGAGATTCTCGAAATGCATAAATCCGACAACACCGATCAAGACCAACAGAACGATCAATACTCCCATGATCACAATTCTTCGATATCGTACGCTTATTTTAGCTATCGATCTTCCTTTCATGGCAGTCTCCTTTCACTACAACATTCACGTATATTTCTTCCAGTTTACCAAATCATTCATGAATTCGTACAAAAAGATGCTTTCAGCACACTGGGGTATGTGGGTTGACCCGTGTTTCTTGCAAGCATGAAAACTACCTGCAGCAAACTATTACTCACGTTTGCTGCAGGTAGTTTAAATTATTTTTTCAGTTTCTACTCTTACTATGTTTTATTACTCCTTTTTAAAAATCAAGTTCACTTGATGTCTACCATCTTTGACGTTTTCACTTTATAGTACAACATATGTCTATCTGGAACCTGTACTTCCACTGCGTAGCGCGCTTCTTTTCCGTCAGTAAAGCGGACTGTCGCGATGAAGTTACCCGGCTTATTGACACGAATGAACACGTCGGGCGAATCGGCATACCCTTCAAACGGCATGTTGCCCGATAAGACTTCCCCATCCGTCCGAGCGAAATGAATATTTTCAACCTCTTTACCCGCTGCCAGTTTTAGTCGCGCCCGTGTCTTCAAAACATCGCTCGCGTATTGCAACTGTACCTTCAATTTACCGTCGACCTTCTTCACATCCACATAGTATTTATGATAGTAGCGTTTGATATTTTGATCTTCCATACCATAATTACCGCCCAGCTGTAACGTTCCTCTTCCTTCTTTCAACGGCGTCACCTGTACGCGGTCACCGGTATATCCTGACGGCGTCTGTCTGCCTTTAATAATAGCTGCGTGGTACACTTCCGAGTTGACCGCGAATTCATCTGTGTCCTCATCAGCGATGATTTCCGAGAATCGTAGCATCGGACCCCATGTCTTCAATGAATACGACTCGGGGTGGACACGTTCCGTTAGCTGCATTAACTTTGCCGCTTGACCTCTCGTCACCCATTCATTGATGCCGAATCTGTCAGACGTTACACCTGTCGTAATGCCGAGTTTGTGAAGAATCAAGACATTCGCGCCATGCGACGTGTTGGGCTTGACGTCATGGAATGGATTTTCTTCTGCGTTAAAAGCATAGCGCGGCAAGTCGAACGCTTTGACGAGGATGGAAGCCAATTGACCTCGTTTGACAGGATCATTCGGACCGAAACTTCCGTCTTCATAGCCTCCGATTACTTCAAGCTCTGCAAGCTTGGCAATGGCATTATGATAGCCATTCGCTTTCGAGACGTCCTTGAATCCAGGATCTTTCACCATGTAATCTGGATTCAGTCCCATCAATTTCGCAATAATTGCCGCCGCCTGACCACGCGTGATGGGATTGCCCGGCTTGAACATGCCATCCCCATACCCCGTAATAATGTGACGTTCGGCCAATTCATTGACCGCCTCCGCAAAGTGCTTTGTTTCAGGCACATCTGTGAACTTCTGGTTACTAGCGGCCATACTTGTTAATGGCAAGCTCAGAGCGAGAGCTACCGTGCCAAATGTCATCCAAATCTTTTTCATTGTGTTCCTTCCTTTCTGTTCTGTAATCATAGGTCGACGTACAGACGTTAAATTTTCAATTTAGTTTCAAAGATTATTATTTTATTTTTTGTATAATAGCGTCGGTATATATAGGTAAATAGAATCGTTTGAGTATAGCGTATTTGAAGGTCTTATTGCACTTGAAGCGGCTGCTCATGGAAACAACAATTAGAAGATGTCGAGTACTGTATTTATCGAGACGACATTTAATACGAAGGACTCTGGAGATATGACAGCAATGCCTATTGATTTGTTAGGGTACTCTGCTACTCAAGAAGCAAAAGGTTAAATTAAAACAGACTCCTGATTGGCTCACATAACGAAGTGGGCTGATCAGGAGTCTATTGGATTGTTTAGACATTCGAGTTGATTTCTCAAGTAACTGTTACAGTACGCCACAGATGTTAACTTCTCAGTCCACGGCCTTTTTCAATCAAATACCAATTGATTACGTAAAGCACTACGATAAACGTAATCGAAATGAGAATGGAAAATATAATGGGTACATCGAGCACGCCGAGAATCCCGAACCGGAATCCCGAAATCATGTAAACGATCGGGTTAAACTGTGAGATTACTTGCCAAAATGGAGGCAACATCGAGATGGCAAAAAATACGCCACCTAAATACGTCAACGGCTGAAGAAGGAATGTAGGCACAATAGACACATCGTCAAATGACTTGGCAAAAATACCGTTCAACAGACCTGCCAACGAGAACAAAATAGCCGTCATCAAAAACGTCAAGATGACCATGCTCCACGAGTGCACTTGCAGCGGCACGAAAAACAGAGAGATGATCGTGACCAGTATCCCTACGAGAACACTTCTTCCTATTCCTCCAATGACAAAGCCCCAAATAATAATATGAGTCGGTACAGGGGCAACTAATAGTTCTTCAATGTTCTTTTGAAACTTTTGCGAGAAAAATGATGACGAAACATTTGAGTAGGAACTGGTGATGACTGACATCATGATCAATCCTGGGACAATAAACTCCATGTAAGAGAATCCGCCCATTTCGCCAATCCGTTTACCAATCAAATTCCCGAAAATAATAAAATACAAAGAAGTTGTGATGACTGGCGGGACCAATGTTTGGACCCAGATTCTTAAATAGCGGTTCGTTTCTTTGACCGATAAACCTTTTAATGCTGTTAAATATAATTTAAACATGTACATCCTCCACTACGCAGTTTCTTCTGTAAGCTTTAAAAATAACTCTTCTAATCGATTGGACTTGTTGCGCATAGATAACACTTTAATCCCTTGTTCTGTCAATTGGTTAAACACTTCATTGATCCCTTGATCACGTGCTACTTCTACAGAAAGAGATCCATCGTCCATAAGTTCACTAGTATAACCATTGATCACCGGCGCTTGTCCTGAAGGTTCGATATCTAAAATAATGGTTTCATACTGAAGCTTAGCGAGCAATGATTTCATACTAGTATCTTCAATCAGCTGCCCTTTTTGAATGATCCCGATATTACGACACAACATTTCCGCTTCTTCCAAGTAATGTGTTGTCAGAATAATCGTTGTGCCATTTTCATTCAATTCTTTAAGAAACGTCCACATCTCTCGTCTTAATTCAATATCTACACCAGCTGTAGGCTCATCAAGGATAAGTAAGCGCGGTTCATGCATCAAAGCACGTGAGATCATCAGTCGACGTTTCATCCCTCCAGAAAGCATCTGGGCTTGAACATTTCGTTTCTCCCACAAATCAGACTGCTTCAAGTATTTTTCGCTACGCTTTAGTGCCTCTTTCCTTGACACGCCGTAATAGCCCGCCTGGTTCACTACAATCTGCTGAACTGTTTCAAACGGACTGAAGTTGAATTCTTGAGGAACCAGACCGATCTGCAGCTTGGCTTGCATTAACTGCGTATCCATATCATAGCCAAAGACATTCACTTTTCCTGATGTCTTATTGACGAGAGACGTCACAATTCCGATAGTTGTAGATTTGCCGGCACCGTTAGGACCTAAAAGAGCATAAAAATCCCCTTCTTCTACTTTCAAATCGATGCCACGCAAAGCTTCAACACCACCAGCATAGACTTTTTTTAGATCTTTAATTTCTAATGCGTATGTCATTCTATTTATCTCCTCACTATCTCTGTGATCGGGTTTATATAAATATCCATTTGCCAGTATACCATTCCTATAGTAGAGGTGCCAGGTACTAGCACCAGTATGAATGGTGCTAGTACTATCTATAAAGATAAATTCAATAAAAAGGCAGCAAGCTCGGAACCATGATAAATTGAAACGGTGCCAGGTCCCGACACTATTCTGAATAGTGTCGGGACCTGGCACCTTAAATCGATACTTTTATCATCGCAAGAAAATTTGCTATGATGGTGTTACCACTACTACAAAAGGATGGATGAAATATGTTGCAATGGATATCGGAACGTCTAACACTTACCGGCACACCGCTTGAGCAGATCAGCCAAGTTCAGACGCTTTTCGCTGAGCAATTTGAATTTGAAAATCTGGATGTCTTGTTAGCGAATGAAGAAACTCTCACAGAGCAATACCTTCAAGATAAAATGATGAAACAAGGACGCGGCGGATTGTGCTATGAGCTAAATGGTCTGCTGTATATCGTACTTAGGGATCTAGGATTTCCTATCCAACTCGCTGCTGGTACTGTGTGGGCACCATCCCCGCGAGATGGCTTCGTCATGGACCGAACACATGTCGTGAACTTGCTTAAGCACGAAGATACACTGTACTTGGTCGACAGTGGTTTCGGAAACAACCTTGTTATGCAGCCGGTCCCGTTAGATGGGGAACCTGTCACTTCACCTGCCGGCACATTCCGGTTTCGGACCGAAACGACTGAAAAAGGCACGATGGTATTTGAACAATTGAAAGACAACAACTGGGAACTTCGCTATAGTCTCTATCCCGATTCAGTCGACTGGGCGCACTTGGATCATGTGAAACAGCAAATCCATCACAGCCCCGAGTCTGCATTCAATAAAGCGTTGCTCATTGCTAAGTTAACAGACGATAGCACATACTCGATTAATGACGAACGTTACCATCGCAAGTTTAGCGGCGAGGAAGAAACTCTAACGTTCCAAGATCGTAGTGAACTACTTGAACAAGTGAGACAGCATGCGGCTCCAGCTGTGTACGAAGCGACGATGAATTATATTAATCAGCGAAAATCCTCTTAAAACATACTAGGTCCCGACATAATTCTGAACCGCGTCGGGACTTAGCACCTACTATTACATATGATAATCTGTATCTTCATACATATTTATTTGAACAATTGAACCTATCCTTTGAATATTTACACTAATACCTATCAGATCCACCTTTTTATTATCAGGGAAACGAATGTCAAATGCCCCTTCTTTTTTTAGTACCACACGGAAGATGTTCGTTCCCGGATCTCTTGTGATGTCTGCAATCTGTTCAGCACCTTTTGGTAGGACAGACGTACCTATATCATAAGTTGCTCCTAAATCTACAGATGCTTCTAATATTTCCTCTACCGTTCGGATACCATAATAAAATGAAGGTCTCGAGCTTATTGCTTCGATCCCGTAACGTACAACTTCCCCATCTGCGTAACGGATTGTCGCAATGTGCTGACCTGTCTTATCAATTGGAAACAGCACACTTTTATAATTCCCTTCCGCATCAACCTGATTTTTTTCAGGACAGACCTGAATACCATAGTACGTACATGGGGTGAACGCTACATCGTCCGATAGTTCTTTTCCATCTATATCGTGATGAGAGTTGGTGTTTTCTATTTATTTTTTAATCAATACTTTTTGTCAGTTAGGATTATCAGACTCACGAACTTTCAGGATTGCTTAAATAGGCATATTTGCACCAATAGTTTTGACATAGTTGTCGGTCATTATAAAACAAGGTGTTTATGAAATTATCAGTTCTTCATTATTTATTTTTCATTAACTTCCGTATAGCTTTACCTGTCATTGGATAGGACTCATCGTGACATTTCTGTATAAGTAAAACCTTCCCAAAAAACACCACCTCAACCCGCATAAAAAAGAAATAATAAGGACAAGATGAATAGAAGGGTAAAAACCCACCAAAAATCATGCGTACCAGCGCAAAACACCAAACAGTAAATGAGGTAGTGTATGAGCTTTTTAAAAAGGAGAAATATTTCTAAAGTACAATCCACTTCCCCTAGCCAAACGAAGAAAAGCAGTTCAACAAAGGTCTTACAAACAAGTCTTCAAGACAATATACAAAACGTGAAGGATAGTCTGGGCGAAAGCACGGATATTGTCATTCGGGAAATACGAATTGGTAAAGGTGGATCAGTGAAAGCGGGTATTTTCTATACCGATGGGTTGACTGATACCCCTGCATTGCAAAATTTCATCATGGAATCCTTGATGTTAGACATACCAGGCACTGAGTTGGAAGAGAAGTTAACGCCTGAACAAGATTTGTTAGCCTCATTAAAAGATTTTGCCATGACAGTAAGCGAAATTAACGATGTAACCAATTTTGATGATCTTTTAACTTCCCTCTTATCTGGGGATACGATTTTATTAGTTGATGGATATTCTGAAGGACTGGTCATTGGGAATAAGCATTGGATTGAGCGTGGAGTAACAGAACCTACGTCGCAGACAGTGGTTAGAGGGCCAAGGGAAGGTTTCTCCGAAAACTTACGTGTGAATACGGCACTAGTTCGGCGGAAACTTAAGGATCCGAATCTTTGGATGGAGTCAAAAGTTATTGGTACACGTACAAAAACGAATGTTGCCCTTATGTATATCAACGGTGTTGTCGACGACAAAATTGTTGAAGAATTGCGGTTACGTTTGGACCGAATAGATATTGATGGGATTTTGGAAAGTGGTAATATCGAAGGATTCATTGAGGATTCATCATTCTCCCCTTTCCCTACCGTTTATAATACAGAACGACCGGATACAGTTGCCGCGGCACTTCTCGAAGGACGCATAGCCATTTTAGTAGATGGAACACCTTTTGTATTGATCGTTCCTGCACTATTCGTCCAATTTTTTCAATCTCCTGAAGATTATTATGTGCATACGGGTATTGGGAGTCTGATTCGAGCCCTTCGCTTTCTTGCATTTTTTATTGCTTTGCTTGCACCTGCTTTTTTTATTGCAATTACCACTTTCAATCAATCGATGCTACCGCCAGCACTCCTCATTAGCTTGACAGCTCAACGAGAAGGTGTGCCATTTCCAGCATTTATTGAAGCGCTCATAATGGAAGTCACCTTTGAAATCTTAAGGGAAGCAGGTATTCGAATGCCCCGCACGATCGGGTCAGCTATGTCGATTGTTGGCGCATATGTTATCGGAACCGCAGCAGTTGAAGCGGGTATTATTTCAGCTGCAATGGTCATCATCGTTTCCATTACCGCGATATCTAGTTTTGTTTCCCCTACCTATAACCTTGCGATCTCTGTGAGGATACTACGCTTTGTATTTATGGCGTTAGCCGCTTCATTCGGTCTATATGGCATTGCCATAGGTTTAGTGGCGCTTACTCTTCATTTATGTAGTTTACGTTCTTTTGGTATACCGTATATGACACCACTAGCACCATTTAATATACCTGATCAAAAGGACACGTTAATTGTTGTGCCTATCTGGAGGATGTTTACACGCCCTCGCTTAATTAATCAAAAAAATAGAGTGAGACAACAAGATCCCGCTTCTGCTAAACCACATCCACCTAAAAATGAGAACTAAGGAAGGGAGTAAATGATGAAAAAGTATATATTCGTACTTCTAGCTCTCACCCTCTTCCTATCCGGGTGTTGGGACCGTAGGGAGCTAAATGAGCTTGGTATAACAATGGCATTGGGAATTGATAAAGTGAAAAATGAATACCAAGTAAGCGCTCAAGTGATCGTGCCTTCGGAAGTCTCTATGAAGGCAAGCACGGGGCGCTCAGCGGTTACGCTCTATCAAGCATCAGGCGAAACAATATATGAAGCCTTTCGGAAAATGACGAAGAATTCCCCCCGGAAAATTTATCCTGGGCATCTTCGTATTCTGATCATCAGTGAGGACTTAGCTAAAGAAGGAATAGGTGAATCACTGGATTTTCTAGCAAGGGATTGGGAGCTTCGATCGGACTTCTACGTAGTAATTGCGAAAGATTTGACTGCTTCTGAAGTACTGAATGTGACGACACCAATAGAAAGCATTCCAGCCAATAAAATGTTTAATGCTCTTAAAACAACTGAAAGTAACTGGGCTGGCACGGAAGGCATTATATTAGACGACTTATTAAACAATCTCACGAGTGACGGGAAAGAAGCTGTATTAACGGGGATTAAAGTAACAGGAAATAAAGAATTAGGCTCTAGCAAACAGAACGTAGAATCAATTACTTCTGACGCACAAATTCAATATGACCATTTAGCTGTGTTTAAAGAAGATCAACTAGTCGGCTGGCTAACTGAAGATGAAGGCAGGGGCTTCTCGGATATCACCGACAACGTCAAAAAAACCGTAACCGCTATTTCTTGCCCTACAGGAGGAAAAATTGCCATAGAGATTTTGGATTTTAATACTTCAATTAAAGGGTCTATAAACAAAGGAGAACCTGAGGTGGATATCCATGTTGAAGTCAAAGGCAATGTAGGAGAGGTACAATGTTCAATTGATCTCACGAAACCAGAATCAATTACAAAGATACAAAAAATTTATGAAAAAGAAGTGAAAGAACTAATAGAACAGACTATAAGTTCCGTACAAAATCAATATCAATCAGACATTTTCGGGTTTGGTGAAGCTATTCATCGCTCCAATCCTAAGGAATGGAAAAAGATGAAAGACCATTGGGACGAAAAATTTACCAACTTGACTGTACATGTTCAGGTGGATATGAAAGATCTTCGGATTGGTACATTAAATAATTCATTTTTAAGAAAATTAAAGGACTAATCTATTATGCTAAATAGTATAGGAATACTCTTGTTAACAGCTGCCATTGTGTGGTATGAAGTTCCTTCACTTTTGGATAAAAAATATAAAAAAGAATTGCTCGTGTTTTCAATTCTTCTAGCAATTGGAGTTGTGCTAGGCATTATGCTTGGATTTGGCGTAACTATTCCGCCCCCAACAAAATTAGTGAAATTTTTGTTTACACCGCTAACTGACCTTATTGCTCCATTGTTGAAATAAAGAACCATATGGAGGGAAAGGTAGGATTTTATATGCACAATGTTAAAATTAATTCATATCAATTTCTAGTTTTGGTTATTTTCTTTACTGTTGGTACAGGCATCTTAATTGTCCCATCAGCTTTAGCTGCTGAAGCGAAACAAGATGCTTGGATTGCTGCTATTGTTGGTATAGGAATCGGTCTATTGGTCATATGGCTATTTACCACTATAGCTTCTTGGTTTCCAGGTCTCACCTATATCCAAATAACTGAAAAAATATTCGGAAAATGGATAGGTAAAATTGTGTCGATATTATTTGTATCCATGGCTACTTATTATACTTCTAGTCTTTTGTATTATTCCGCAACATTCGTAACGACCAATATGATGCCAAATACTCCTTCGGTAGCCCTCCATATTTTGATGATAGGAATTGTCGTGATGGGAATCCGTCTTGGAATAGAAACGATCGCCCGTTCTGCAGAAATCCTAATTGTCGTTTTCGTTGTCCTATTCCTCATTTTAACGGTGTTTATTTCTCCGCAAATCAAGTTTGAAAATTTACAGCCTGTTTATGAGGTAGGGACAAAAATGATCTTTCAATCCAGCATTTATTTTGTCACTTCATCTTCTGTTAATGCGATTGTTTTATTAATGATTTTCCCTGCATTTATCAACAACATGAAACATGCTAAAAAGTCCTTTATAATTGGGCACTTAATAGGTGGAATCTTCATCTTGATGCTTACATTTCTGTGTGTTGCGGTATTAGGCGCTGAAGATACGGCAAGACAAATTTATCCAGGCTATGAATTAGCTAAAAGGATAAGTGTTGGAGATTTCGTACAGCGTATTGAAGGATTCATGGGTTCGCTTTGGTTTATTGCTCTCTACTTTAAGACAGTTCTTTATTTTTACGCTTCCGTTTTAGGGATTACACAAATATTACATTTGAAAGATTACCGTTCTTTAACGCTGCCGTTAGGAATGTTCACCGTGATTCTCGCTCTCGTGATCTATTCGAACGTTGTATACCAAAAATTAGTGGAACAAACGATTGAAATATTCTTTTCCGCATTGATCGGACTTTTCTTCCCTCTTTTACTTGCGATTGTATATGCCTTTCGAAAAAACAAGTTTAAAAAGGAACCGGAGAGTTCTTAGTGTGAATTTCCTTACTAATTAATCATAAAGTATGTAGCCATCCAGCTGATCTTTTGATATAAAGATCGCTGGATTTTACCATAATTCGTGAAAGCTTAGTGAGTTTCATTGCGATTCACTTCCCGACTCCACTTCCAACCCTCCCTCGTTTATAACACACGATGCACCAAGCGCTTCCCTGCTTCAACATGCCCCACATACACCGGAAACTGCATGATTCGTTTTCGATACTCATACAAACTTTCTTCTTTCCCCGATTCCGCAAACGTTAATAAGTTCGACATCAACCGGTCAGCGTGTGTGACTTTCACACCCGTTTCGCGAAACGTTTCGCTATGCAACCGATAAGCGTCTGTCTCTTCCTGACCGAGATAAAACGCGTACCAGTTCGGTTGCTTACTTTTTACGACAAAGAGCTTGATTTCCCCAATACGTAGCGTGTTTTCGTTCATTGATTGCTGGATTGCTTCCTGATCGAACTCGATCTCTCTTAGTTTCAAACTATCTTCGTTTATTCCGATTTTTTGATTCGTGATCGCCCAGAAGATGCTGTGGGCGGTCAATGACATATCGGTATCTAGTGCGTAATCAAATAATTCTTCAACTGTAATCACCTGTATATCCTCCTATTTTGAGTACCAGGTCCCCGAATGATTCAGATTTGTTCAGGTACCTGGCACCGAAGCGATCATGTGTCACTGAATCGATGCGAGTCGACCATTATCTTTGTTGTAGTAGACCATAAAACTGTCAACTGGCCCGTTGCGATGCTTGGCGATGTTGATTTCGAGATGGTTTTTGAGTTCTGATTCTTGGTCATAATAATCTTCTCTGAAGAGGAAGCACACGACATCTGCGTCTTGTTCGATGTTGCCGGAGTCTCGTAGGTCGCTCATCATCGGTTGCATGTCCTTCCTTTGTTCAACTGCTCTTGAAAGCTGAGATAGTACGACGACTGGACAGTTCAATTCTTTAGCCATCGCTTTTAGATCTGCGCTAATTTGGCCGATTGCTTGGTTTTGGTTAGTCGTTGTTTCTTCTGGTCGAATAATTTGCAAGTAATCCACAAAGATAATGGGTCGCTTGTTTGGTTGAGAGTTGATAACTCTTCGGGCAGTGGCTTTTATTTGACTCACTTTTATTCCGCCTCTGTCATCGATACGGATCTTGGCGCTTTGCAAATGGTCGAGTGCCGTCATCCACGAATTCTTCTGTGTGTTGTCAAAGTGGCGATGTGGATTGCGCATCTTCAATCGGCTATATCCACCTGTTACGGATATCAAACGGTCGGTCATCGTTTTACGGCTCATTTCGAGCGAAAAGACGATTGGTACATGACCGTTTAACCCAGCAGTTAGCGCTAGATGATTGAGAGTATCGGTCTTCCCCATAGAAGGTCTTGCAGCGATGACAATGAATTCACTGTCTTGAAAACCGTTCAGCAGATAATCCATCGGTAATAAGCCTGTACTAATTCCTGTCATGTCCGGTCCTTCGATGAATGGACGTTCATACTGACTCACGAGGTAATCGTCGAGTAGCAATGATTCATCTGACCTATGATCAGTATCCAGTTCTTCCAACGCTTTGATAATATCATTCGTCTCCCATAGTTCGTTCTGTGCCAGCTGTAGGATTCTCACCCTCTCGAGTATCTTCCACTTGGAAATGACGATTTCTACATACTCGTCAAATCGTGCAGGGTTGGCAAAGCGACGTAGTTCCGAGACGTAATTGGCCCCACCCAGTTCTGCCGGTTCCCGTGTCGTCAGCAATGTAATGAAATCGATCGAGTTTCCAGCGTTCGCCAGCTCTTTCATGGCTAGATAAATATTTTTGTGAAGTTGTGTTTCAAAATATGCTGTTTGAATCCCACTGTCGAGGATCAAATAATTTTCCTCCATCATCGTACCGAGAAGGCTTTTTTCCATTAGTTCACTATTCATACGTGTTCATCCCCTTTGTTGAAATCCAGTTCTGGCAAAACGATCAAGCGCTTTTTCGGTTTCTGCACTATAGCCAATTCATTCATATAGTTTTCGAAATTCGTCGTACTAAATAATGTCGACGGCCGTGTGAAGCGGTTGAATTCAGCGTGTTTCATCCATTGTGACACTTTGAGATCAATCACTTTTTGGAAATCCTCTTGCGTAATTCTTTTGTCCAGTCTTCATACGTTTTATAGATCCATTTATGACCGTCTCGCATATTTTTGGATATACGCGTGCGGAAATGCACTTGTTGCATAACCAAAGCCCCATTAATTCCGACTAAATGCACAAGCGACGGCAGTAACGGTATCGGCTCTTCATCAATTAATAATTTCATTTGGTTGCTCCCCCTGTAGATCAGTAGTAGATGAGTGCTCACTTTGCACTTCTCATACTCCATATAGAGAGTTTTTCAGAAAAGGATACTCATTTTTAAAATTAATTTTACAGACGCTAAAAAAGGAGTGGGAGTAGAGCCCTCCAACCCCTATAGACTATGTGTTTTTACACACACATCGCATAATTGATTTGATAACATTTTGAAGTAGAATCTCGGCTGCCGGTCATTATGGTGAGATAACCCATGTTTTCAAGATTGAACAGGATGTCTTTGATCATGCCAGGCGTCCAAAACGGAAACATCTCTTGCCATTCCTTTGCTGTTTTGTAAATCCAGTGATCATGGTCGTGTTCATTTTTCAAGCTGTAGACATACGCATGGATTTCCTGCAGTGCGATATATTCATGCCAAGCGTTCTGTTCCATTACCAGTGCAGTCGTTTTAAGTATTGCTTCATAGCTATTTGGTGCATATCCAATTCCCCCTCGATTTATAATGTTCGCATCATAGGTTATATAGAGGGATTTCTGTTTATGGATACACACCCATTGAAACTCACTAGAAATTGGTTGATCTGAACATGATAATTTTTGATGCTTTTTTAATTTTCTATTAGCTTTTGGATATCTTTGGTATAATTATGTAGTATTCAACTAGCGTGTCGATTTAGAGAAAGAGGAGGGGTTTTGTGTTCTGGTTACGATTTGGGGTAATTATAGTATGTATGCTTGCTGTTAATTCACTACTTAAGGTTCTTCTGAGGAAGCTACTTAAAATTGAAAAAGTAAAAAAAGAACTTTTTTCCTTTGATCACATTAATGAAGTACATCGAAAGATTGATAAAGGTTTGCGTATTGTTTCTCCAATTAGTCTGATCACTTTATTTACTGTTCTACTTTTTTATTATGAAGACTTCATTTATCTGTTTTTCTTCGCTGTGATGGCTTTTACGATACTTGATTATATGATCAAAGCATTTTTCGAATGGACGTATACACTCTATCCAAAACAATCGATTCTGACTCTAACCGAAATGCTAGTCATAATAGGAGCCGTTATCATTGTGATTCAATTTAATCTCCTCGGCTCTTATTGAGCGAAACGATGGATCTATGAATAAACAAAAAGTACCTGTGTGAGAAACTAAAATGAAAGTTTCCTACACAGCTTTTTACAACCAATCTTGTATGCTTTTCACTCAGGCACTCATCGTTAGGTGTCCGCCTCCTTCAGCCGGCACAGCACATCGGCGACCATGCCATTACTCGCATATTGTGCGAGCGCTCCTGCCGCGAACCGTTCTTCTCGGACCATGCGGGTCAGCAACGCCTTGAGCACTTCCATATCCGCAGTCGGAATAGCCTCTGCCATCACCGTCCGAGCACATCCAAATTCAACAGATTCTCCGGCTTCTTGCCTTCGAGCCCCGTCGTCAGGTTATCCGCAGCAAGCTGCGCCATCGCCACTTCCGTTTCATACGTCGATGAGCCGATATGCGGCAAGGTGACGACATTTTTCATCTGCAATAGCGGATTACTAGTGTCGACGGGTTCTTGTGCGAACACGTCGAGGCCAGCTGCGGCAATTTCGTTTTGCTGTAGTGCATCGATCAGGTCTTCTTCCACGACAGTGTCGCCGCGCGAAATGTTGAGGAAGATGGCGGACGGCTTCATAAGACGGAACTGCTCACTGCCGATCATCCCCCGCGTTTCATCGGTCAGTGGGGTAACGAGGCAGACATAGTCAGATTCTTTCAGCAGGTTCTCAAGGCTTCGGTAGGATGCATTGAACTGCTCCTCTGCTTCCGGCTTCTTCTTTCTCGTATGATACAGGATGTCCATATCGAAGCCGAATCGCGCACGTTTGGCAATCGCACTACCGATGCGCCCCATTCCGATGATGCCGAGCGTCTTATGATGAACGTCCATGCCAAACAAATCATTCGGCAGGAGCCCTTTCCATAAGCCCTGTTTGACATAGCCATCGAGTTCGGGCATCCTCCGAGCCGTCGCGAGCATCAGTCCCATCGCCATATCGGCTACTGTGTCGTCGAGCACGCCAGGCGTATTAGTCCCCATGATGCCGCGCTTCGTCAGCTCGTCGAGGTGGAGATTGTTGTAGCCGACTGAGACGTTGCTAATGATTTTCAAATTAGGCGCCTTGTCGAGCATCGCTGCGTTCCCAGGAAATTCGAACCCAATCACGCCTTCCGCTTCCCGCAAGAACTCAAGGAACTCGGTGTCGTGCTCTGCATTTTTGAACAATCGCACGTCATAGTCCTCCACGAGCCGGTCATACACCGGTTGCTCCAGCGACTGGTAAGCGAGTATTTTCTTCTTCATGTATATTCCTCCTTTAGGTTGCTGCTAACTGCTAGTATACCTGAATGGACTTTGAAAATTCAAAATCAAACAGTACTTGTGTGAGAATTGTATCGGGACCTGGTACCTCAAATCCAAAGTCTCCTGCCTGATCGATCTGGACGACATGACAATATTGTTTAATGGGATTCGAACAGCTGTTGAACGACATATCGTTAGTGATTGTCTTGCCCTCGACCGTCTTCAACGAAATCGATGTTGCGCCGATTGATGGACTGTTTTCCTTTTTTATTTCATACTTCAGCCATAATTCTAATGGTACGGCAAATAGCCCTTTAGATTCTTCCAATAAAACCTGGAAGGTCCCGTTCACTTTTTTCACCTCACCGTATAATTTTTATGCGTTTTTGTACCTACAGAAAAACTTAACGTAGCGGTTCCTTCTTTTTTCGGTACGAGATGAAGTACCATATCTCTTTCGTAGAGAGTATTCTTTTTATACTGTGTAACGGCATCCAGGAAGTCTGGAGCTGTTGTACTTACACGTGTAAACTCAACACCGTCGTAGTCCTCCGGATGAAGCACCTTGATTTCTGCTTTCACTTCTTCTGAAGCTTTCAATAACTTTGCGGCTTGTCCACGTGTCACTGGCGCATTTGGGCTGTATGTGGTCGGCGTTGTACCTGTTGTCAGGTTGAGCTGATAGAGACTGTAAACACCTGCTCTATGGCCATTTTTATAATGGAGGTCTTTGAAACTGTTCGTAGTATCAGGATTCCAGGGCTCTTCATACAGGGGCAGTTCAAATGCCTTGATCAGAATAGAAGCCATCTGTCCCCGGGTAATGTTGTCGTTCGGCCCGAAGCGTCCGTCGCCATAAACAATAATGACACCTTTTTCTGACAGGGCGGCGATTACCTTATAATAACCGTTTGCTGTCTAGACACCTTTAAATCCAGGGTTGGTGACGATAGTCATATCAGGCTTCGTCATTTTCGCGATGATTGCGGCTGCTTGTCCGCGAGTAATGGATTCGCCCGGTTTGAATGTGCCATCCGTGATAGCCTCCAATGATATTACGCTCCGCTAAATGATTCACCGCTTCCGCAAAATGTTTGGTCGATGGCACACCGGAAAACCGTTGATTCTCTGAAGCGTAACCTGATAAAGGAAGGCTGAATGCAAGCAAAGCTGCACCTAGTATCGATAGTATTTTCTTCATTTGATTCGATCCTTTCTATTTGTATATTCATAGATCACCGTATAGACGGAAGAATTAGGAAGAAGCTTCATGGAAAATATAGTTATTTTATATGAATTGTTCGGGGACCTACCACCCTTAACTTTAAGTGTACGCCTTTTCAAAACAACTCCGAATCCTTTCGCATAATGAACCATGTAAAAAAGGTATCTGCGTTAGAAACATTCATGCTTGTTCCTTCCACAGATACCTTATATTCAATTACTCGTTAGTAGCTGGTCCTATTTCCGCAGCATAACCACCGTATAAAAAGCTATCTTCACTATCAGAAACGCTTACACTGTATCGCGTCTCTTCTCCAGTATCAAAACGGACGGACGCGATATACTCGCCAGGTTTTTCAACTTTAATCTTTGTGAAATTGTATTCGATCCCATCCACCTTGACATTATCAGAGACTATCTCACCATCTGTCGTAGCAAGAGATATATGTTTCACAAATTTATATTTTGTATTTAGCTTTACCACTGCAGGCAACGTATCATTCGTCTTCTCTAACGTCAAACGGAGTTCGCCGCCCACATTTTTCACATGTATATAATACTTTTGATATTTCATCGCGAGGTCCGTGTCATTACCCCAAATGACGACACCACCTGTCCCTTCCTTGACTGGCAGTAACTGCACTTGACTGAGCGTATCTTTTTTCCCTGCTACTCTCACTGCGCGAAATACGCTTGGATTCACTTGATCATCGATAACTGCTGTAATCGCATTCCAGCCTAAATCGCCTGCTTTCACCGTCACACCATTTGTCACCCGTACCTTCTCTGTCGCCACTAACATTTTCGCGGCTTGCCCCCTCGTAATCGATGCGTTTGGACTAAATGTAGTAGGAGTTGTACCTGAAGTAATACCAAGCTTGTAAATAATCAGTACATCCTGTGTAATACCGACTTCTCCTTTAAACGGATTATTCACTTTCCCATCACGTGGTAAATCAAATGCTTTCACAAGAATCGCAGCCATATTTTTTCGCTTAATCGGCTCGTCCGGTCTGAAACTACCATCCGGATATCCGCCAATAATACCTTCCTCTGCCATTTTCGCAATCGCCTTATAAAAACCATATGATGTCGGTACATCCTTAAATTTCTGACCTTTGACATTCCAAGTCTCCAAACCAATCATCTTCGCAATAATCGCAGCAGCTTGTCCCCGCGTAATCGAATTCCCCGGTTTGAACGTACCGTCGGGATAACCTCCTATAATCGTACGTGTTGCCAGATCATTCACTGCTTCTGCATAGTGCTTCGTGGGTGGCACATCTGGAAATAGCTGTTTACCTGCAGCTGCACCCGACATAGGCAAGCTACACGCAAGCACTAATGCCCCAACAATCGTCAATAACTTTTTCTTCATATACTTTCATCCTCTCTAGATTGTTGAATCTCGTTTAGTAATCAGCGTATAGACGCGGGAATGGAGAAATAGTTTCAAAAGAAAGTTGTACAGTTTTTAGGTAATGAAATGTATGAATTTTAGTGTTTGTATTCTCGTGACAATAAATGAAAAAGCGTCAACCTCGTAAAATTGAGGTTAACGCTTTAATATATAGTATGGACAGCTGAGTTACTTCTTAAATTTCTATTTCTGTTCCGACGTCATGTTCTTTTGCATTTGAATAAACTCCTTTGGCAACTGCTAAATCATAGTACGCAGCACCGACTGATTTGAATAGCGTAATTTCTTCTGAATTCTCGCGGCCACTTACTTCTTTCGTTACCAATTTGCCTAATTCACTATAGACGTTCTCAAAAGACCATTCCCCGATTTTCTCTGCGTTCATCAGTTCGCCAGCTTCTTCTTTTACACCTTCAAAATCATCCACAACTATTTTTGAAGCGCGTGTAATAGTTTCTACATCCATTTCTAGCATATGAGGTAAATAAGAACCTACTCCATTTACATGTGTGCCAGGTTGTAAATCTGCTCCATTAAATACAGGTTCAGTGGATCGTGTCGCACAACAAATTACATCTGCTTGACGGACCGCTTCAGAAACATCTTCTAGTACTTCAAACGGAATCTCTACACCAAAGTCTTGTAGCTTCTGTCCGAATACTTGCGCTTTTGCAGGTGTGCGATTGACTAACAAAATACGCTCGATTTTACGTACTTGCAATACACCTAGCACTTGTTCAAAAGCCATAGCCCCTGTTCCAATAACCGTTAGGACACTTGCGTCTTTTTTCGCCAAATGATCTGTAGCAATTCCAGACAACGCACCGGTACGTAATCTCGTGAGATACGAGGCATTTAACATCGCCAAATGCTTTCCATTTTGTGCGTCTGTCACTAATACTACCCCTTGCGTAGTCGGCATTCCATTGGACGGATTGTTTGGAAAGATGGTAACTACTTTTACCGCTGTCACTTCTTTTACTAGATTCGCACTTGGCATATATAAGGCGGATGCTTCATGTTGAGGGAATTCGATTACTGTGCGATGAGGGGCAGCGATTTGACTTGCCGCTTTTGCCGTCAAGACGTCTTTTACATCCTGGATCGCTTCTTTCATACCATACGTCTTCATGATTTCTCTTTCATTTACAATTAGCATACTACTTTCCTCCAATTAACTATAAACATATTCCACTCTCAATATAATTTACATTTGTGTTGCTTCTTTAGTACTCATTATTTCTTCTATAGGTAATTCTTTCACAGGATCATCCAGCTCTTCGTTACTGCGATCTTTTACAGCCCATATTGCTACCAATGAAATAACAGCTGTGAACATGATATATAAAGCAACCGGTACATACGATCCGTTAAACTTCAGTAATAAACTTGTTGCTATTAACGGAGCCGTTCCTCCCGCGACCGCTGCACCGATTTGATAACCTAATGTGATACCTGTATAGCGTACTTTTGCATCAAAGATTTCTGAAAACATCGTTCCAAGCACTGCAGTAATAGGTGCCCAAATGATTCCCAATCCGATGACTGTCGCTGTGACTAATAAGAAGACCGATTGTTGTTGCAACATCCAAAAGTATGGAAAAGCAAATAATAACATGCCCATCGTACCAGCAACATACAGTTTTTTGCGTCCTACTTTATCGGATAGACTACCCATTATAGGAATTAAAATAGTAGTCACAATCGTAGCTACCATAACTGTATTTAAAATCGTTGTTCGTGAAAAACCTAAGTTTGATGTCGCATATGACACGACAAACGTTCCAAAAATATAGAAAGGGGCAGTTTCAACTACTTTCGCACCAATGGCGATCAACACTTCACGCCAATGGTATTTCAATGTATCCACGATCGGCAACTTAGGTATATCACCAGATTCTTGTACCTTTTTAAATGATGGTGTTTCATCTATTCCTTTTCGGATCCACAAACCAAAGAGAACGAGGATTGCGCTAAGTAGGAAAGGAACACGCCAGCCCCATGTCATGAATGAACCTTCAGGTAATAACGTCATAATCGATAGTGCGACTGTTCCCATCACCATCCCGATCGTTACGCCCATTTGTGGAATCGCTCCATACAAGCCGCGCTTTTCTTTAGGTGCGTACTCAACCGCTAACAACAGAGCGCCACCCCATTCTCCACCGATCCCTAACCCTTGGACGAGTCGAAGAGTGATTAACAAAATAGGAGCCCATACACCAATTGCTTGATACGTTGGTAGCAATCCCATCCCAAATGTCGCTATTCCCATGAGACTTAATGTAATAACAAGTGTCTTTTTTCGTCCAATACGATCTCCAATATGACTGAAAATGACTCCCCCAAACGGACGAATGAAAAATGCTAAAGCAAAAGATGCATAGGCTAATAAGAGACCAACTGTCGGATCTTCTGTAACGAAAAAGACTTGATTGAATACGAGTGCAGCTACTGTACCGTATAGAAAATAATCAAACCATTCAATGGAACTACCTACCAAACTAGCAATCCATACTTTCCTCATTTGTTTGGGATCCATCATATATTGCCTCCTTTTAGGTAATTGAAGTGTCACTTCAATATCCTTTTTTTACTATACTAGCAGTTTTTAATTTTCTGTCAATATTTTCTTTGAATTGTACGCTTCATATTTTGTACTGTATGATAGATGGAAAATATGTACGCACGTAAAGGAGTTAGATCCATAGTGGTAAAATCCATTGGTAGTATTTTAAAATCATTACGAAAAGAACGAAAGTTAACGTTGAAAGAGTTGGCAGGTTTAACAGGTGTTTCTATCAGTTTTTTATCTCAAGTAGAACGCGGAAAGTCTAGTGTCACACTGGAATCCTTAAAAAAAGTAGCAGATGCCTTGAACGTAAACCCTACTGTGTTTTTCCCAGAAGATGAAGAGGAACAGACATTTGAAGATAGACACCAACAGTTCTACTATAAAGATTTATCAAATGGTATTCATGACGCTTCTTACTTGCCAATTTTAGTGACACTCCAACCAGGGCAAAACGATGGGAATGCGTTCACACATAGCGGACATGAATTTTTATTCGTCGTTGAAGGAGTCTTAACCGTTTCAATCGACGGAAAAAAGACGGAATTAACCGAACAGCAATCCATTATGTTTGATGCGAAAAAGACTCATTATTGGTATAACCTAACTAAGCAACCGATAAAGTTTTTAGTGGTGTCTTCTAAATAAGGTAGAACTAGGAGAATATATATAACTAGCTAAACAAGAAAAAAGGCCTCACATCAATTTAATGAATTGATGTGAGGCCTTCAGGACTTATAGGGATTCCACTGGTGCTTGATCACGGTATTTGTGCACGAAAATATGAATTTCTGCTGATTGAAAGTACAAAGTAAATATTGGGTATATCTTATTTGCCGTTTTCCTGAATCCGTATATCGATTTCTTCTTCATGATCTTTTACCAATTGCTGAAGAGAATGGTTGATCATCTCGTCGTCGTTTTCATCTGGATCTACGTCTCCGCTAATTACTTGAATATACGCATCCAGCGATGCATCGAGCTTACTTCTGATATCCGCATACTGTTCGGCATATTCACTTGCTGACATATCAAGCTTTTCGGCTTATGAATCAATGAAATCAGGCATGTCTGAATCTTCATCGCTATCCATAATCGATTGCAGCATTTCTTTATGAATCTTTTGCTCCTCGTAAATATCCAAGCTCAGCTTTTCCGCTTCCTGTTCAATCAGTTTCAGTTTCACCATACCGTCCAGATTGGCCAGCGCTTTGTCATCAGGATACAGAAATCGAAGGTCTCCGATTGTGATCTCTTCACCTCGTACCACTGCAGCTGTGTCGTCCGATGAATAGTCGCTTACAGTAAGTGACTTCGTTTGCTGACAGCCTAGCAGAACGAGTGAGATTAGTATGGTAGTCCAAAAAATTATAGTGAATTTCTTCAACGTAATTCACTCCTTTTGAGTGAAAAGATAATTTGTCGCGACACTGTTCTGAATTATGTTGGGAACTGGTACTTCGAATCATATAGAGATACTAAGAATTATTTATAGCCCTAAGCAAGCAAAATATAATTTCACTTGCTTAGAGCTTATGCTTTTCTATTCTAAAAATCAAAGTAACAATGTATTTTTAAAGGTTCAGAGTGTAGGTCTCTCTATTTTTTACTGATTGAAGCAAGTCAATGGTATGTTGAGAGTACTTATGAATTTTTGAACTTCCTGTAGGAATTGCAACATGATAATTATTATCGGATTTCTTTATGTTGATTCCTTTTTCTTTCTGAATTTGAAAAATCAAATTATCAGCTCCATGCCATCCGTTAAACCCCAAAGCCTTCCCAATTTCAGTTAAAGTTAAAGGGAATTGAATATTTATTTCACTTGGGTTATTTAAAAATGAAACTCCATATAAATTAGGAAGTGATTCATCATCTTTAACAGCTTGTCGAATCATTTCAAAATTCACTTCTACACTTCGTCTTGGAATATCACTTCTTACTAATTTATAAGTTCTCGCTAATAGTGCTCTTAATAATTTAGGATGAACGTTATCAACAGCTTTGTTAGCTGAAAACGCTTCAAATATCCAAGAAAACGAGTATGCTTCGATAAATTTCACTCGTATCTCTTTCTTATTAATTACGAATATTTTTTCCTTTGGAGGTTGTGCTTCATTATTTAAATTTTTATTAAAAGAGAGAAAATAGATATTAGGAATTAGTTCACCATTGATTGAAATTATTTCATCGATATCTGAAAGAATCGATTGTATATTTTTATCATTTCCACTATAACCGATGAATAACAGAGGATGTTCTGCAAAGAATGTTAAAAGCTTAGCACTTAGATACTTTTTCTTTTCTATAAAGATTTTATAATCTTCTTTATTGAATACCAATTCTTTAGGCACACTAATACAGCCATGTATTTTAAAGATTTCTCCTATCGACATAGTATCTGGTCTTAAAATTTGTTGACCAACTATAGGTTGATAGTCTGGTAATATGTTTTCAATAAAAACATCATAATTTGTAGTTATAGCAGCATGCGGTTGAATGCTTTTTAACAATTCTAGTTCTTCTCTAAGTTCTCTATCCTCTATTTCTTCTAATGTAGCCGGAGTTATGTCTTGGAATATCTTACTGATTTCAAATTTTATATATGCATCTCTTGGAACATTTGCTTCAAATAATTCGTCTGGAAAATTGTCCTTGTTTCTCCAAGCCCATTTTCTATAACTTTCTGTATAAATAGTTCCTATTTCCTCAAGTGTAATGCCATCTTGTATATAGTAACCAACATCATTTTCTATTTCAGGACATCTTTCTTTTAATAATTCTAAAAGCTCTATCCAATTGGGACCATTAAAATATCGCTTAGATAAACCTGAACCTATAAACAAAATTGGTTGTGTCCCCATTTCATCCAAAGTGTTTTTTATATCTTCCACCATTTCTTCTTGATAGCGTTCATAACTATTCAAATTCAACCCACCTAAGTAATAATAATTTTATGTATTTTCAGTCACAAACTTTACCTATTGGACTACAGTCCCTACTGCTAACTGTATTGTCAACACTAAATCGGACAGATTTTATAAGGTCTTTAATCGATACTCAATCGGTGTTTGATAATCCATGGTTCCGTGAATCCGAACTCGATTGAACCAATTCACATAGTCCTGTAGCTCGCGCTCTAGCTGATTAATAGAGGTAAAGGTCGTTTGCTTAATAAACTCTGTTTTGACTACATTGAACATCGCTTCTGCGACGGCATTATCGTACGGACATCCTTTCATGCTAAGTGACCGTCTAATGCCAAAATTTTCTAATGCTTCGTCAAGAAGTTGATTTTTAAATTCACTACCACGATCTGTATGGAAAAGTTGAATGCGATCCAAGCTGCGTTCAATGCTGGATAAGGCTTGGTAGACAAGCTTAGCGGTCTTTTTTGGACCCGCGCTGTAGCCAATGATTTCCCTATTAAAAAGATCGACAAATAAGCATACGTAATTCCATTTTCCATCCACCCTAACATAGGTTAAATCACTGACAACTACAGCTAGTTCTCCTTGACCGTTGAAGTTTCTTGCCAGAATGTTTTTCACAGGTTCTTCATTCACTTTTGATTTAAATGGCTTGTATTGAGCCACCGTGTAGTTTGAAACGAGACCCGACTGCTTCATGACACGTCCAATACGCCGTCTAGAAACCGTTCGGTTGATTTTCGCTAATTCTATTTTGATTTTCCGAGTTCCGTAATTATTACGACTATGCTTGAAGATTTTCTTGATTTCTATTTGAAGTGTGTCGTCCTTCAGTTGCTTAACAGGATTGTAATAGAACGTACTTCTAGCGATTCCTAGGACGTCGCACATTGCTGATACCGAGTATTTATGACGGTTATTCTCTAACTCCCATAATCAGCGCGGCTTGCTTTAAAATATCATTCTCCATTAGGAGACGTTGATTCTCTTTCCGTAATTTGAGTAATTCATTTTCTTCATCTGTTCGCTGGTCCTTCTCTTTAAACGATCCAGTCGCATTGTGCCGTCTCACCCAATTATCGAAGGATGTAGATGATAGATCGTACTCGCGAATGATGTCCTTACGCGACTTGCCATTTTCATGAAGCTGAACAATTTGGGTTTTGAATTCCGTCGTGTAGCTCCGTCTTTTTTTATTTCCAGTCATGTAGATCCGCCTCATCTCTTTGGTTGTATTCTACAAGACCCTAATTTTATTGTCCAAGTAAGTGTAGCCTATTCACTAGTACTGTAAATAAAGTTTATTGTACAGATACTTTAAATTAACACTTCACGTTACCACGACCCCATAATCTCACCAAACTCTTTAACCTCTGGTGAAATCATCTCAATTTCTGAAGCCACCATAACAGCGTCACTCATTGGAACATCGTCATTCGGTATGAACTTAGCAGTATCTACTTCAAACATACCAATCTTCCTATCAACAATTACGACATTAACTCCAACTTTATCCGCTTCTTTTAGAGCAGGCTGTTGTAGAAAATCATAAGTTTGATTAACTACATGCTGAAAAGCCATGCCTTCATTATCTGTGTTATCCATATGAACTATAATGGAAACATATTGATTGATGTCTATCGCATCTGTAACTTTTACATCAGTTGCATACTTAAATATGTCTGTACTAATTTCTTCTAGATTAGAAGTTGGCTCTTCAACTTCATTCACTTCAATTTCATCTAATACTTCTTCAGAATCAGGTGATATCTCTGGTTCATCTTTTACTTTTTCCGATCCACATGCAGCTAACATGCTTGTCATTAAAAATAACGTAAAGACTTTTTTCACATAAATACTCCTAAATTGTACTGGTAATAATATAATTTAAAATAAAGCACTTTGGTGTTACAATAATGCAATAATAGTATTTTACTATAAAATGATAAGAAACGACAATGCCGCAACTATAGTTACGAGGCTTAGTACGGTTGTTAAGCATCCAGCATTTTTCTTCGTGAGTGTAGAATCAGTTAACTTCAAATCAATATTTACTTCTCGTTGATTGCTATTATTAATTTCCTTAGGACTAACAGAATCTTTTGTAGCAATCCAATTTGGATCTTTTTTAGGATTGATAAAATCAGGAAGACTATTCAACCCTGAAAGAACTTTGTCATTAGAAAATGCTGGACAAGATAAATACGGAACTGAGTACTCAGCAATTCGTTTTCTAATTGCGTCTTTATCTATCCACCAGACTCCTTTATTGTCAAAGCGACCAAAAGACCACCACGGATTATTAAAAGCACTGATCTGAAGACGATGACATCCAAATGGATTTTCAGTGAACATGCTAGCCCCATAACAGAATTCAGGATTTCCAGAACGAATCTTGTCTCCGTAACAATAATTTAAGCCCCCGATTATCTTTCTATCCATTATTTCACCATTAATTATAACGAAAGTAGATTTCCAACTACTGACTAATTCATACAGTGATACAAAAGCTAGATATTCCTTTGAACTATTTGAAAAAATTGCTTGGTATATATTATTGTCTAACTCATCTTTACTTTCAATAAATTGAGGTGCACTTTTAGCTAACGTTAAAGCTTTTGCAAAGTTTTTTGAACTTGAATCTCCAAAACTAACTGATACATACCAATCAGGAAATTTATTCAAGTAAATAATTTCCTTTGAAGTTGTTAGGATCTCATTACTAATCTCCTTAACAGGGCTGAGTTCTTTGATATTTTCTTTGGGAATTTCTTGACCAGGCAACCAAAGTGAATATGTATTTTTATGTTTTCTTTTTATAAGAGAGGAAGAGTTAGCAAAGTACCACTTTAAGGCATCCCTATCTAAGTCAGGAAAGACTTTGTAAAGGTCACTCTGTGGGGTTCCAGGATATTTATTTAACCTATCAACTACTTTTTGGTGGGCTATTTCTAATTGTTGAATACGTAACTTAGAAGAATTAGCCTCTTCCTCGGACCATGCACCATATTCAAGACTTCGCTTAACAGCATCTGATGCTTTATCATAATCACCCTTAATAAGATAACATCGGATTAGCTGATCTCGGCAGTATATAGAGGGTGGTACTGCATCAACTTCACCAAAATCTTCTACCCACTCATCAATAAAAGCTTTTAAATTATCCATTCCTTTTTCGCAATATGAGATACATTCATCTATATTTCCGGTTCCATTCTTTTTTGGTCTAGTTTCTTCTATTTTATTATGTAACTCAAAATGTAAATCAGAAGGGTTCTTCATAAAATCTCCTCCATATTATTTTAAAAAGAGCACCTATGTGAACATTCATAAAAGCTTTATACATAGGTACACTTATTCAATAACATATATTTACTGCTGAACACTCACATCAAACGTAAACGGTTCAATAGTATTTTCATAATTATCACTAGAACCCTCTGCATAGATTTGGATTTCAGTAATATCCTCGCTCAAAGGTGGATATATCACTACACCTGATGTATTTGTACCTGGTAAAATATCACTTTGAGGCTCTGCTAGATCCGACTCATAATCACTTTCGTTTTCAAGTTGTTTCCCACCAGCGACTAGCTTGGAATTAAAGCTGTAGAAGCTGATCTTTTCAGCAGATTTATTATTAATCGTGAAATACACGCGTGTTTGTTTTTCTGACAGTTCCACTTTCTCTACTGTCATTTCAAACCCGTGTTGTTCTTTTGTTTCGTTGACTTCAATCGTCTGCAACGTAGGAGCCATGGCATCTGTATAGCCAATCACTTCTAATTCTGTTGCTTCGATCATCGGCATTGTGAGTTCTGCCCCCATCATATTTTCACCTTTAAATTCATCTCTTACTACACCTGTTATATTTAAATAATCATCGTCAGATATTGACAAAGATGCATCCGGATAGAATACAATTGTATTTTGCTCATATTTCTCTGGATTTGCATATACTTGCAAGTAAATTCCGTCATCATCTTTTTCTGGAGTATTCATCACTCTACCTATGTAGCTTACTTCGTAGTTTTTATACTTCTTAGGATTCGTATACATCTTGTCAAAATCCTCAGCTGCTAACACTTTACCTTTTTCATCAGCTTGGGTTTCTTCATCTACTTGAGCTGTGTCACTCTTTTCTTCCTTCACATCATCGGTTCCGCATCCAGCCAATAATAAAACTGCTAAAGCACTTCCTGCATAAAATCTTTTCTTAAACATTTCTAATTCCCCTTTGTATCTAGTGATTTATTAATAAGTACTAATTTCTTTTTTCAGATACTAGCGACGTACAGACGCTTTATTGCAAAATAAGTTTCAAAGGATATAAAGTTTAAATATATATGTATGAAACTTCAATAGACGTTAAAATAAACAGCTATTTACAAATTCATCGTATATTCAACTGTAGTACGTAAATATTGATTGTTTAAATTACAGCTTTCATTTAATCCATTTTATTGAACTAAACATACTTTCTTCGTACTCCATTCTACATGATTCAACAATTCTTTATAGCACATTACTCCTATTCAATATGTTTATGTCATTTTACTCTATAAAAATACATGATTTGATATAAAACTATGACATTATGCTAGTTATATTGTAAATTCATTAATATAAGATAGTATGTATTAAGTACTTTATTAGTGAAATTGAAGGAGAGGTTACAATGAAAATATTAGCAATCTTATTAATAATAATCGGTGCTATTGGTTTATTATTATCAACTATGATGTTTGGAGATATTGGTATAGCAGCAGCTGTAGGTTCAGTCGGTGCCCTTTTATCTGGAATAGGTTTTATATTAGTTGATAAAAAGCTGAAAATTTTAATAAACAACTAATCTATTAAAAATCCATTAAAAAAGTACCTGTGCGTGAAACAAACATTCATGTTTGTTTCACGCACAGGTACTTCAAAAAATCATTTCTGACACACTAATCCTTCTCCGCACTCAACTCCATCATCTTTTCATCCAACAGCTCGAATGTTCGTCTCAAAATCTCTTTCGGTATTTCTGCATATAGATCCCCTAAACTAACCTCAACAGAACAAGAATCTTCATCAATTTCAACAAGATTCCCCGTGATACCTACCCCTGTCTCTCGTTGAACTTCTATCAATACAGAAACTACCTGTTCTTTCGCCTGATGAAAATGGACGTGAAACATATTGGAAACGGGAATCTCCGGAACGGTTGAAACATCGTGGCATGAATTAAAATACCTTGCTAGTTCCTTGGCATCTTCAAAATACTGCTCTATTTTCTGTGACCGCTGCTCAAAATAGTAATCAGCTGTGATGATATAGGGATACAAGCTGATCAAATCTCCGCCATACCGCCTTTTCCATACTTTTGATTTCTCCGTAAAGTCATGATCACCCGCAAGAATTGCTCCTGCAATGCCGCCAAGCCCTTTATACATCGAAATATAGACGCTGTCGAAGAGTGCACTAACTTCTGCCGCTGTCTTTTGATAATATGGAAGGATTTCTAAAAGACGTGCTCCATCGAGATGTAGCTTAATGTCATTTTCACGACAGTAGCTAGAAATTTGTTCCAAGGTTTCAAAACTTGGTAATTGGCCGCCAATCTCACGCTGAGGTAATTCTAGCAATAAACAGGCAATCCCTTTGTCCATTTTCAGCACATCATCTAACTCGATGACACGGTTTTTATCAGCGAGCAAAACTGTTTGGATTTGATGCAATTCTTTCAGTCCGTCTTCTTCATTGATTTCCAAATGGCTGAGTGGATGGTAGGCAACCGTTTTTGTACCTTGTTCATCACACCAAATGCGCAATGCAATTTGCTGTGCCATCGTTCCGCTTGGAAAAAAGACTGCAGATTCCTTACCTAGTAACGTCGCTATCTTTTCTTGAAAGTCCTCAATTACTGTCCCCTTTCCATATATATCACTCTTCATATCCCCATCTATATTTTGAAAGGCTTCCTGTAAAACGGAAGCCTCTCGTTTGCCATGACCGACCAGTTGCATTTCAGTTTAAAGATAGGATTCTTTAACGTATTGATTTGATTCATATAATCGCCTCCTATTTTTAGAAATTTATTTCTATGATGGACTGTTTAAAAGCTCCTCTTATGCTTTTTATCCTCGAAATGGTATGTATTCTATTGTAACTATATCAGAATCATCGGTACATTCCTTTTTTAAAATAAGCAACACTTCTAATTGCCCTATTTATTCCACCTCAACATTCCGGGCCACAACTTTCCCCCCACTATACAACCCACCAGCAGACAACCCCATCACCAATCCACTCAAAACCCCACTAACCCAATCCCCAGGATACACATACACCACCCCGCCACCCACACCAAGCAACACCGACACAACCGGCCACCACTTCTTCGGCAGACCATACCCCTTCAATGCATCCACCAATCCAACAATTACCGGGATCAACACCATATCCGTAATCTCCATAGCGCTCTCTCCTCTCTCAATTCACTCATGATGAATCAAACGCTTCCCTGCCTCTACATGTCCCACATACACCGGAAACTGCATAACCTTTTTCCTGTACTCATATAAACTCTCTTCCTCCCCCGTCTCCGCAAACGCCAGTACGTACGACATCAGTCGATCTGCATGCGTTACCTTTACACCCGTCTCATGGAACTTTTCGCTATGTAGTCGATACGCATCCGCTTCTCTTTTGCCAAAATAAAACGCATACCAGTTAGGTTGCTTGCTTTCTACCACAAAGAGTTTAATTTCGCCAATCCGCAATGTGTTGTCTTTCATCCATTGCTGGATCGCTTCTTGGTCGAACTCAATCTCTTTCAGTTTCTCGCTGTCTTCGTCCTTGCGAATTTTCCCGTTCGTAATCGCCCAGAAGATGCTGTGAGCGGTTAGGGACATGTCGGTGTCTACTGCGTAATCGAATAGTTCTTCAACTGTGATCATAGGTACACTCTCCTCTGTTTGAGTCATGAAGTTTTCCAAGTCGGCCAGTGTCTTTGTCGTAGTAGACGGTGAAGCCACCGACTGGACCGTTGCGGTGTTTGGCGACGGTGATTTCGAGATGGTTCGTTAATTCGGAATCGCGGTCGTAGTAGTCGTCGCGATAGAGGAAGCACACGACGTCAGCGTCTTGTTCGATGTTGCCGGAGTCACGCAGGTCGCTCATCATCGGTTGTTTGTCTTGCCGTTGTTCGACGGCTCTCGATAGCTGGGACAGGACGACGACGGGGCAGTTGAATTCTTTCGCCATCGCTTTTAGATCTGCGCTAATTTGGCCGATTGCTTGGTTTTGGTTCAGCGTGCCTTCTTCCGGCCGGATGATCTGCAAGTAGTCAACGAAAATGATCGGCCGCTTGTCGGATTGAGCTTTGATGACTTTGCGAGCTGCCGCTTTCATCTGGCTCACTTTAATACCGCTTCTGTCGTCAATGCGGATCGTCGCACTTTGTAACAGTTCGAGTGACGTCATCCAGCTGTTCTTCTGCGGTTCCGGGAAGTATTTATACGGATTGCGCATCTTCAATCGGCTATATCCCCCAGTTGACGCGATGAGTCGGTCGGACAAAGTTTTATGGCTCATTTCGAGCGAGAAGACGATCGGTAAATGACCTTCCAAGCCGGCAGTCAGCGCGAAATGGTTGAGTGTGTCTGTCTTACCCATCGATGGACGTGCTGCGATGACGATGAATTCGCTGTCTTGGAAGCCGTTCAGCAAATAGTCCATTGACTGTAGTCCTGTGCTAATGCCCGTCATATCAGGTGCTTCGATGAATGGACGCTCGTATTGCGACACAAGATAATCGTCGAGCAAACGCAATTCATCCGAAGTGTGGTCGCTGTCGATTTCGTCGAGTGCTTTATGAATATCCGCGATGGGCCATTGTTCCATAATCGCTTGCTGTAGGATTTTCGCTGTTTCGAGCTTCTTCCACTTGTCGATGACGATGTCTAAGTATTCGTCGAAGCGTGCTGGATTCGCAAAGCGTCGTAGATCCGAGACATAATTGGCTCCGCCGAGTTCTGCCGGTTCTCGTGTCGTGAGTAGCGTGATGAAGTCGATGGAACGCCCTTGTACTGCCAAGTCTTTCATGGACAAGAAAATATTTTTGTGAAGCTGTGTCTCGAAAAATGCTATTTGAATGCCGCTATCGAGGACCAGATAATTTTCTTCCATCATCGTGCCAAGAAGGCTTTTTTCCACTAGTTCATTCGTCATCAGTGATTCCCTCCCATTCCAAAATCAAGAACCGGTGGAACGAGCATGCGTCGTTTCGGCTTCTTCGCTGCGACCAGTTCGTTCACATAGTTTTCAAAGTTTGTTGCGTTAAATAGCGTCGACGGTCGAAGGAATACGCTGAATTCAGGATCATTCAACCACTGACTGGCTTTCAAATCGATCACACGGATTAAGTCTTCCTGTGTGTAGTCGTTTTTGATTAGGCTGTTGATAAATTTGCGGGTAGCTGTGGACTCGCTTTTGAACTGTTTTCCGGTTTTGTCATTCAAGTACTGAATTACAAATTGGGTGACGTCGAGGTTCATCTCGACAATGGTCTTATTCTTTATATTTAAAGATTCTTTAAGTTCTTTGGTTATTGGCTTGCTAAATTTCGTAACCTCCTTCTGCTCTTTTTCAGAACGTGGAAGTGTCAGTTTTGGACAACTAGACTGCTTCACTTCGACAGGCGCATGTGGCAATTCTAGGCAAGCAGTCTGTTCAATTTCGAACGTACTTGCGGGCAACTTGTTGTAGTCGATTCGGTACCATTTCGTCTTGTCGATTTTCATGTAGTTGTGTTGATTGGTCGAAATGACATAACCTTTGTTTTCGAGATCGTAAATAATGCGCCGGATCGTGTGTGACGACCAGAACGGAAATTCTTTCGTCCAGTCTTCATATGTGTTAAAAATCCATTTATGGCCGTCTCGGATATTTTTCGAAATAAGTGAGCGATAATGCAGTTGTTGCAAAAATAGCGCAGCGTTTATTCCTACTTTCATCGCCAATGAAGGCAATAATGGAATTGGTTGTTCGTCAATTAATAATGTCATGTGGTGGTCCCCCTCGTACCGGTTGTAAGAGTATGCACTTTGCACTCTTCACCTTCCATATAGAGAGTTTTCCGGAAAAGGATACACCTTTTAAAAATTAATTTTATTTACGCTAAGAAAGGAGTGGAATTATGGCTCTCCAACTCCTATAGGTTATTCAGTTTTTCCTATTAACACTTAGCATAATGAATGCGGAAACACTTCGAATTCGTGCCGGTTCTGCCGTGCCTCACTTCGAGAAAGCCCATCCGAACTAAATTCAGCAAGACGCTTTCGATCATTTCCATCGACCAGAATGGGAACATTTCCTGCCATTCTATTGGCGTCTTATAGATCCACCGTCTGTCGTCGTGTTCGTTTTTCAAGCTATAGACATACTCATGGATTTCCTGCAGTGCGATGTATTCATGCCAGGCGTTCTGTTCGACCAATAGCACAGTCTTTTTCATGTATTGCGTAATAACAGGTTGTTCCATATCCCATTCCCCCCGATGTAACTTGCTCGTTTCATACGTTATATAGAGGGATTTTTGAATAGGGATACACAAAAAATAAACCGACCGCTTTTGATGGAGCGACCGGTTGAATCATGTATAGGTGTGGATTCACCATCTAATTTTAATTTACTTTGGTTTGTGCGTATCATCCTATAGCCTGGTGTTCGATACAATGTGAAATAAAGACACAAGTCGAACTCTCTTGCCGGAAATGCTGTCAGGAAGCGAATTATCGCTATTTTGACCGGGACAACGTATAATAGGAAAAGCAAATAAGATTTTATTTTTGTAATGAAAAAAAGAGGTGCACTAACTTGAAACAATTTGAAACCGAATTACCCGAGCAGTATGAAGCATTAAAAAAACAAGCCAATTATACGTCTAGCTGGCGAGATCGTCTCGAAGCAGTTGAAACTTTATCGGGCTATCAACATGAAAAAGTCATAGATTTATTAAAAAATCGTATGCAGCATGATACGGTCTACCAAGTGCAAGTAGCAGCGTTCGAAGCACTTGCAGCGTTCGGTGAAGACGTAGAAAGGCCGTCCCCTGCACGTTTTGATATTATCAAAAACACAGATAAGATTTTCTTACGCATCAAAAAGAGCTTGCCAAAGGATCATACTGTGGACGATTTTGCGGATAAATTAAAACGTATGCGTGTAGATGTCTTTGATGCATATGAAGGCGACAAAGGTGTAGAGTTTATGAAATGGTTAGAGGAACGTTGGGCGAAGCTATAATTCGTAGTTTTGCGATAAATAAAGAATAGCCATTTTCTCCGTTTTGTGGAGAGAATGGCTTTTTTCAAGATTTCTTATCCCGTAGCTGTCTTCTATTTTTCTTTGTTGCTAAGTCTGACAGCCTAACGGGTATGGGTAATCGACTTTCATTCGTTATTAATTCCATCGTGATAGTGGTTGCTGTTGGTAAGTCTATATAGTTCCCACATGAAACGAATATAGGTTTTACATCTTGATGTGTTCGTAAAACTCTGCCGTAGATGTCGTTATGTATGATAATATCTACATAAGATCCTGCCTTATTTTCAGGCATTTCAAATTCAGCATCCGCTATTTTAAAATAACTTTTGGCGATACCGATCGTAGGTTTATTCAAAAAGAAAGAAGCATATGTTGCGATTCCCATATGTCTTGGATGCAAATAGCCATTGCCATCAAACATAAATAAATCTGGCACATAGTTTAGCTTTTTGACTGCTTCCAACACTAAAGGAAGTTCCCGAAATGCCAAATAGCCTGGTATATACGGCACTGTGACAATTCCAGTGCTAGTTGCTTCTTCAACAACCGCTTTCGTAGCATAGTCTATGACGATGATGCTACAAACACCCCATTCCACTCCTGCCTCTTCCCAGTAAGCAACATCCACACCCGCAATAAATTTAATATCAGTAGCAGTTATTCTGTTTACTAAAGTAATCTTCTCTTTTAAACGGATTTGAATGGCTTGCCATTTCGTTTGGTCAATCGATAGCGAATGAACATCCTGTATATGTATTTTCATTCCTCCTATATGACTGACATACTTCATTTTATCAAGAAATCAGCTAGCTTACTTTTATCCATAATATGTCCGTTGTTATTCATATATATACTCCCGCACGTTACTAGCGTGATCATTTCTTAACGCTAATTATTTTATATTTAAATAAAGTGGTCATTCCGATATTCATGATGAAGTGAACCAAAATCGGTACTAGGAGATTGTTTGTTTTAAAATAGATCCAACCAAAAACGAGACTCGGGATGCAAATATTTAATAACATAATGGGCTTTTTAAAGTATTGGATATGTATGACCAGAAATAGTCCAGTCGTTAGTAGGATGGCAACCCATTCGTGCGTTGTAAATAGGAAAAGTACGTTTTGAATGATGCCCCTAAAGAATGTCTCTTCAAACATTGCCGCTATAAACATCAAAATGAGAATCTTTGATAGTGAATCGTCCTGATAGCTATTATTGTTGTCATCGATATAATTCGATGGAATAATAAAAGTCAAAACGACTCCGTAGACTACTAAAGCAATGGATGAAATAACTAAAATCATGATGGATTTCATTGGTTGATCAAACGAAAGGAGGTTTTGTATTGTGAGTACGTCGTAAACCAAAAGGCCAAAAATGATAGCAAAACAAACGAACGTAAATGAAGAAAATACAACGATCATGTCTTTGGTTTTAGAATCTTGCGTACTTTTTTCGTACCTGTTCTCTACTTGATCCATTCATATGACTCCCTCTCTAGATGACGTTGTTCAAGCTAAATTACTATCTAGTGGTTCTTACACCTCCTACTATACCTTCATTTTCTAGGAAGCGTTCCATTCGTTATCTTATTCATCATTTTATCTGACAAGTTTCCAATGCTGATCAGAACAAGAAAAACGATCAGAAGAATGGATTGAATTACAGACAAAAGACGTTGTCTCCTTCCTGTATATGAATAATCTCTATGTTATGATAGCAGGATAAATTAAAACTTGTCGGTGGAAGGGGAAAATTTCCAAACCGCAAAGTAAATATATAAAAAGAGGAGGAATCATAAAATGACTGTTCATCCAATCAAAGCCTTTTCCGATAATTATATATGGTGCATTCAAGAAGGAACAGAGGCAATTGTGGTGGATCCAGGAAAATCGAGTGTTGTCCTTGATTTCCTAGAAGAAAAGCAGCTTCGTTTGGCGGCCATTCTTTTAACTCATATGCATGAAGATCATACTGGCGGGGTACGGGAGATTTTAGCGAGTCATCCGGAAAGTCTTGTTTATGGACCGAAAGAAACGGAAGGCTTGGTGAATAGTGTGGTAAAGGAAGAAGACTCTTTTAACTTGCTGAACCAACCTTTCCAAGTCTACGAAACAGGTGGTCATACGCATGGCCATATCAGTTTTTTAATGGGGAATCATCTCTTCTGCGGGGATGCCTTGTTTTCAGCAGGATGCGGTCGGGTTTTTACCGGCGATTACGAAGCTCAATATGAAACTTTACAGAAATTTAAGCATCTGGATGATGATATAAATGTTTATGCTGGCCACGAGTATACCGAAACTAATTTACGTTTTGCCAACGAAATGCAGCCAGATAATAAAAAAATCTCCAAATCATTGGAAGAAGTTCAGGAATTGCGTGCTACAGGACAACCAACTCTCCCGACAACGATCGGCAGAGAGAAAGAAATTAACCTCTTTCTGCAAGCGGAAACATTGAAGGACTTTATTGAATTGCGTAACGCCCGTGATAACTTCTAGAACCATTACTGGGTTTATAATTGCCAAATGGTATATTGCGAAAATTGAATAGGCGAGATATTTATGCTTTCCTACCCTCTTTTTCCGCTTAACTTGTCATGTTTGTCAGAATTACGATACTGTTTTAAGTCAGTCCAAGCTTTTTAAATAACAAATAACTATACCCAATCGCATCAAGTGTACTTATTCCGTGTCTATGGTAAGGTAAGGTTAATACAATAACGGAGGTTGATCCAATGAACCAAGTACTTGTTGAAATTTGTTTACGTGTTAGAGATATTGATGCTACTTTAGATTTTTATACTGAACTTTTTGATTTTGAAGTAGCGAGTCGCAGAGAATTCCCTGAGAATAAATTTGATTTAATCTATCTCAATTCGCCAGGTTCTTCCGTACAAATAGAACTTACGTATAATTATGATGCAGAACCATATGTTATAGGAAATGGTTTCAGTCATTTAGGCGTAACAGTAAATGATTTAGAAGAAATGCATAAAATCTGTAAGGCATCTTCTTATGAAACAGGTGAATTGAAAGGACTTTCAGGTGAAACACCTTCTTACTTCTTTGTGACTGACCCTGACGGCTATAGAATCGAAGTAAAGCGTAAGCACTAAAACGTTCCATATATATAAATGGTTATAAAAAGCCTAATCCTCCACTCTCTACTTAAAAATAGAGAAACGAGGATTAGGCTTTGATTTTACTGTCGTGTCTTTTCTTGTTAGACCAGTGGCTGTTTCGATTCTATATTTATATAGTCATATTCTTCTTAGTTATAATTTTTTATATTGATCCACTAAATCCCAAACGTCAGATTCCTTAATCAACTAAAGAGAGGTACCACATACGAACACTTGGTTACATTCAGAATGGTTGGATTATTCTTGTAAGTACATGTTGTTAATGCTACATTAATGATGTCGTTCTCTACCTTACCTGCTAATGTCTAGTAGATTTGTAAGTGGAACGAATAAATGGAATTAATACTATAGAAAAAATTAGTATTATTAAGGGGATAATGCATATGATACAAATCGGTAAACATGATCATGTTGGAAGTTTTTTAAGAACAGATGCCATTAAAGATGCGAGAAAAGCCTACATAAATGACGAATTGACAGCAGAAGCCCTTCGGCATGTTGAAGATGTAGAAATTGAAAAATTAGTAAAGAAACAAATTGATTTAGGAATAAAAGCCATTACAGACGGGGAGTTTAGACGTTCTTGGTTTATGCATGACTTTTTCTGGGGCTTAGAAGGAGTTTCATTTGAAGCGGTTGAAAAAGGTTATGATTTTGTTGGACAAACCACTAGGGCGGAATCCTTCAAAGTAACAGATAAAATCTCATTTGGAAATCATGAAATGGTAAATGATTTAAAGTTTCTAGCTGACGTAGTTGAGAAGTATGGGGATGGATCACAATTTGCAAAGTATACGATTCCTGCTCCAACAATGTTTTTCCAACGAGTCATTTCAGAAAAGGAAAAAGAAATATATCCAAATATCGAGGTCTTAGCAGCTGACCTAATTAAAGTATACCAAGATGCTATCCAAGCTTTCTACGATGCAGGTTGTAGATATTTACAGTTTGATGAGTGTATCCTATCCGCATTAGATGACCCAAAACTAGCAAGTATTATGGAGAATTTCACAGGATTAAAATTAACAGACACAACCAATTTATTTGTAAGGGTTATTAAAGAGTCATTAAAGAATAAACCAGAAGATATGATTGTGGCGACACATATGTGTAAGGGAAACTATAAATCCGCTTATTTATATACAAGTGGTTATGAAACGGTTTCTACGTATTTTGATGAGCTTGGTTATGATGTGTATTTATTGGAATATGACGATGAACGTTCAGGCGGTTTTGAACCGTTAGCGAACATCAAAAACGAGGATACACAAGTGGTGTTAGGGGTTGTGACTTCGAAAACTCCTGAATTAGAAGATGCACATGCGATGAAAGAAAAAGTGAAAGCAGCTTCGGAATATTTCCCATTAGAACGTTTAGTCATATCACCACAATGTGGGTTCGCAAGTACAGAAGAAGGAAACAGTCTCTCAGAAGAAGAGCAATGGGGTAAAATGGAGCATATTATCAAGCTGTCGAATGAAATCTGGTAATCCGTAAGAACTTTCAATGCTACGTCAAAACACACACGCTCTTGATTTTCACGAGAAAAGCGTGTGTGTTTTGTGTAGATTTTAAATAAAATTGATCGTTGGTTCTTTTGATTACAACAACCCCGAACTGTTGATGAATAAACCACTCTTCCTATTTACGATACCGTTTTCTATAATGGGTCTATATAAGGTTTTAATTGTATTTTAAAAGAGAAAATCATCCATACATTGTTTATTAAGAAACTACTCCCCAAGCGGCTGATACTCTGCGGCAAGGCCTTTTTGAACGCCTGGTCGTTTCGCAATGCGATGAGACCATTCCAAGAGATGAGTATATTCATCCATGTTTAAAAATGCATAAGAGCCTTCATACAATTTTCCTAAAGCTAAACGTCCGTACCAAGACCATATCGCAATATCTGCAATAGTATAAGTATCACCAGCGATATAAGAACGCTGAGCTAATATTTTATCTAGCAAGTCTACTTGACGTTTCGTTTCCATAGTAAATCGATCAATTGGGTATTTCATGGGTTCTGGCGCATAAGCAAAAAAGTGACCAAACCCTCCACCAACATAAGGACCTGATCCAATTTGCCAGAATAGCCAATTAAGGGTCTCTGTCCGTCCATGAATATCTGTCGGGATCAGTTGATTAAATTTCTCAGCTAAGTACAGCAAAATCGATCCTGATTCAAAAATTTCCACACGTGGACTTTGACTTTGATCGACTAGCGCTGGGATTTTAGAATTCGGATTGATCTTGACAAAATCTGAACCAAATTGTTCGTCGGCTCCAATATTGATTTTATACAAATCATAGTCTGCACCGTCGACATCCAACTCTTTTAATTCTTCCAGCATAATCGTCACTTTAATACCGTTCGGTGTTCCGAGTGAATAAAGTTGGAACGGTGCCTCTCCGACCGGTAGTTTTTGTTCGAAACGTTCACCGGCTGTCGGACGATTACCACCTTTATTCGAATTCTCTTCTTCCCACTGCCACACGTTTGATAATTCATATTTTGTCATCTGAACATTCCTCCAACTAACTATTTAGTAACTCCATCATACTAACAGCAGAAAACTATTCCTACTATTTAATTTACCATCTAGTTAACGCGCTCAATAATATAGTAATACGTTATGGCTTTCTGAAATTAAATTGATCTGATGGCACATTCAATGAATGCCCATTAATAACCACTGTATCATTATCCTTCCAAGTAATAATTACTGTATCCTCTTTATAATTCCAATAAATATTTTTCGTCTTATTATTTCCTTGATTGAAAACCAATTCTCCGCGAATAGCATAAGGCACTGTAGCTCCTCCGTTGGCGACGTAGGCTTTTACTGTGTATTTTCCATCAGGAGATGTCTCCTCCGTCAAGTATTCTCCTGTCGGCAATCTACTCATATCATAGAACGCCCAATACACCCCATAACCAATAAATGCAGCTAACAATAAACTGACGACCAAAAGCACTTTTAACGTATTTTTTTTTATCGACTTTGCCCACCTTTTATATAAATTTCCATCAAAGTTTCCAAAGACCACCACTTTCCAGCCTTGGCAAAGAGTTAATCCATTTACCGTACAGTTGGTTTAATCAACACAGTAATCTCCTCTTTATTTTCTTCAACCAATTCCTCCAATAACTGATTCGCTTCCTCATTCATCTTTTCATCACCGAATTGATAGCCGTCTAATTCTTCTTCCAGAAAGGTGATGAGATGTGCATTTAGTTCGTTTATTCTCCTGGCGTACTCCTTTTGGTACTCTTCTGGAT